>JADZCI010000139.1 GCA_020851655.1 Bryobacterales bacterium
CAACCCTTCGTCATCAAGGCGTCGCGCGCCCGGAGGGCTGCCGCCCGGGCTTCCTCGGGCGTGGCCGCCAACGCGGTCAAGTGGCCCATCTTGCGTCCCGGACGCGGTTCGAGTTTGCCGTAGAGGTGCAGTTTGACGTTGGGTACGGCGCAGGCCATGGCCCAGTTCGGTTCGCCCGGTTCCCAGATGTCGCCCAGGAGATTGGCCATGGCGGCGGGCCGCAGCAGGTCGGTGGCGCCGAGCGGCAAGCCGCAAACCGCGCGAAGCTGCTGTTCAAACTGGCTGGTGAGGCAGGCGTCGAACGTGAAATGGCCGGAGTTGTGCGGCCGCGGCGCCAGCTCGTTGACGCGGAGCCGGCCATCCCGTCCCAGAAAAAACTCGACGCACAGGACGCCGGTCACATCCAACGTCTCCAGAATGGCGCGCGTGATTTCGACGGCTTCCGAGTAAACCTTGCCGCTGACTCCGGCTGGCGCCGTGGTCACGTCGAGAATGTGATTACGGTGTTCGTTATCGGCCACGCCGTAATGCGCGAAACTCCCATCCATGCCGCGCGCCGCCACGACCGAAACTTCGCGCTCAAAATCGATAAAACCTTCCAGCACGGCTTCCTGGCCCTGCATCGAATCCCAGGCCGGACCGGCATCGTCCGGAACGAGGATCTCGCATTGCCCTTTTCCGTCATAGCCGAACCCGGCGGTTTTCAGAATCGCCGGGCAGCCAATATCCCGCAACGCCACGGCCAGATCTTCGAGCGAAGCGATGCGGCGAAACGGGGCGTGGGGAAAGCCGTGTTGATGCAGGAAGGTCTTTTCGCGGAGGCGGTGCTGGGTCACATGCAGGACGTTGCCCGCGGGCCTCACCGGCGCCATCTCGGCGGCCGCCCGAGCTGTGGCGGCGGGAACATTCTCAAACTCGAACGTCACCACTTGCACGCGCGACGCGAAGGCGCGCACTTCATCCAGGTCGTCGTAGGAAGCCCGGACTTCAACGTCGGCCACCTGGCCGGTGGGCGTATCGGCATCCGGCGAGAAGGTGTGCACACGGTAACCCATGCGCCGCGCCGCGATGGCAAACATCCGGCCGAGTTGCCCGCTGCCAAGCACGCCGACTGCCGCGCCCGGGCCGATCGGAGAACTCACGGCAATTTGACCAGCAGCACCTTTTCCGTCTGCTTCTTGCGAAACTCCGCCAGCTTGGAAGCCAGCGGCGGCCTGGAAAGGGAGAGGATCGATACGGCGAGCAATCCCGCGTTTGTCGCCCCGGCTTTGCCGATGGCCAAAGCCGCCACGGGAATTCCTCCCGGCATCTGCACAATGGAAAGCAGCGAATCCAGGCCGTTCAGCGCCTTGCTCTGCACCGGAACGCCGAGTACGGGCAGCGTGGTGTGCGAAGCGACCATACCCGGAAGGTGCGCCGCGCCGCCCGCGCCGGCGATGATCACCTCGAGTCCGCGGCCGCGCGCTCCTTTGGCGTACTCCGCCATGCGGTCGGGCGTGCGGTGAGCCGACACCACCTGCTTCTCGTAGGGAACATCAAACTCCTCCAGGACAGCGCAGGCGTGTTGCAGCGTCTCCCAATCGGAGACGCTGCCCATGATGACACCGGCCAGGGGTTTGATCTCTGCCACGCGTTTACTGGCCCTGACTGAGCGAATACCCGGCTTTGCCGTCGTAGTTGTACAGGTGTTCGGTCTTGTGAACGTCCAGGCTGGCCTGTTCGGCGCGGCTCAGCAGGTCGAGCACTTGCCGGAACGTCACGACCGGACTGGCGCCACGGCTCTGGAAGCGGCACCGCCAGGAGTCGCACGTGGCGGAGTCCGGCAGCGGGTCGGGATACACCTTGACCCCGCGATTCGAGATCATGACCAGCTTGAGCGCATCACCGGCAACGGCTTCGAGTTTCTTTCCGACGACGTTCGGGTCGGCGGGCGCGTGGTGCACATAGACGTCGACGCCGACCAGTTCGCGCTTGACCGCCGATGCCCGCGTTGCCCGGTCGACGGCCATTTGTGACGGCGCGGAACGGTAGCTTACGGGCTTCAGTTTCTCGGGCAGCGTGCCCAGACGCGCCACAATCGCTTCGCCGAACGCCTTGGTTCCCACAACCTGGGTGGTCAGCGGGTTGGGCGTGGTGGATTCACTCTTGGCGATATCGTAGGTGTGCACGCCATCCTCGATGGTCCTGAGAAACGCGTTGTGTATGGCTTCGGCAATGTCGGTCTGGTCGAGGTGCACCAGCATCATGACCGCGCCCAGAAGCAGGCCGGAGGGGTTGGCCTTGTTCTGTCCGGCGCGGCGCGGCGCCGAGCCGTGGATCGCTTCAAACATTGCGTACTTGGTGCCGATGTTGGCCGAACCAGCCAGCCCAACCGATCCGGCTATCTGGGCGGCGACGTCGGAGAGGATGTCGCCGTACAGGTTCGGCATCACGATGACATCGAACGCGCCCGGTGTGTCGGCGAGTTTCGCGGCGCCGATATCCACGATCCAGGATTCCTTCTCGATCGCGGGATACTCGGCCGCAACCTCGTCGAACACCTTGTGAAAAAGCCCGTCGGTGACCTTCATGATGTTGTCCTTCACAAAACAGGTCACCTTCTTCCGGTTGTTGCGGACCGCGTAGTCGAAGGCGTACCGCACGATGCGCTCACTGCCGGAACGGGTGATGACTTTGATGGCCTGGCATTGATCCGGCGTGTGCTGGTATTCGATGCCGGCGTACAGGTCTTCTTCGTTCTCGCGGACAATCACCACATCCATCCTCGGATGCTTGGTCGGAATGTAGGGGTCGTAAGCGACGCAAGGGCGGACGTTGGCATAGAGGCCCAGAAGCTTGCGCGTGGTGACGTTCAGACTCTTATAGCCCCCGCCCTGGGGCGTGGTGATCGGAGCTTTGAGGAACACTTTGGTCCGCAGCAGGGAGTCAAGGGAACTTTTCTCGATTCCGGCGGTGTTGCCCCGCAGGTAGACCTTTTCACCGATCTCGATTTCTTCGATGTCGAGCCGCGCGCCGGATTCCTTGAGAATCGCCAGCGTGGCGTCCATGATTTCGGGGCCGATTCCGTCGCCGCGGGCGACCGTGATTGCTCTGCTTGCCATGTTCGGAGGACCTTTCAGAAATGAATCTTCAAGAGTATCGTTGGGCGGCATGGCGAATCAAGGCGCTGACCGGAGCGCCTGTTGAATCGAGGCTTCCGCCACCGGCGCCATCAATTCGTACCCTTTGGCGTTCGGATGCAGCCCGTCGTTTGAAAATCCGTCTTTGAGAAAGCCCTGGTTATCGGCGGTTGGGGTGAAGTAGTCGGCCAGAACGGCGCCGGTCCGGTGCGAATAATCCTTCAGCCAGGCATTCAGTTTCTGGATGTCGGCAGGCGGGCGGCGCTCGGTCTGCTTACGCGACGTATAGTCGCTGACCGGGAGCACGGTGCAGAAAATCACTTTGATGTTGTGAGCCCGCGCCAGTTCGGCGATGGCCTGAAAATTGTCCGTGATCTGCCGTAACGTCGCCGGGCCGGTGTTGCGCGCAATGTCGTTGGTACCGGCGAGCACGATCAAGGCGGCGGGCTTGAGGTTAATGACGTCGGGAAACATACGCACCAGCATCTGGGTGGTGGTCTGGCCGCTGATGCCCCGGTTCACGTAAGGCTTGCCGGGAAAGTACTCGGAGAGTTTCCAGCCATCGGTGATGGAGTCGCCCAGAAACACGACGCGCTTCGGACCGGCGGGCAACGCCTGGATCCGCTCGTTGTCGGCATGGTAGCGGCCAAGCTGATTCCAGTCCTGGAGCTGGTCGGCCAGGGCTTGCGCCGCCGCCGGAAGACAACAGTTGGCGCGCGGAGGCTGGTAGGTTTCGACCAACTGCCCGGGGAGTGAGGCCGGCAGCAACACGGCGGCGGCGAGCCAGGCGCGCCAAACCGCCGGTATCGGAGTGGAAAGTCTGCGAGTCATGGGCGATCTCTCCCCTATAGAGTATGCGCAAAGGGGAGATGGACCTCCGATATAATCTCCCTAGGCGGCTGCGGCCGGGTGGAGGCCGTTCAGTCAATTTCATCTGAAAAGGACGCTCTCATGCGAAAGAAAGTCACGGTAGTCGGCGCGGGAAATGTCGGCGCTAATTGCGCGCTCCGGATCGCCAACAAGGAACTGGCGGACGTCGTTCTCGTGGACGTCGTGGAAGGCGTGCCGCAGGGCAAGAGTCTCGACCTGCTGGAATCCGGCCCCGTCGAGGGATACGACGTTACGGTTACCGGCGCCAACGATTACGAGCCGACGGCGGAGTCCGACATTGTCGTCATCACGGCCGGCTTTCCGCGCAAACCCGGAATGAGCCGCGACGACCTCCTGATGGCGAACTATGAGATCGTCAAGAACGCCACTGAACAGGCGGTGAAGTATTCGCCGAACTCAATCCTGATTCTGGTGACCAATCCGTTGGATGCGATGTGCTTTGTCGCGCAGCAGGTTTCCAAGTTCTCCCGAAATCGCGTCATCGGCATGGCGGGCGTTCTGGACACGGCGCGCTACCGGACGTTCATCGCGATGGAGTTGGGCGTTTCCGTCGAGAACATTACCGCGCTGGTGCTGGGTGGGCACGGCGACACTATGGTTCCGCTGGTGCGGCTCACCACCGTGGGCGGCATACCCATCACCGAACTGCTGGACAAAGCAGCCATCGACCGCCTGGTGCAACGGACCCGGGACGGTGGAGCGGAAATCGTCAAGTACTTGAAGACCGGCAGCGCCTACTATGCTCCTTCGGCGGCGACCGTGGAAATGGTGGAGTCCATTTTGAAGGACAAGAAGAAAGTGCTCCCCTGCGCCGCGCTGCTCGAAGGCGAGTACGGCTATCACGGACTGTTTGTCGGCGTGCCGGTGAAGCTTGGGTCCCGGGGCATCGAGAAGATCTACGAGGTGAAGCTCGAAGCCGCCGAAAGAACACAGTTGGACAAGAGCGCCGCGGCAGTACAGGAACTCATCGACGTACTGAAACAAAAAGCATCATTTTAGTTCTTCTGTCCCACTACATGTTCGGGTAGAATACTCTGCCTAGAAGGGATTCCATTGGATCAAGAGACCGTCAAGATTGTCGCCGGGGTGCTTTGTCTCCTGGTGATCGGCGTCATCATTTTACGCCGGAGGAACAAGAAGAAGAATCGCCCGGACGACTTCTAGGCTCGAGAACCGGATGCCGCAAGCGGATCCGGGATGACACACGCTTTGCTGTATGGCCGACCCCGCTCTTTTGTTGGAACAGACACCTCGCCTCGACCCCAGGCACACCCCATTCCAGTTACGGATTGCGCGCTCCGGCATCCATCGCTGGGGTGTCTTTGCCGGGGAGTTCATTCCCAAAGGCCGCAAGATCATCGAGTACACAGGGGAACGCATCAGCCGGCGCGAAACCAAGAAGCGGGCCGAGCGCGAGTTCAATTATCTCTTCACCCTGGACGCCTATTGGACCATCGACGGATCGGTGGGCGGCAGCGGCGCCGAATACATCAACCACTGCTGCGAGCCGAACTGCTATTCCTACATCACCAACGGGCACATCCTTTACATGGCCAGGCAGGACATTCATCCGGGTGAGGAACTGACGATCGACTACCGGTTTGAACCGAACGTCGAACGGACGCCCTGCCATTGCGGCGCGCCGGCGTGCCGGGGCACAATTAACCGGCTTAAGGAAAAGCCGCCTTCCCGGCGAAAGGCAGGTTAGCGTCCCGCTCGATTCTGAGCAGCCGGTTGTATTTGGCCAGCCGCTCGGAACGGGTGATCGAGCCCACTTTGATCTGGCCGGCGCCCGAGGCGACCGCCAGGTCCGCCAGGAAGGAATCTTCGGTTTCTCCACTGCGCGCCGAAACCACGGCGCTGAACCCCGCCTCGCGCGCCATGCGCAGCACTTCGAACGTCTCAGTAAGCGTGCCAATCTGGTTCATCTTGACCAGCACCGAGTTGGCGGCGCGGCTCTCGATGCCCCGCCGGAGTCTGGCCGGATTGGTCGTAAAGAAGTCGTCGCCGACGATCTGCACCGTCTTTCCGAGACGCTCCGTCAGGAGACGCCAGCCCTCCCAATCGTCCTGGTCGAGGCCGTCCTCGATCGACTTGACCGGATACAAGCCGCACCAGCGGCGCAGCAGATCGACCATTTCCGCCGGCGTGAGGCTGCGCCCCTCGGTGGCCAGGTGATACCTGCCCCCGCGGTAGAAGTGCGAGGAGGCCACGTCGAGCGCGATTGAAACCTGTTCGCCGGGCCGGTAGCCGGCGTTCTCGATGGCTTGCGTCAGGACGGCCAGAGCCAGTTCGTTCGATTCCAAACGCGGTCCCCAGCCGCCTTCGTCGGCCACACCGGTCAGCAGGCGCCCGCCGCGGACCAGGATCTCGTGCGCGGCCGCGTGAATGGCCACCACCGCTCTCAACGCCTCGCTATAGCTGGGGAGACCGTGAGGAAGCGCGAGGAAATCCTGGAACTCGATGTTGCGGCCGGCGTGCAGCCCGCCGGAGAGGATGTTGACCATGGGCGCCGGCACGGCGGGCGAGGCGCCCGGGCCGAGCTCCGCCAGCGACTGCCAGAGCGGCTGTGAGCGCGCGAGGCTGAACGCCCGCCGCACGGCGCAACTGACCGCCAGAATCGCGTTGGCGCCTAAACGGGACTTGGACGGTGTGCCGTCCAACTCGATCATCCGGCGGTCGATCGCCGCCTGGTCTTCGGCCGCGGCGCCTCGCAACGCCTTGAGCAGTTCGCCTTCGACCGAAGCGACGGCTCGCCGGACACCCTTGCCCGCGTACCTCGAGGGGTCGCCGTCGCGGAGTTCGACGGCTTCATGCCGCCCGGTTGAGGCGCCCGAAGGCGCCTGTGCCGTCGCCGCGGTTCCGTCCGAAAGGACCGCCTCCACCTCGATGGTGGGCGTTCCGCGTGAGTCCAGGATTTCTAGCGCGCGCAAGGAGTGAATCGTCAGGCTCATGGGAAGATCGCCTCGAAAGCGGCATCCACGTTATCCGGCGGCGCCAGCAGAATCGCGCGCGCCGCCGCGCGAACGCGCGACTTGACGTCCGGCTCGGTGATGTACTCGGCCGGAGATTTTCCGTCGATGCGCGCCAGCATCAGCGCACCGAGGTGCCGCATTGCGGCGGGTTCAAACCAGGCAAAGCGCCCCGGCAATTCCGAGCGCACCTTGGCCCAGAACGCGGCCGCCAGCTTGCGGTATCCCGGCGCCCAGAGCGGGCGGTGAAACGCCTTGAGCACCAGGTGGCTGGTCAGGAATGCGGCGTCAAACGACGGGTCTCCGAAATGCACCACCTCGTAATCGATGAGGATCACCTGGCTGCCTGAAACCAGGAGGTTCTTGGGGCTGAAGTCGCCGTGGACGAGAGAAATCCGCCGCCCGGCACACTCAGCCAGTAGAGCATCAAAACTCTGTTTCAGATCGGGGTGGCGTGACGCCGTCGTCCGATAGTACGGGTCTAGCCGCAACTCCACAAATACGGATAGATCGCCAAAGGTCTTCTGCCACCCTGCCTTTTCTTCCGTGCTCAGGATCATAGTGGAAAGAAGCTGGCCTGTGGAACGCGCCGTGTCTTCGTCGATGACCCCCCCTAGCAGGAGCGACTTCCAGGGCAGCGAATCAGACGGCGCGGCCGACATGGCGAAAAGGTAGTTCTCGCGGTCTTCAAACAAGAAGCGGGGAACCGCCCCGGGCGGAAGCACCGGCGAGAGACTGACAATCGCCTGGGACTCCCGGAAGATACGCTCCGGCGTGCAAAACCAGTCTTCGGCCACCCGCAGTTTTCCCAGCGCCTGCTTGACCACGCAGCGCGTTCCCGGACCTTCGGCCAGCACGACCGTGTTGGAAACGCCGCCGCCGAGCGGCGTGAGGCGCAACAGCGGTAAAGGCACATTGAGCCGGCCGGCAAGATACGGCAACGCGGCCTCTGACGCCAGATCGAGCAACCCCGGATTATAGCAGCCCATCCTTCGATAACGCGGGCTTGTGGGGAGAGAAACGAAATGAGTTGGCGAGAGATTTCCGAGATCGGACGGCTACTAAGTACCTGAAGATCAGAACCTCAGAACGAGAGGGTACGTAGAAGCAACGTGACGAGACTCGGATTTGTCGACACCCAACCCATGACCGCCGAAGGCGCCCGCGCGTGTTTGCAGGCGACCGGTGAATTTGATGGCGGCTGGATTGCCACCAACCTGGCGGCTGGGCTTTCAAAGATCCAACGCGAGACGCCGGACCTGGTGCTGTTGGACAAGGCGTTTGGCGTGAGCGCGGCCATGCGCGTTCTGGACGCCGCAAGGAAACTTCCGTCAGCGCCCCGCGTGATCATTTGGGGTGGAGCGGTGAGCGAATCCGAAGCTCTACAGTTTCTCCAGGGCGGCGCCCGCGGGATCCTGCGGCGGTCTGTGGATGCCGATGCGCTGCTGGCTTGCGTGCGTGGCGTTGCCGAGGGGTCGCGGTGGCTCGAGGATTGTGTCTTTCGCGATCCGGCGTCGGGGGACCGCGGCCGCCAGTTCGAACTCACTTCGCGTGAGCAGCAGGTTCTTCAGCTTGTCCAGTCGGGACTCAAGAACCGTGAGATCGCCTCGTCGCTAGGGATTCGCCCCGGCACCGTGAAGATTCACCTCAAGCACATCTTTGAAAAGACCGGCGTGCGGGGCAGGTACAGCCTGGCGCTCGACCTGATGCGCATCGAAGAGGTTGAGAAGGCCGACGCTTTAGGCGCAACTGCATCGTAGTACAGCCCTCGCACAGTCAAGGGTGCAAGACACTCGAATGTTATCCTTGTGCTGTGTTCAGAATGCACCGCCTGGCCGTGGCTCTGGCGCTCACGGGTGGCTTCGCTTACGGTCAAGGGCGCGGCGCGCCGCTGATTGACATCCTGGCCCAGGAACTCACCCGTAATTTTCAGGCGCTCAAGGCCAAAGGTGATCCGGCGCCCTACTTTATCGCCTACTCGGCGGTGGAATCGCAGACCGACGCCGTTTCCGCCAGCATGGGCGCCCTGCTGCGCTCCAACCAGTCGCGTGACCGCTACTTCGATTGCTCGGTACGTGTCGGCACGCCGCAGTTCGACAATTATCACTTAGCCGATGGCGATCGCGCTCATTTCTCGCGGGCGACCGGACTCCCGCTCGACGACATCTCCGGCCCGGTGCGCCGGATTGTCTGGAAGGAGACAGACCGCGTCTACCAGGCCGCCGCGCAGCGGTTAATCCGCATCAAGACGCGCACGCAGATGAAGGCCGAACCGGCCGAGACGTCCGACGACTTCTCGGCGGAGGCGCCCGTGGCCGCAACCGAACCCGCGCCGGCCTACAATTTTCCCCGGGAGAAGTGGGAGGCGCGGCTGCGCAAGCTCTCAAGCGCGTTCAACGAATACCCGGGAATACTGAACTCCGCCATTTCGGTCACTTCACAGCGCGACAACAAGATCTTCGTTAACACCGAGGGCACAAGACTGCAACACGGCTGGACAATGTCTCGCGTAACTTTGAGCGTGAGAGGAAAAGCCTCGGATGGCCAGGACCTCTCTCTGTTTGACAGCTTTGAAGCCGCCGATCCTTCGCGCTTGCCCTCGGACGAGACGCTGCGAGCCGCCGTTTCGAGCCTGGCGGAACGCTTTACAAAGCTGCAGCGGGCGCCGAACGCGGACCCGTACGTCGGACCCGCAATCTTGTCGGGACGCGCCGCGGCCGTGTTCTTCCACGAAATCTTCGGACACCGCATCGAGGGCCATCGCCAGAAGGACGAAGCCGAAGGCCAGACCTTTGCCAAACGCGTCGGAACCCCGATACTGCCGGCGTTCCTGTCGGTCGTCTTCGACGCCACCAAACGCAGACAGGATTCAACGGACCTGATGGGAACTTACCGCTACGACGACGAAGGAGTCCGTGCGCGGCGGGTCACGCTGGTAGACAACGGAGTCTTGAAGGAGTTCCTCATGTCGCGCACGCCGATTCCGGGCTTCCCCAAGTCCAACGGCCACGGGCGCAAGGAAATCGGCCAGGAAGTGGTGTCACGCCAATCGAACCTGTTTGTCGAAACCGCCACCCGGGTTACTGACAGGGAACTGCGCGCCAAGCTGATTGACGAAGTCAAAAAGCAGAACAAGCCGTACGGACTTTATTTTGACCAGGTGACTGGAGGATTTACCACCACCGGCCGCAGGGGCTTGCAGGCATTCACCGTGATTCCGCTGGTGGTCTATCGTGTCTTCCCCGACGGCCGGCCCGATGAACTGGTGCGTGGCGTGGACATAGTCGGCACGCCGCTGACAAGTTTCGATAAGATTCTGGCCGCCAGTGACCAGCCTCAGGTCTTCAACGGCTACTGCGGCGCCGAGTCAGGCAACGTTCCGGTCTCGGCCATCAGCCCGGCTCTCCTGATTTCCGAGATTGAGACGCAGCGCAAGGCGAACCCCGGTGACCGGCCGCCCTTCCTGCCAAGACCTACCGAGACTGGAGACGGCCTGTGATGAAGTTGCAGACTTACGGAACGTGGTTGGCCCTCACGTTCCTGGTGATTCCTCGGGCCTCGGTGGCGCAGCAACCGGCGTCAGCGTCTCAACCCGCGCCCGCCGTGGCCAAGACCGTGACGCTCAAAATGGACCCGCTCATGCGGGCCATGGCGGAGGAAATGTCGCGCGCGCCGAAGTTGCGTGTCCTCGATCCACTGTACTTTCTCGAGTACGGCGTCGATGACGCCGATCTCTACATGGTGGGCGCGTCGCTCGGCGCAACGACACGCGAATCGCGAAACCGGATCCGCGCGCTCCGCTTGACGGCGCGGGTCGGCGACCTGGTTTCAGACAACACCAACTCGATCTTCACCGACCTCTATTCCGGCGGACGGTACGATTCGGACTTCTTGCCCTTGGACGACAATGTCTACGCACTGCGGCACGCCTTGTGGCTCGCCACCGACCGCGCCTATAAGGGTGCGTCGGAAGCCCGGTCCAGGAAGGCCGCGGCGCTGCGCGGGGTCACCGTGACCGATCCCCTCCCGGATTTCTCTCCCGCCGCGATCAATCAGGTGGTTCAGGACGTCAAGCCGCTCAAGGCGGAGGATCCTCAATGGAGTCCCCGGGTCAAGAGTCTCTCGCTGGTGTATGCCGCCTATCCGCAAATCGCCTTGTCGAGCGTCGAGTATCAGGCGGGCGTCGGCGAATATTACTACATGAACTCCGAAGCGGCGGCGGCAAGAGTACCCGACCGTCTCTACATCCTGCAGACACGCGCTTCCATGCAGGCTTCCGATGGCAGCACGCTGTACGATGGCGCTTCCGTGCAATCGCTGGACGCCTCGCTGATGCCCTCCGACTCCGGACTGCGAACCGTGGTGGAAGACGTGGCCAGAAATTTGACGGCGCTCTCGGCGGCCCCGGTGGGTGACGATTATACTGGCCCGGTGCTCTTTGAGCCGCGCGCGGCGGCGCAGATTTTCGCCGAGATCATCGGGACGTCGATTTCGGTGATGCGCCGTCCGGTGAGTGATCCTGGCCGCGCGCTCCCCATTGCGCCCAGCGAGTTCGAGGGGCGCCTCGGCTCACGGGTCTTGCCTGAGTGGATGACCGTGAAGGACGAACCGTCGCAAGCGGACTGGAACGGGACGCCTTTGATCGGCAAGTTCGCCGTCGATTTGGAAGGCCAGATTCCGAAGCCCGTAACAGTCGTCGATAAAGGGGTCTTGAAGGCCTACATGATGACCCGCACGCCGGTTCGCGGCGCCAGCGAAACCAACGGGCACGCGCGTCTGCCGGGTCCGTTCGGCATGAAACTGGCCCGCTTCGGCAACCTCTTTGTCACCGCTGAGCAAGCCGCGCCCATGTCCGACCTCAAGAAACGGATGCTGGAGATGGTCAAGCAGCAGGGCAAACCGTACGGCCTTCTTATCCGGAAAATGGACTTCCCTTCTTCGGCGCCGGCCGATGAACTGCGCCGTATCGCGGTTCGCAGTTCCCGCTCCGGGTCGCAGGGGCGGCCGGTGAGTTCGCCGGTCCTGGTGTACCGTGTTTATCCGGATGGCCGGGAGGAACTGGTGCGCGGAATGCGTTTCCGGAATCTCGGCGCGCGTTCGTTCCGCGACATTCTGATGGCGTCCTCGGAGCAGGCGCTGTTCGATTACCTCGAAAACGGCGCGCCGTTTGCGCTGATGGGCGGGGGAACCTTTGTGGTTGGCGCCGCGGTGGTCTCTCCCGGGATGCTCTTTGAGGAACTGGAACTGGAGCGTCCCAACGAAGACCGGCCCAAATTGCCAATCGTGCCAATGCCCGCTTTAGAGACACGATAGAAGCGCGGCCGGTGCGTGGGTGCGATGGGAATTTTATTTCGCACGGTTTGGCGTGAAGTAGCCGCCAGCGCGACGCTGGGCGCGGTCCTGTTTATTTTTGTCCTCTTCCTGCAGAAGGCCGGCCAGTTGTTTTCGATCCTCGTCAACAGCGGTGCCAAACCGCTCGCCGTCGGATACCTCTTCCTGCTGCTGCTGCCCGCAACCCTTCCGCTGACGTTGCCTCTCGGCGTGCTCGTCGGTACCCTCATCGGACTGAACCGCATGTCGAGCGACGGCGAAATCACGGCCCTGCGCGCCTCCGGCGTGCCCGGCAGGAAGGTCGCTTATCCGGTCCTCTGGTTCGCCTTCATCGCCATGGCGCTGACCGCTTACTGCTCGCTCTGGCTGACGCCGCACGCGATTCGCGAAACCTACCGGGTCCTCAACAAGGTGGCGGCCGAGCAACTCACCGCCGAAATCCAGCCCCGCGTTTTCGAAGAAAGTTTCCCGCGCATGGTCCTCTACGTGGGCGATGTGATTCCCACCAAGCCTGTCCGCTGGCGCACGGTTTTCATGGCCGACATGACACGTCCGGCGGAGCGCAAAAGCGGCGCAACGGACCGCGGAGAGGGCCCGCGAATCACGGTCGCCGCCGAAGCCATCGCCGAGCCGGATTCGGCCAAGAACCAGATTCAGCTTTCGCTTCTCAACGGCGCGTTTTATGAGCCGGGCAAGGAGCCACAGATCTATTACGACGGGAACTTCCCGAAAGGCGAGCAGTTGCTCGAATCCAAGCCTCCGGCCGAAAGACGAGCCAAGGAATACGTCGCCATGGATACGATTCCACTGGCAAAGGAACTCGGCGCCTCGGTTGATGCGCGCATCGAGTTCCACCAGCGTTTCGCCCTGCCCATCGCCTGTATTCTGCTGGCGCTGACCGGCATCCCACTCGGTGTTTCCTCGCGCAAGGGCGGCCGTTCCGGGGCATTCGTGATCACGGTGTTCTTCGCGTTCCTGTACTTCATGACCCTGATCAGCCTGATCGGACTGGCGCGCGAAGGACGGCTTCCGGCCGAAGTCGCCGTATGGACCCCGAACCTGCTGTTTGGCATTGCCGGGATTGTCTTGTTTACGCGGCTCGAGCGGCCCGGCGACCGCGACGTGATCGGCGCCATCGGGTCGCGCGCCAGGGATCTGGGACTGCGCCTGCAGGCGCTCGTCCGGCGCGAACCCAAGGCCGGCGCGCCGGCTTCCACCGCTTCCACCCGGCGCTTGTTCCTGCTGCCGCAGGTTCTCGACGGGTTCATTCTCGGCGAGTTCTTCTTCTACCTGATTGTGCTGCTGGCCAGCTTCGTTCTCCTGACCGAAATCTTCAATTTCCTCGAGTTGCTGGGCGATGTCTTTCGCAATCAGATTCCGATTCGAAAGCTGTTCGTCTACCTGTTTTTCCTGACCCCGAAGCTGGTGTATGACGCCGCGCCGGTCAGCGTGCTGGTCGCGATCCTGGTGACCTTCGGCATCCTCACCAAGAACAACGAGATTACGGCGCTGAAGGCGTGCGGCGTGAGCCTCTACCGGCTCTCGCTGCCCATTCTGATCGCCTGCGCGGTGATGAGCGCCGGGCTGTTCGCGTTCGACCACTACGTTGTACCTGAAGCCAACCTTATCCAGGATGCGCTTCGCAACGAGATCAAGGGACGCGCGGTCCAGACCTACCTGAACCCGAATCGCAAGTGGGTTTTTGGCCACGGTTCGCGGATCTACTACTACCAACTGTTCGACCCGAATGAAGACATACTGGGCGGCGTCAGCGTCTTTCAACTGAATCCCGCCACGTTCCGGCTGACGCGGCAGATCTATGCCGAGCGGGCGCGCTGGGAGCCCAAGCTCAAGACCTGGATCTTTCAAAACGGCTGGGCCAGAGAGTTCCCGTCGGGGCCATCCAGCTACAAGCCGTTTCTCAACCAGACTGCGACATTTGATGAACTGGACGAGTCGCCGGCCTACTTCCGGACAGAAGTGAAGACGTACAAGCAGATGAACTACCGGCAGTTGGAAGAGTATATCGGCGAGATTCGCCAGCGCGGCTTCAACGTGATTCCGCTGGAAGTTCAGTATCACAAGAAATTCTCGGTGCCTCTGTTTGTGCTGATCATGGCGCTGCTGTCGGCGCCGTTCGCGTTTCTGACCGGAAACCGCGGCGCCATGACCGGCGTCGGAATCAGTTTCGGCGCGGCGATCGCCTATTTTGCCGTGAACCAACTGTTCGAACAATTGGGCAACGTCAATCTGCTCCCGCCCGCCGTGGCGGCGTGGTCGCCGGACGCGATATTCGCTCTGACGGGGTTATATCTCATGACACGGATGCGGACGTGACACGCCTGCTGGCCGGGCCTCCGGGTTCCGGCGCGCAGGCGGCGATTCACTCCGAGATTCTTGCGCGCCTCGCCCGAGGGGACTCGCGGTTCCGCGTGCTGGTTCCCACCGCGGCCATGGCGCGCCAGGTCCGGGAGAGCCTGGCTTGCTCCGGGCGCGTCTTGCGCGCCGGCGCGGTGGCTACGATCGCCGAGTTTGTCGAGTCACTTAAGCCTGCCGCATCACAGCCCAGTCCGGCGGCGCATGAATACCTGGTCCGCCAGGCGCTCAGCCGCCTGAACCTGGCGGAGTTTCGAGCTTTGGCGGCTTCGCCGGGATTGATCGCGACTTTGACGCGCGCACAGGAGGAGTTGTTCAATGCCGGATGCGACGCGCTGCGGCTCGAAGCCCTGGCCGGGATGGGTGTGCTGCGCGGGCGCGTTTGGCAGGCCTTTTTCGCCACTGCCGCCGAAGTGGAACAACAGATGCTGCGGCGCGGGTTCGCATTTCGCGCCAGCCGCGTCGCGGCCGCAACCAGCGCGCTCCGCCATGCGCCGCCCGCCGATGCCGGCGCCTATTACTGGGATGGGTTCTTTTCGTTGACGCTGGCCGAGCGTGAACTGGTCAAGGCCCTTGCCGCACGTTTCGATGTCACGGTGTCGATGCCGGAATGGCCCGGGGCGGCTGCGACGCTGGCCAGTCTGACCGCGTCCGGTTTTCGCGTGGTGCGCCTCAGCGGCGCCGGACCAACGCCCGTCGAAGAACTTGTCGAAGGCGCGTCGATCGACGACGAGGTGGAGGAAATCGCGCTTCGCATCCGCGAATCCCACGCCCGCGGCCGCGCCTGGCGTGACATGCTGATCGTTCTGCGCACCGCCACGCCCTATCTGCCCCTGCTGAGAACGGCTCTGGCGCGCTTCGGGATCCCGGCGCGGCTGTACTTCACCAGCCCGCTGAGCCACTGGGGAGAGGCGCTTGGCGCGGCCCTGGCGGCCCCCTTGCCGGCCGAATCCGAGGTGCTGGCGTGGCAGCGGCGCGCGGCAATTGAGAGCGCTTCGCAGAGCGCCCTCGAGGATGCTCGCCAATGGTTGGATCCGGCGCCGGAATCGCTGGCGGAACTAGCGGTCAGGGCGCCGGAGTTCTTACGCAATACCCCGGTCCGGCCGCGGGACGCCCGCCACGACGTGGTAAGCGTCGTGGACGTGTTCGAGGCGCGGCAGTGGTCCGTACCGGAGGTCTTTGTCTGTGGCCTGGAGGAGGGCCTGTTCCCGAAGCGCCCGGCGCCGGAGGCCCTGCTTACCGCCGCTGTCCGGAGGCGCCTTGCCGCGCAGGGGATTCCGGTCGACACGGATCTCGATCGTGCCCGGCAGGAGGATTTTCTGTTCGAGTTCGCACGCACGCGAGCGGCTGAGCGGCTGACGTTGAGTTGGCGCCGCTATGATGCCAGGGGCGAACCCGTCGAGCGTTCACGCTGGCTCGGCCAACTGGCGTCCCGTCCCGTTGTGGCAAGAGCGGTCCGTCTCAGACCTGTGGCCGTCCGGGAACCGGCAAGGCCTCCCGCGCTCCTGCAAGATGAGTCGCGCCGCGCGCTGCGAACGATTCATGCCCGGCTGCGGGCCACCGCGCTCGAAAGCTTCTTGCAGTGTCCGTTCCAGTTCTATGGCCGCTCGACAATCGCCTTGAAGGCGTCGGCAGCCGAAGAAGATCCGCTGGAAGCCCGTGAACTCGGCACCGTGATTCATAAGGTGATCGCCGCCTGGTACAAGCGCCGCAACGCGTTCATCGAATTCCTGTTTGAAGCCGAATGGGCTGATTTTCTGACCGCCAGCGGGATCCCCCAGGGCTATCGCGCCGAGGTGGCTCGCAGCGCGCTGCTGCGATCGCTTTCAAACCTCGCCGCGGCGCCGCGAATCGAGCCCGGCTGGGCGATTGAAGTGGAACAGCCGGTGGCCATCGAGATGGAAGGCGTCCGGGTCCAGGGCCGGATCGACCGTTTCGATATCGGCCCGGAGAAGAGAGTCCGGGCGTACGACTTCAAGTACTCGGGAAAGGCGGGCGTTGACAAGCGGTTCCGGAAGACCGAGGAGGGGCTGTCCGTGCAAGGCGGCCTTTACCTGCTCGGCCTGAGCGAGAAGGGTTTCCGTCCGGAAGCCTTCGAGTTCGCCGCCTTGCGCGGAGAGATCACTTGGAGGGGTTGGTCCGGCCCCGAAATCGCGCCGCTGATGGCCCAGGCTGACGAGCGCTCGCGTTCGGCCATCTCCCGTATCCTGGCCGGTGAAATCCGCCCCGACCCGGCGGACAAGGACCTCTGCCGCTACTGCGACTTTCGCGATGCCTGCCGCTCGGCGGGCCGCGCCGCTGAGACTGTAAGAGGCGAGGCTTCCCGAGCACAGTCCGAATGAGATAGAGGATTCTCTGGGCTCTGTGTGAGGATCAGGCGCTCTCAGCCTTTTCCGATTAAGACGACCGAACCCGGCGTGGCGCCTCGTACGGACTTGGACGGAATCGACTGGTCAAAAGTGGCCAGACGCCCGTGGTTGCGGACTGCCAAACCCAACAGGTAAGTGTCGGTTAGCTGCCTGTGTCCGGGAACCAGTGCGAGGACAAACAATTCGTCATCCAGGAACGAAACGGAATCGTGCCAAAAGTGGTGGCCGGTTGCGCTGCAAAGACTCTTGAGCCGGACTGCGACGGCTTGCGGAGAGGCTTGGACCGCCGTGTAGCTCGGGTGGCTCAGAACCCGAATGCAACCGTTCAGAGTGATGGGACACGTCGCCCAACCGTGCCTCCGGTTCCTGCCGAACCAGTCGTGAGCCGCATCATGATTGACGTGGCTGGAGTCGAACAGCGCCACGAGGACATTGACGTCCAGAAGAGAGATACTCACTCGCCGTCTCTTAGCTTATTGACCAGTTCCAAGCAGGGTCTTTCATCGGACGGGCAAGGATCGAAGATCTGGACTCCGTTACGCACCCTCGCCGGTGCTCTCGCATTCAAGGACTGCCGCGCCAGGTGAGAGACAACCTGTCCCAGAGAAGTCCGTTCCTGGCGAGCCAGTTCCCTCGCCATGGCGAGGACGTCATCGTCGAGTTCCAAGGTCGTACGCACACCTGTATCCTATCACATCACGCATCATATTATCTGATGCGTGATGCTCACAAGCCCAGCGAAGTGAGGTGGAAATCCACCTCTTCCGGCGTGAGCAGGACTTCCTTTGGCAAATCGCCCGGCTGAGTCTCATCGAACAGGGCAAACAAGGCCAGTTTGGCGGCGGCGTAGCGTTCCTGGGCGCGAATCACTCGCTCGTGCCGCATCTCCCAGAGACGAACCGACTCATCGGGCACGTGAATGGCCAAGGCCATCCAACCCGCCCGATTCCAGGAAATCTGAAACGTATAGAGGCCTTCGGGACCGCGTTCGACGAAGTATTCGTACACGTAGCCGGTCTGCGCGGTGTAGTACTTGACGCGCGGAGGAGTGTGCGGCTTCGAGGCCCCATTCTGAGGCGGTGCGAGTTTCCGGAAGAGGCTCACATGCCTATGGTACGCTCGACGGCAGAACGATGACTTGGGCGGTGGCGGCATTTCTGGTGGCGTTGCAGCCGCCTGCTGAGATTCCTTCACCGCAGCCGCCGCCGGAACCGCCCAAGCCGAAAATTCTGGAAAACACGGGCAAGCCCATCACGCTCGACCCGGCCTGTGGAACTTCGGAAATTCAGGAGTTCGGGCTTGCCTGTTCTGAAGACGATCCATGCCCGGTCTTCCTGGAACTCGCCTCCGTGGACGCACAGGGCACGAAGCTGTTCGTATCCGGAAACCTGCACACGGAGTCGTCGACGCTGTGGTCGGTCCTGTTGGCCAGCGAGGACGGCGGCAAGACGTGGACGGAACCCTTGCCCCGCATTCGCACCGGCAGCCTCGATCAGATTCAGTTTCCGGACGTTGAAACCGGATTCATTTCCGGGCACCTGGCACAGGCGATTCCCAGGGATCCGTTTTTCCTGCGCTCCACCGACGGCGGAAAAACGTGGCGCCGGGTACCGCTGTTTGCCGACCCCGAGGTCGCGGTTATTGACCAGTATCGTTTCGAGAACCGGGTGAACGGAATGCTGATCCTGGACCGTTCACGCGGCGGCGAAGTGCGCGCCCGTTATCAACGCTACGAAACCAACACGAGCGGTGATGTGTGGGGTTTACGCGAAACGAGTCCGAAGCCGATTCCGCTCGTCAAGACACCGCCGCGCGCCGCCGGCGACTGGCGCCTGCGCGCCGACGCCAAGACGAAGGCGTACCGGTTGGAACGAAAGCAGGAGACACGCTACGTGGTGGTAGCCAGTTTCCAGATCAATGTGGGCAGTTGTAAGCCCGACCCGCCGCCACCGCCGCCGCCGCAACCGGAGCCTTCGCCCGAAGCGCCGCCGCAGACAACTCCGCAAACTCCGAACCCGAAGCCCGAATGAGCCGTCCCAAACCCGCTCCGGTCGAACTCGAGTACTTCCGCCAACTCCTGGTCTCCATCCCGGAGGAGATGGGTGTGGTGCTTCGCAAGACCGCTTTTTCAGCCAACATCAAAGAGCGCCGGGATTACTCGTGCGCGGTTTACGACAGCGCGGGCGAGACCATAGCAATGGGCGACCACATGCCCGTGCACCTCGGGGCGATGCCCTTGTCGGTCCGCCACGCAATTGAGGCGTTCGACCTGAAGCGGGGCGATGTCGCGGTCCTCAACGACCCGTTTCGGGGTGGGACGCACTTGCCCGACATCACCGCGGTGGCCGCCGTATATGTGGGACGCCGCGCCCGGCCCTCGTTCTATGTTTCCTGCCGCGCCCACCATGCCGACGTGGGAGGAATGAGCCCTGGTTCGATGCCGCTGGCGCGGGAGATCTATCAGGAGGGACTGCGCATTCCGCCCGTGCTGCTGGTGCGCGCCGGCAAACTCGACCGCCCGCTGATGAGCCTGATCCTGGCCAACGTCCGCACCGCCGGAGAACGGGAAGGCGATCTGCTGGCGCAATGGATGGCGCTCGACCGCGGCGCAAAGCGTCTGCGGGAGATGGCCGCCCTCTATGGGCTGCCCCGGGTGGAACGAAACGTCAAAGCGCTCGAAGATTATGGCGAGCGGATGATGCGCGCCGCGCTGGCCGCATTGCCCGACGGAACCTACCGGTTTGAAGACTGGCTCGATGACGATGGAACGTCGGCCAAACCGGTGCGGATCGCGGTGGCGGTGGAGATACGAGGGCCGCGCGCAACCGTGAATTTCAGCGAGTCGGACCCGCAGGTTTCGGGACCAGTCAACGCCAACCTGGCCATTACCTTTGCCGCGACACAGTATGTCTTTCGGTGTCTGCTGGCTGAAGAGGTTCCCGCAACCAGCGGACTAATGCGTCCCATCAAGGTCATCGCTCCGCCAGGGAGCGTCGTCAACGCCGGACTGCCCGCGGCCATGGCGGCCGGCAATGTCGAAACCTCGCAGCGCATCACCGACGTGCTTTTGGGAGCGCTTGCGCAAGCCGCGCCCGATCGCATCCCCGCCGCCAGCAGCGGGACCATGAGCAATCTCAGCTTTGGCGGGATCAATCCCGCGACAGGCAGGTCATTTGCCTACTACGAGACCATCGCCGGCGGCATGGGCGCGTCTATGCGCTACCCCGGACAGTCCGCCGTGCATACGCACATGACCAATTCCTGGAACACGCCTGTCGAGGCCTTTGAACACCAGTTCCCGGTGCGGGTGAACCGCTATCGAGTCCGCCGCGGTTCGGGTGGCGCCGGGATGCGCCGCGGTGGCGACGGGATCGTCCGTGAACTCGAATTTCGCGCGCCGGCCGAAGTGACCATTCTTGCCGACCGGCACGCCCGCGGACCCTATGGGCTGAATGGCGGTTCGCCGGGGCGACCCGGGAAAATCACCGTCATCCGGCGGGGCAAGCCGGAACTCCTGCCAGCCAAAGTCCGCTTTACGGTCGAATCGGGCGACCGCGTGCGCATTGAGACGCCGGGCGGCGGCGCCTTCGGGCTAAAATGAAGGGGCGATACGTGACCACCGCCGCGGTTAGACCCTCGTTTCGATTCAGCCACAAGCAGTCTGTGGGGCTAGTCTTTTTGTGCACGTTTTTTGGCGTTGCCGCGCAGTACCTGATCAAATCAGGCGCATCCCAACTCCACACCAGCAGCGTCCTGGACATGATCAGAATCCCGTCTCTGGTGGCTGGATACTCGCTCTACGGGATCTCCACCGCGCTGCTGATTCTGGCGCTGCGCGATGGTGAGTTGTCCCTCCTGTACCCGGTGATTTCGCTGACCTATGTGTGGGTAACCGTATTGTCGATTCTCGTCTTCAAAGAGAGTGTGAACGCCGCCAAACTCTGTGGTGTGGCGACCATTTGCCTGGGCGTAACCCTCTTGGGAACGGGATCCAGGCGGTGAAGACGCCGCTCAGTTCGATTCTGTACGTCCTGGCGTCGTCGTTTCTCGGGTCGTTCGGCGCAGTCCTGCTCAAGGCCGGCGCCACCCGCCTGCACCGGGAATTGCGCAGCGTGATTTACAACAAATATCTCATCGCCGGGATTCTGACGTTCCTTCTGTCGTCCTACTTCTTTGTGCTCGGCGTCCGGAAGGGCGAGTTGACCGTCCTTTATCCCACGCTGGCTCTCGGCTATTTGTGGACGATGCTCTGGTCGAGGATGTTCTTCGGCGAACCAATCACCAAGCGCAAGGTTCTGGGAATCGGCGTGATCCTGGCCGGGATCATCATCCTGAACCTCGGCAACCGCTAACGGTCACCGCTTCGCCAACACATCGCCGACTGGCTTTCCCGCCTTCGGGACGGCGGCGTTGTAGTCTTCGCCCAGGAACCGCGCCAGAGTGGCGGCGATCTGGTTCTGTGTCACCGGTTCGACGTTCCGGCGCTCACCCAAACCCGGCGTGTCCGGCCCCATGAATCCGTACCAGACATTTTTGGAGTCTGGCACTTTCTGCCCGTGACTGCGCCACTCCACCGGCGCCAGTCCCCGGCCGTGGTCGGTGGCGACAATCAAAGTCGTTGATCCTTTGTACTCCGGCAGACTTTGAGCGGTTTCCCACAATTGCCGCAGGAATTGATCGGCGCGATGCACGGCCTTCAGGTACAGGCTGTAGTTGCCCGCATGCGCCCACTCATCGGTATCGCCGAGCGAGATGAAAAGAACGCGGGGCTTGTGCGCTTTAAGGTACTCCAAAGCGGTGTAGAACATGGTGGCATCGAACGGTTCGCCACCCCAGATGCCGGTGTCCGCCTTCAGGCGGTTCAGGATCTCAAGCTTGGGGGTGATGGGCGGTACGTCGAGCGTTTCGTAACCGGCGTTGACCAGGAATCCGGCGCGGTCGCGGTTGAAGATAGCCGGAAACGTGTCCCAGGCGCCGAAGGCCGCCACCTTGCCCTTGAAGGCCGCTTTCTGATTCAGCCACTCGAGCACGGTCACGTTTGGATTGGGGCGTTTCTCGTTGCTGTCCACCCGGGGATCGGGAAATCCGCACAGGATTTCGCTGTAGCCGGGATAGGAGAAGTTGAAACCGTTGGTGACGTAGGCTTCCGACCCGGCGTCACGATTTCCGTACAACTGCCCCTGTTTGGCGAGAACAGTCCAGAGGAACGGCAGCAGCGCTTCGCGCCGTTCCTGTGCGGTTTCGCGCCAGAACGCGCTGCGCAACTCCGTTTCCTCGCGGCCTTCGCGGGTTGGCATCAGCGGCCGGTCGGCGCCGGTGTAGATCTCTTGCCAGCGCAAGCCGTCACTCATAACGAAAAATACGTTGCGTGTCTTGGCCTGCTGTCCGGCACAGAGCAGCGCAAAGCAGATGAAAGCTGTGGTTAAGCGGAGAAACAACATTTGCACGTCCTACACGGTAGCAGAAACCACATAAGGTGCGCGGTAGCGGCGGGTCAACATGGCGTTGGCCTCACCGTCTGCGCCGAAGTTCTCTTGGCCGGGTCGACTTTCAACTTTCGCCCCAAACGGAAACTGATGTTAGCCAGGTGGCACAAGGCCGCCGATTGGTGGCCTTCTTCGATATCGGCATTCAGGTCGCTGGCTTTGCGGGTTCGTACGGCCGCGATGAAATTGTCGAAGTGCGGCTGAGTGTCCCAGATGCCTTCCTTGGCTTTGACGTCCTTGACGCGCTCGTGCTTTTCGCCCAGGAACACCTGGTAGCCTGTGGAATCCACCGACAGGTACCCCTCGCTTCCGTAGAAGATGTTGCCAATCGAGTTGCCGCCTTCGCGCGGGATTGAGCCTTCCGAGTGAGTCAACAGGCCGCGGACTTCGAACACCAGGCGCAGCTTCCCGTAGTTGAAAGTGGCCAGTTGAGTGTTTGGCGTTTCCTGGTCGTCGTCGTAGACGAATTTGCCGCCATCGGAAAAGACCGAGGAGGGTAGGCCGGTCTGGTGGAGTCCCCAGCGGGCGACATCGAGTTCGTGAACGCCCTGGTTGCCGATATCGCCGTTGCCGTAGTCCCAAAACCAGTGCCAGTTGTAATGGAAACGGTTCGGGTTGAACGGGCGCAGCGGCGCCGGTCCGAGCCACATATCGTAGTTGACACCCGCCGGGACTGGTCCGTCGGGACTGCGCCCGATCGACACTCGTCTCTTAAAGCACAAACCCTTTGCCATGTATACGTTGCCTATTACCCCCTCGCGCAGCAGACGGATCGCTTCCTGTTTGTGCGCAATACTGCGGCTTTGCATGCCGCACTGCACGATCCGGTTGTACTTGCGCGCGGCTTCGACCATTTTCCGGCCTTCGAAGATGTTATGGCAGGCGGGTTTTTCGACGTAGACGTCTTTGCCCGCCTGGCAGGCCCAGATCGCCGCCAAGGCGTGCCAGTGGTTGCAAGTGGCGATCGTGACCGCGTCGATCGACTTGTTTTCGAGCAACTTCCTCAGGTCGGAGACGCCCTCGGGTTTGGCCTGTCCCAAACTCACCGTCATGGCCTGAGCCCGTTCGACGTTGGCTTGATCGATATCGCAAACGGCGGCAACTTGCACATTGTTCGCCTTGGCCATGCCGGTGACATGGTCGCGGCCGCGGCCGCGAACCCCCACGACAGCAACCCGAATCCGGTCGTTTGCGCCTTGAGCGGAGGTCGCGCTCAGGGCAGTGAGGAAACCGGGACTCATTAGAAACGTGCGGCGGCGTAGTGAATTCATAGACTTCCGCTTTAAAGTCTATTCCTGTCAGGCGTTCCCGGACAACCCCGAAGCGGGTAGCGTCCGGCCGCGTCCGGACGCTGGATGATAAACTGAAAATTCCTCAGCCCGTTACCGGAGGGCTCTCGCTCAGCCGCATCATGACCGAAGAGAACTGGTAGGACCCGTCGCACTATGACGGGCGAGAATGCTGAGGGTGAGCGCGCTCGATGATCCGGCTCTTTCGAGTATCGATTCCAACGTCTGTACTTCTGCTTATTGTGGCGGAGATCGCGCTGGCTTTCGTCTGTTTCCTGATTCCCGTCTGGATTGCCGAGCCTCAGGCGCCGGAAATCTACCTCATGTACGAGGGGGGGATCCTTAAGGTTTCGATCGCCGTCGCCACGCTGGTGATCGGCATCTATTTCCACGACCTCTACGAGAACTTCCGTGTCGGGTCGAGGAGTTTTCTTTTCGCGCAATTCTGCACCGCCATCGGCGTGGTCATGCTGGCGCAGGCGCTGCTGGCCTATACCGGCCTGGACCTGAATCTATCGGGTTGGGTCGCCCTGGCGGGCTCGGCGCTGGCGCTTGTGCTGTTGCCGGCCTTCCGCATCGTCTACTCCCGCGCCGTAGTCCGCATCCTGGGACAGCAGCGGCTCCTGTTTTTGGGTGAGAACGAACTGATCAAGGAGGTGGGCCGCCAGATCGGCAAGCATCCTGAAAAGGGGTATGCCGGGGCTGGTTACCTGTCGGAATCGGAAGACGTTTGTCTGGGCCCTGGTGTGGGAGAGCGTTTGGGCCGGCCGGCCGACATAGAGACGGTGGCCAAGAACGTCAAGCCGTCAGCGATTGTCGTCGGACTGAAGGAACGGCGCGGACAGTTGCCCGTTTATGCCTTGATGGATCTTCGGCTGCTGGGCTTTTACGTGCAGGAGGTGTCCGCGCTGCACGAATCCTTGACCGGGCGCATCTCTGTCCGGACGCTGCGTCCCTCTCAGTTGGTTTTTTCCGATGAGCTGGGTCCCAAGCCGAACCAGATTCTGGTCAAAGAGGTCACCTCGTTCCTGATTGCGCTGCTGGCGCTGGTTGTTCTTGGACCGGTCATGCTGGTGGTGGCGGTTCTCGTGCGGCTGACTTCACCCGGCCCGGCGCTTTACAGCCAGAAGCGGGTCGGGTTCAACGGCAAGGTATTCCGGGTCTTCAAATTCCGGTCGATGTATCAGGACGCCGAGGCGCGCACCGGCGCGGTCTGGGCCCAGAAAGACGATCCGCGCATCACCCCGCTCGGCAAGTGGCTGCGGAAACTGCGTCTGGACGAGCTGCCGCAGGTCTTTAATGTGCTTCGAGGGGAGATGTCGATCGTAGGGCCCCGGCCCGAGCGCCCGGAGTTTGTCAAAACTTTGTCAGAGCAGATTCCGTTTTACTCGCAACGGCACTTTGTGAAACCGGGGATCACCGGATGGGCGCAGATCAACTACAAGTACGGCGACACTATCGAAGACACGATCTCGAAGCTGGAATACGACTTGTATTACATCAAGCACATGGGCCCGTCGCTTGATTTCTACATCATCTTCCACACGGTCAAAGTAATGCTGCTGTCGCGAGGAGCGCAGTAGGCGGCGACCTACCGGGCTACCGTTTCGCGGCTGTAGACGCGAGCGACGTAAGCGTTCAGCATTTCAATGAACTCGGCGACAATGCCCTCGCCACGCAGCGTCTTGACCAGCTTGCCGTCGACGTAGACCGGGGCAACCGGTTCTTCAAACGTGCCCGGCAGCGAGATTCCAATATTGGAGTGCTTGGACTCTCCGGGGCCGTTGACTACGCACCCCATCACCGCGACCTTCATCTCCTCGACCCCGGTGTAGTTCTCCTTCCACACTGGCATCTGCTTCTTCAGATAGTCTTCGATCTGCTCCGCCATTTCCTGAAAGAACGTGCTCGTGGTTCTGCCGCAGCCGGGGCAGGCGGTCACTTGAGGAGTAAAACTTCGTATGCCGAGGGACTGGAGAATCTGCTGGCTGACCGCGACCTCTTCGGTGCGGTCGCCATTCGGCGCCGGAGTGAGCGATGCGCGGATGGTGTCGCCGATTCCTTCTTGCAACAAAACGGCCAAAGCGGCGGTGGTGGCGACAATGCCTTTCGATCCCATCCCGGCTTCAGTAAGCCCGAGGTGCAGCGGGTAGTCGCAGCGGGCGGCAAGCATACGGTAGACGTCGATCAGGTCTTGCACGCCGCTGACTTTGGCGCTGAGGATGATCCTGTCCGGTGAAAGCCCGTAACTTACGGCGGCTTTGGCGGACTCGAGCGCGCTGACAACAATGGCGTTCATTGTCACCTGGCGGGCATCCAGGGGCTCTGCCAGCCTGGCATTCTCATCCATCATGCGGGTTAGCAGGGCGCCGTCGAGCGAACCCCAGTTCACGCCAATTCGCACAGGCCGGCCGTATTCTACTGCCGCTTCAATCATTGTGCGGAAATTGTCATCAGTCTTTCGACCGATGTTCACGTTTCCCGGGTTGATCCTATACTTGGCTAGAGCTTTGGCACAGTCAGGATACTTCTTCAACAGAATGTGCCCGTTGTAATGAAAATCTCCGATAACTGGAACCTGGATTCCGAACTTGTTTAGCGTGTCGACGACCTTCGGCACCGCCTTGGCGGCCTCTTCCGTGTTGACGGTAACACGCACCAATTCCGACCCGGCTTGGGCTAAAGCCATGACTTGGTTGACCGTCGACACCACGTCGGCGGTGTCGGTGTTGGTCATGGACTGGACGGCAATCGGGTTTGCCCCCCCGATCCTAACCCCTCCGACGCAGGTAACGAGACACTTTCTACGCTGGATGACTGCCATGGGGAACTTTTATTTTACCAGTGATCAATCGGGTCATAAGAATTTTGGATTGGACATTAATTCCAGTCAAGGTTATCCTAAAAGTGTCGCGGCACGCTACGGACTTCAGCGTGCAGTTGGCTCCCGCAGAGTGGCTGCCACGCTGGCGTACAGCTCATCCGAGCGTCCACATGCCGTTGTTGGATAGACCGTCCAGCGCCGGCGTAACCGTAACAGAACAATCAGAGAGAAGAGGAACCGTTCGTTGACGAACCCACAAACGAAAATCACAGTCTCTATCATGGGTTTGGACCAAGACCTCGCTCAGGATCTGACCGGGGCACTAGCCGCTAATGCCTGTGATGTTGAGTTTTCCGAGTCGACCCGGAAGACGCCTGCCGAAATGATCTTTTGTCCAGCCAATCCCGCTGCGTTAGCGAAAGCGCGGCGCTTGAACCCGGGCCTTCCAATTGTGGTGATCAGCCGCGTGCCGGAAGTCTCGATTTGGCTGGACGCGCTCGAAGCCGGAGCGGCAGACTACTGCGCTCCGCCGTTCGAAGCTGTCCAACTGCGCTGGCTGCTGGATACTCATCTGACCGTACGGCGTTCGGCCGCGGTCGCCGCCTAAGTTGCATCTTCGCGTAGTTAGTAGCATTCGACTAGGCGTTTCGAATCAGTCGCATTTCTTCTGTCCAGTCCGGTAAGCCCTTACAGGCCAGCCTGTCCCCGGATGGCCCGTCCATGGCCGGTTACCCATCCCGCGATATACTGTAGAAGTACAGGAGCGGGCCAAATTGTGAATTGGAAACTCTTCTTCCGCTGGGCGGCGCATGCGCAGATGTTGCCGGTACTCGAAAGCGGCGAGGAAACGCTGGTGGGCGGCCAAGCCGTCATGGAGGGCGTCATGATGCGTGCGCCCCATAGCTACTCGGTTGCGGTGCGCCGTCCCGACGGATCACTCGCGGTCGAGGAGAGCCCGTTGCCCAGGGTTTCCGAAAAGTACCCGATTTTCAAGTATCCGGTCTTCCGGGGCGTGGGCACTCTCGGTCAAGCCATGTGGCTCGGCATCAAGGCGCTCCGCTTTTCGGCGGACGTGGCGCTCGAAGCCGAGGCCGCCAAAGATACCCAATCAGGGAAAAGTACGGTCAAAGAAATGCCCGAGTGGGCCATGTGGCTTCAGATCGCCCTCTCACTCGGCTTCTTCATCGTGGTGTATAAGCTGATTCCGCTGCTGCTGGCCACGCAGTTGGAGAAATCTTTCCCCGCCCTGCATGGCAGAGTGCTGTTCAACCTGGTGGACGGTGTGATCCGCATGGGCATCTTTGTCTTGTTCTTGTGGGCGATGTCGCGCCTGAAGGACATTCACAGGGTTTTTGAGTATCACGGCGCTGAGCACAAGGTCGTGTTCAATTTCGAATCGGGCCAACCCTTGTCGGTTGAGAACGCCCAGAAGTTCGTGACCTGGCACCCTCGGTGTGGAACCAGTTTTCTGCTGGTGGTCATGCTGGTTTCAATCGTGGTGTACGCTCTGCTGCCGTTTGACGGATTCGCCGGGCGGTTTGCCGGCCGCGTGCTGTTGATTCCGCTCATCGCCGGCTTGAGTTACGAGATGATCCGCTTTGCGGCCAAGCACCGCGGCAGCCTGCTCGCTCTGCTCACCGCTCCTGGACTCTGGCTGCAGCGGATCACGACACAGCCTCCTTCAGACAGCCAGACCGAAGTTGCAATCCACGCGCTGAACGGGGCCATGGCCCTCGAAGAGAAGCAGGGCGGGCAGTTGGTCATCGCTTAATGGAACTGACTCGCCAGTTGGATGAAGTGGAAGCGCGTTTTGACGCGCTCAACACGCAAATGGCCGATCCGGCGGTGATCAACGATCCCGAACAGTACCGCAAGACGGCCAAGGCGCATCGCGACCTCGACGAACTCGTCGCCACGTACCGGGAGTATAAGGCGCTGAACCGGCAGTTGGCCGATGCCCGGGCGATGCTGAATGAAGACGATCCCGAGTTGCTCGCCATGGCGGAGGAAGAGGTCTCCCGCCTGGGACCCGCCGAAGAGTCGCTGATCGAAAAACTGAAGGTCCTGCTGTTGCCCAAGGACCCGAACGACGATAAAAACGTTCTGCTCGAGATCCGGGCTGGAGCGGGCGGCGATGAGGCCAGCCTGTTTGCCGCCGAAGTCTTCCGGATGTACTGCCGCTACGCGGAATCGCAGCGCTGGCAGGTCGAACTGACCAGCATGAGCGAATCCGGCGCGGGCGGCGCCAAGGAAGTGATTGCGCTCATCAACGGCAACAAGGTTTACAGCAAGCTGAAATATGAGAGCGGAGTGCACCGGGTGCAGAGAGTCCCGGTCACCGAGCAGCAGGGGCGCATTCATACGTCCACCATCACGGTCGCCGTGCTGCCTGAAGCCGACGATGTCGAAATCAAGATCGACGCCAAGGACCTGCGTATCGACACGTTCTGCTCTTCCGGACCCGGCGGGCAATCCGTCAACACCACGTATTCGGCTGTACGGATCACTCACCTGCCTACCGGTCTGGTGGTTTCCTGCCAGGACGAGAAGTCTCAGATCAAGAACCGCGCCAAAGCGCTGCGCGTGCTGCGGTCGCGCCTGTATGAGATCGAGATGGAGAAGCAGCGCCAGTCGATTGGCGCGGACCGGCGCAGCCAGGTTGGCACGGGCGACCGGAGCGAAAAGATTCGCACCTACAACTTCAAAGAAAACCGCGTGACGGACCACCGCATCGGTCTTACGATTCATCAATTGGACCGGATCATGGAAGGCGGGCTGGACGAGTTGATTACGGCATGCACCACGTTCTACAACGCGCAGAAGCTGAATCAACAGTCCAAAGAGAACGGTGTTGACAGTTCAAGCCGCACTCCGGCAGGGGTCACAACTACTTAAAGACGGCGGCATTCCCGATCCGCGCCTCACAGCCGAAGTTCTGCTGGCGCATGCGTTGAAGCGTGACCGGACCTACCTGTACGCGCACGGCGAGAGGGAACTGGCCGAAGTCGAGTGGGTGCACTACGGGCGTTATCTTCACGAACGTCTGAAGGGCAAGCCGACGCAGTACATCACACGCACACAGGAATTCTATGGGCGTCCGTTTCTGGTGACTCCCGACGTGCTGATTCCGCGTCCGGAAACCGAGCACGTGATCGAAAGAGTGCTCGGACTTTCCGGCAGACGGCGGCACATTCTGGACATCGGATGCGGTTCAGGCGCCATTGCCGTGACGCTGGCGATCGAGACCGGCGCCGGGGTGGTGGCCACCGACATTTCACCCCCCGCTCTGTTGATTGCCCGTCACAATGCCCGCGCTCTCGGCGCGGCAGTCGAATTTGTGTGCTGCGACCTGGCGTCGGCGATTCGCGGAGAATTCGATGTCGTGGCCTCCAACCCGCCGTATGTTCCTGAAGGCGAAATCGCCGGGTTGCAGCGCGAGATACGCGAACACGAACCGCGCGTGGCTCTCGACGGCGGACCCACCGGAACGGAGATCTACTCGCGGCTGGTTCCCCAAGCCGCCCGGCTTTTGCGGCGCGGCGGATGGGTTGTGTTCGAGATCGGATACCGCTCGGAGGAAGGTGTCCGCCTCGCTCTCAAAGACGGCTGGGAGGACATCGAAGTGGGACACGATCTGGCGGGGCTGCCGCGTGTCATCTCCGCCCGCCGGGCGTCGTAGACTCAAGGAACGATGTTCCGCGCTCTCGCCTGCCTTGCCGTTGCGATACTCCTCCACGCCGATGAATTTGACGAACGCGCCCGGCGGATTCATCAATCCGTTATCGCGGCCGACAGCCACATCGATACCTCGCTGCGAGTGCTGATGGATCGCGCCGACCTGTCCCGGCGCTCCACCGTGGGCCATGTCGACATCCCCAGGCTGCGGGAGGCCGGCGTCAGGGCGCCCGTCTTCGCTCTCTGGGCGCCAACGTTTTATGAGGGCTCGGAAGCCATTCGCCGGACACTGCAATTGCGGGACGCCATGCAGCGCGTTTTCGACGAGCATCCGGAACTGATCGAGCTGGCGCTGAACGCTTCCGACGTCGAACGTCTGGCGCACCAGGGCAAGATCGCGGCGCTGCTTTCAATCGAAGGCGGGCATCAGATCGCCGACGACCTGGCGGTTCTGCGGATGTACTACCGGATGGGCGTCCGTTCCATGACGCTCACACACTTCAAGAACAACCACTGGGCGGATTCATCGACCGACACCGCGGCGCACAACGGCCTGACGGATTTTGGCAAAGAAGTCGTCCGGGAGATGAACCGCCTCGGCATGATCGTGGACGTGTCGCACGTTTCCGACAAGACCTTCTACGACACGCTCGCGGTTACGGCGAAGCCGGTGATGGCGTCGCATTCCTCCTGCCGCGCGATCTCGCCGGTGCCACGGAATATGTCAGACGATATGATTCGCGCCCTGGCGCGTAACGGCGGGCTCATCGGCATCAACTTCGGCGAGGGTTTCATCAGCCCCAAGGATGCCGAACGGCTGCGGCTGGGGATTCGGACCGCGCAGATGGATCCGCCCCGGGGTGGAGGCAAGGCGCTGGATGAGTATGCCGAAAAAACGATCCGCGCCATGCTGAAGCCTGACAAAGCCGAAGCCACCATCGACGATGTTGTCCGGCATATCGATCACGTGGTCCAGTTGGTGGGTGTGGATCACGCCGGCATCGGCAGCGATTATGACGGTATCGGCGCTCCGCCTCAAGGCTTGGAGGACATCTCGAAGCTGCCGCGCTTGACGGCGGCGCTGCTCCGCAAAGGATACAGCGAGCAGGATGTCCGCAAGATCCTGGGCGGGAATTTCCTGCGTCTGCTCCGCCAAGTCACCGGGCGGTGACGGCGGGAAAGCCGTGGACGCTATTACTTGGCGAGCGTGACGCTTCCCTGCACCAGCGGTTGGTAGGGCTTACCCTTCACCACGGGCAATTGGTTGACACGCCCGGCTGCGAGCCGTTCATACGCGCGCTCATCGAACTCGATTCGCACGCCAGCCTCGGAACCCCGGCCGTTGAACACCCGGAATACGCCAAAATAGGTGGCCGTGCCGGCCTCGAGCATATACAACCGCAGAAAGCGTGACAGCACCCCGGTGTCCTGAGGATCGCGGCTGAGGGTGAATCCGGCGAGCCCGAACTCACCGGGGTCGACACGGAAGCTATAGAAGGCCACCGGATCCGGTCCACCCACCTCGAACAGCTTCTCACCCCCGTCACGCCAATACACCGCGTGCGTAGTCGAGCGGAACTGAGTGGGCCGGCGATGGTCGATGATTCCCTCCAGGGCGGTGGTCCACCCGGAATCCTTGAACTCCTGCGCGAATCCCAACACCACATAGGCCGGTTGCGATCCTGGCGTACCTCCGACAAATTCGATCGAAACGTCCCGCTCATCGCAAGCCTGCACGGCGCCAATCGAGTCGTACACGGTCTGGTTTACGTTTTGCCTGCCTGCGCCGACATCCTTCAACCGGATATCGTAGGTGCGTTTTCCGTCCGCGCAAACAGCGTTAATCCGGAAGCTGGCGTCGGACCAGTCCCGTCCGGTCTGATTATCCAATTCACCTGAAAAGGCGGGGATCCGCTCGCCGCGTGGCGCCGAGTAACGCCACACTTGAACTCCACTGAACCGGAATTCGCCCTGGGGCGCCGGGACCACCAGCGGCGCGGGCGCCAGCATCATGAGGATGGCGCTAAACGTCGTCGCGGCCCACATACAGTTCGCCGATCAACTCCTTGTAGTTTTCGATAACGCGTGCGCGCCGCAACTTCATCGTGGGGGTCAACTCGCCGCTCTCGACGGTGAAATCCCGGTCCAGGATTCGGAACTTGCGAATCTGCTCGAACGGCGCCAGTTGGCGGTTGATGCGCTGGACGAGTTTCTTCATCTCGTGCGGCGCTCCACCTTTCAGGGTCTCGGCCACGGAAGCATTGATGGTGATGAGAGCGGTCATGTAGGGCAGCTTGTCCCCGATCAGCAAGACCTGGTTGACCAGCGGCTCCAACTTGAAGAGAGCTTCGATCTTGGAAGGGTAGACCTTCTTGCCGTTCGAGGAGACAATGAGTTCTTTCTTGCGGCCGGTAATCCAGATGTAGCCTCGCGAGTCCAGTTCCGCGAGGTCTCCCGTATGCAACCACCCGTCCCGCAGTACGGAAGCGGTAGCTTCGGGGTCCTTGTAGTAGCCGTGGAAGACGGTCTCGCCGGCGATGAGCAGTTCTCCTTCGGGACTGATTTTGACTTGGACGCCAGGTAGCGTCTTGCCGATGCTTCCCGCCATGGGACGGTCCACCGGGTTCAGCGCAATGACACCGCCTTCGGTAAGACCATATCCCTCGATCAGCGGCAGATTGATCGAAGCGTAAAACTCCGCAAGGTCTTTGCCGAGCGGGGCGGCGCCGGAAGCCGCCACTTTCAGCCGGCCGCCGAGGCGTTCTCGAATCTTGGAAAACACGACCCGGTCGAAGAACTTCAACGAGGGGCGCATCCACGCTGGTGGCGTACCGCCTCGCTGCCGGCGGCGGTTGGCTTCCGAACCCAGCCCGAGCCCGAGGTAGAAGAGATTGCGAATCACCGCGGGCTTCTTGCGGATCTCCGTGGTGACGCTGGAGTAGATTCGCTCCCACACTCTCGGCGGCGCGACAAAGAAAGTGGGCTTGATGCGCTTCAACTCGGCGGGCATTTTGGCAAGCCCTTCTGAAAAATACACGCGCACTCCCAACCGGATCATCAACAACTGCATGACAAGGCGCTGCGTGATGTGCGCCGAAGGGAGAAAAGCCAGGGTACAATCCTCGGCGCCGATCGGCAGCACCGAGGGGCCCATGTCGCAATTCGCCACCAGCGAGTTGTGATTCACGAGCCCCATCTTCGGCTCGCCGGTCGCGCCCGAGGTCAGGTACAAGATGGCGTGATCATCGGGTTTGACTCCGGTCCTAAGCCGCTCGATCAGGTCAGGGGCTTCAACCATCGCCCGCTGGCCCGCGTCGCGAAGCTGATCGAGGGTGAGGGCGTTCTCCGCCTCGCCGCTCAGTACAACCCATGAGACCGGGAGTTCGCCCGCGCCGGCGCCGAGCAGGGTTTTCATTGCCTTGGCGTCTTCGACCAGGATCATCCTGGCGTCGCAGTTCTTCAGCGTTTTCACCTGGTCGGCGGGTGACAGGCTGGTGTAGACCGCCGCGGCAATGGCGCCTGCTACCATGACCCCAAGATCGGCAAGGTAGAACTCGGCGCGGGTCTCCGAGGCGAGACCGACGACGTCGCCTTTTCCAATGCCTTTGGCTCGGAGTCCGGCGGCGATTTCCTCGGCAATCTGCCGGTACTCAAGCCAGGAATACGTGCGGTATTGACCCTTGCCAGCCGGTTGATCGAGCGCGGGCGCGGTGCCCCACGTGCGTGACGCGGCTTCAATCAAGTGATAGGCGGTTCGTTGGTGGCGCGGCAGGTTAGCGAACGGCTTCACGTTTGGCATCACGGACAGAGACCGGCACTTACCCAGCCCTTTTCCAAGAATAGCGAATGGTTTTGCGGCAGCGCCCGATGACAGATCAACCCGTCGAGCGGGGGTGACGGCACTCGCGTCACAATCGACACATGAGTTTCGAACGGGAACTGCGATTTGCCCAGGATGCCGCGCGGCGCGCCGGCCAACTGGCGCTCGATTACCGCCAGCGGGGTGTCGTGGCCGAGGACAAGCCGGACGATTCCCCCGTCACCAATGCCGACAAAGCCTGCGAGAAGCTGTTCGTATCCCTGATCGAGGAAGCGTTCCCGAACGATGGCATCCTCGGTGAGGAAGGCGCGGCGCGGGATGGCGCAAGCGGGCGCCGCTGGATTATTGATCCGATCGACGGCACGCGCGATTTTCTGCGCGGCAACCGGATGTTCTGTCATCTCCTGGCCTTGGAAGCTGACGGCGAGAGCGTGGTGGGCATCGTGTATTTCCCCGCCCTGGACGAAATGTATTGGGCAACCAAAGGCGGCGGCGCGTTCCGCGACGGATCGCCGATCCGCGTTTCCACCATTGCCAGCGTGTCGCGGTCGGTTGGTTGCTTCAATAGCCTCAACAATGCCTGGCGACGGCCGGACGCCGGCAAGTTACTGCCATTCATGTCGAAATTCTGGGCTGTGCGGTGCTTAGGCGGGGCGCTGGATGCGATGCTCGTGTGCGCCGGGCACGCCGAATTCTGGCTGGAGCCCTCCGTCAAGCCGTGGGACTTGGCCGCGATTCGCGTTGTCGGCCTGGAAGCCGGGGCGCGGTACTTCGACTACACCGGCACAGACACCATTTACGGCGGCAACGCCGTCATGTGTGTTCCCGCCTTGGAACCCCTGGCTCGCGAGTTCCTGGGGCTGGCGGTCTGACGGTCAGGAAGTCAACCGGTCCTTGGAAATCGGGCGGATCTCCCAGACGTCCAGCGTATGAGCGCGGGATGCGCCACCCTCGCTAAAGAGCGACAACCCGCCGGACAAACCATACAGCCGCGCCACCATGGCTACGCGCCGGTTGGCGAAAACTTCGATCACGGAGCCATCCAGGAACAATCGCAGGTCGAGCACGCCGCTTTGGGCAACCGGCACGCTGGCGGTTTCCGAGCCTACCGTCAGAGCACCGGCGCGGTAACTGGCCAGCGTCTGATTCCCGCGGCGGATTCCCACTGTTGACGTGGCGCCCGGCTCCAGGCGTATACCGATTTCACAACAGCCCAGATCGATTCCTTGCAACGGCAACACATCGCCGGTCACCGCGAACGGTTTTTCAAGGCGGTACTCCGCACGCCGCTGAACGGCCAGTTCCCGAGCCGGGTCGAGTTGCAGTTCACCGGTTGGACTGAGCGAAGGGATGGCCGGAATCGACATAACGCCTGACCACCCCGCCTTGACCTGCGCCTCCCGGCTGCGGCGTTCCCGCAACCAGCCCCATATGACACGTTTTCCGCTCGCGCCCTCGCAACTCTTGGGAGCGTAGTAGGGGCCGTGCACCAGGACACCGGACTTCTCCGGGGTGAATTTGAGGTCGCGGTAAGTACCCAGCCAGTAGAGCACCTGCCCTTTTGTCGAGACGTACAACAGGTGCTTGTCGCCAAGAGGGAAGAAATCGGGGCACTCCCACATTTCGCCGCTGTCGACGGCGTCTTTCAGATTGCGCGTGTTGTCAATCGTCCCGGCAAGCAGCGGGTGCAGGTACTTCCAGGTGATCAGGTCTGGAGACGAAAACAACAGGATCGCGCCGCCCTTGCCGCGGAAACCGGCCCCAAGGGCCATCATCCATTCGTTCCCCTGTCTCCAGACATGCGGGTCGCGGAAACCCGGCGTGTCAACCGGCGGCTTGGCGATGACAGGGTTGGCCGGATGTTTCCTAAACGTAACCATGTCTTCTGTGGTAGCCAGGCACTGAACTTCCGGCTTGACACCCGTGTAGACGATGACGGGTTTGCCATTGTCGATCACCATGCACCCGCTGAAACAGCCGTCCTTGTCCGGTCCGCCGGGAGTGGGAGCGAGCGCGATGGGCAGGTGCTGCCAGTGTACGAGGTCGCGGCTGGCGGCATGTCCCCAATGCATGGTGTCCCAATAAGGCGCCTTGGGGTTGTACTGGTAAAACATGTGATACTCGCCATTCCAGTAAACAGGCGCGTTCGGATCGTTCATCCAGTTTGCCGGGGGGAGCAGATGAAACTGAGGGCGGTCCGGATCAGAGGCAAGGGGAGACGGCGCGGCAAGCGCCGCCGGCGCGGTCAGGAGAGTGCGTCGTGTGAGCACTCTCCCATGGAAACACGATTACGGCTGGGTTCGCGGCATGGGCAAGGGCGTATCGATGATAATCGCCCTTGGCCCGGGAGTGCGGCAGCCCGGCAGCGGATCAAAATAATTGGACATGATGCCGTAGGACCCAGGCCCGCTCGAGAAATACGGCGGCGGCGGCGCCATCATCCTGACCTCGCGGCCCATCAGGTTGGCGTCTTGCGCCTCCTGTATGACCGGCGCCAGGGCAAACGCCTGCTCCAGCACCTGTAGCTTCTGGCTTTGCGTGGGATTCAGCAGGCTTCGGGACTTGTCACGGTACTGCGTCCGGCGGTCCTTGGCTTCTCGGCAGATCGACTCCAGTTCTACGTAACGGTTCCCAAACGCCATGGGATCCAGGACGTCCTGCCTGGTCAGGTCGGTGAGTTCGGTTTCGACTTGAGCCACACGCACCCGCTTCTCAACCAGGTACTGGTTCCAGTCCGAATAGAGGCGGAACAAGGCAATCGATTGTTCGCCTGAAAGCTGCAAATAGTCGGTAAGCTGCGGGAACAAACGGATTGGCCGCGGTCCACCCGGATCGGTGACCTGGGCTCCGGCGGGGAGGGCAAGCGCGGCGAGGCACAAAATGGCGGCTGGCTTCATACTGTCCAGTGTGACGCAAGATTTCGGCGATCGGGTTACAGCAAACGGTTGACCTTGTCTACCAGGTCGTTGAGGCGCGCCTCGGATTTCGCCTCAACCGCATAGCGGAGAATCGGTTCGGTATTCGAGGCGCGAACGTGGATCCAGGAGTCCGGAAACAGGAGCTTGAGGCCGTCCGTCCGGTCGGCAAGCGCCTCCGGAAACTTCTGCTGCAGCCCTTGCATGATCACGCCCAAATGGCCATGTGCAAAAGGCTTCTTGCCCATGGACCGGTAGTAGCGGGGCAACTGCGCATGTAACTGGCTGGTGGTCATCCCGGTTGCCGCCAGACGATCCAGCAGAAAAGCCATGCCTGTATAGGAGTCGCGGCAATACTGGACTCCGGGGAAAATGATGCCTCCGTTGGAGCCTTCCCCACCAATTACGGCCTTGACAGCCTGCATGCGGTCGACAACGTTGGCTTCGCCGACCGGCGCGCGATAGACAGGGCACTTGTGACGGGCGGCCACATCGTCGATAACTGACGAAGTTGTCAGGTTAACAACGACTGGTCCGGGGCTGCGTCCGAGGACACAATCGACGGCCATAGCCAGGACGTCGTCGTTGTCCAGGACTCTGCCGGTTTCGTCAGCCACGGCCAGACGGTCGCCATCCGGGTCTTGAGCGAACCCGATGGCGCACCCGTTGTCGCGGACGAGCGCTGCCAGATCGCCCAACACTTCCGGGCGCGGCTCAGCCTCGCGTGGAAACGGCTTGGTGGGATCCACCGAAATCGCGTGGAGTTCGCAGCCCAACACGTCGCGGAGAAACCGCACGCTCATCAGGGAGCCCGCTCCGTTCACGCCATCGAGCGCAACTTTGAACCGGCGGCGGCGGATTGCTTCGGCGTCAACGTGCTTCAACACCAGTTCAAAATGCCGCTGTGGCGCCGACGCGTAGTCCTCGCGGACGAAGCGTATCTCGGAATTGGTCGCGTGCTGGAACTGGCTCTGGTGGTACAGTTCCAGCAACTCGCTTCGCTCGTAGTGGTTGAAGAACAGCCCCTCGCCGTTGAAGAGCTTGAGCGCGTTGTACTCGGGCGGATTGTGGCTGGCGGTCACCGCCAGGCCTCCGCGCGCGCCGGTGGCGGCGACGTAAACCTGAATCGTGGGCGTGGGCAGGATGCCGACCTTTACGACTTCGCAGCCGGCGGCGAGCAGGCCGCAGGCGACGGCGTGCTCCAGCATCTCGCCCGTCGAGCGCGTGTCACGACCGAGCACGACCCGGCCCGGCCCGACATAGGTTCCAAATGCCTGTGCGAACGAAGCCGCAAGCGAAGGGGTGAGGAATTCGCCCACGACGCCGCGGATTCCTGAAACGCCGATCTTGAGTTGGTGTGCGCGGCTCATGCGCTGTAGCTCCTGACAAAGTCCATGAGTTCCTCGAAGAGGGCCCGCGGCGGCTCGCCTTTCTGCTCACAGATGATCCGGACGATAGGTTCGGTTTGGCTGACGCGCACGTGAAACCATTTGCCCGGCCAGTCGGCGCGCAGACCGTCGTGCCGGTTCTGGACCGCGTCGGAGTACTTGCGCTCCAGGTCGAGGAACAGCGTGGGAACCCGCCTTGTGGCCAGCGGGATCTCGCCCTTGAGGATCGAATACGCCGGGTATGACGCCAGCAGGCGCGAAAGCGTCGTCGCCCGGGTATCGAGGATCGTCAGAATCCCAAGCATGGACGCGATGCCGTCGTATACGAACCGGAATTGCGGCATCATGACGGCTCCGGTACCTTCTCCGGCCACGGCCACTTCCTCGGGCCGGTACGAGGACAGAGCGTCGATCGCGGCTTGCCGTCCAACGGGGACACGGACGACCAAACCTCCCCGCTTGGCCGCGATTTCTTCCAGGAGTGCCGTGGTCGAAAGGTTGGTGATAATCAACTTGCCCGTGCCGGTGGCGAGCGCGTGATCGGCCAGCAGCGGCAGAACCATCTCCTCGGAGACCGCCTCGCCGGTCTCGGTCGCCAGCGCCACGCGATCAGAATCGATATCGAACAGGAAACCGGCGTCGGCGTTCACGTGGCGCATGAGCGGCGCCAGTTGCAGCGCCACCATGGCCTTGTTGGTCGCAGGTTCATGGACAAACGCCCGGCCTTCGAGTTTCTGGTTGATGATGATGAAATTGGTGCCGAAGCGCTCATTCATCCGGTGCAGCAGCAGCGACGAAGTGCCGTTGGTGGAATCAATCAGCACACGAAACCGAGCCAGACGCCCGAGGTCGAACACCGACGCCAACTCGTCAAGGTAGTGGTCGATCGCGGTTGAGTCGCTTTCCAGCCTGCCGATCTCCGTCCAATCCTTGAACTCGAACTTCCGCAGGTGATAGATATCGAGCAACTCGCCCGCCTCACCCGAGGACAGGTAAGTGGCGTTGGCTCCGAAGAACTTCAGCGCGTTCCATTCGGCCGAATTATGGCTTGCGCCGATGGAAACGCCGCCCACCGCGCCCAAGCGGCGAATGGAGTGCTGGATGACCGGGCTGGATACGATCCCCAGGTCCACCACGTCGTGCCCGGAGGCAAGCAGCGACGCGACCACGCCCTCGCGAATCATCACACCGCTGGCGCGCGGATCCCGTCCAATGACCACTTTGCCGCGCTTGTCGAGAAACGTCCCAAACGCGGCGCCGAAGTCGAGTACGTGACAGGCGCGCAACCCGGGCCCGACAATCCCCCGGACTCCGACCGCCGAGATTCGAAGAGGGTTCGTTAGCGCCATCGTCAGTTCTCCAGGCGCAGGAGGCCGAATTTCTCCGGCACGTGGTAATTCTTCTTGCCAGTGGGATTCCAGGAAATCATGACCCGGTCCGGCGGCGGACCTTGCAGGCGGTAGAAGTTGATCCGGTACTCCACGCCGGGGGCGGGCTTGCGCGCATCGATCGAGTCGAACGGGATGCGCATGGCGCCGTACCAGATCTTCCCCGGCTCATCAATCCGGGCGGCGACTTTGAAGCCCGAGTTCCAGCCCCACCCGCCTTCGGGCTTGGGCTGGCGCGTGTCGATGTCCAGGTCCACCCACTCGCCGCGCGGCGAGACCTGGTATTCGCGATACTGCCAGAACTTTTCGAAATCGCCGCCGATAAAGACCTCGGCCACGTCCCATTCCCAGAGCTTGTTTGTCTCCAGCCGCGTGTTTACCTCCGGCCGCAGGTGGAGCTTCTCATAGGGGCAGATAAAGAGTACATAGAGCGCCCGCGGCGACCAGCGCAGCCGGATCTCGGTGCGGTGGCCACGGGCGGCGTCGCCAAGCGGACCGCGGTCTGCAATCACGTGAGGAGCGGACTTCCACAGCGTTGACGCGGGATCCGTATTCAATTCGACATCCTGGGCCAACCGGCTCGCGGTGGCCACAGGCGGTGTCTGCGCCGGCAAACACAGGGGGACAAGAAGGAGGAGGCTCTTAGGCGACATGGTCACTTTCATCGTAAGGAAATTGAATGGCCGCGATTATAGCGAAGCCAGAACGGCCGAGTCCCAGCCTGGTTTTTCGACAATGGTGACGTTTGACGCGCCCGCGTACAGGTTCCGCGCTTGAGCCAGGTCCGCCGGGCGCCCGTCCGGGCCGGCCGGATGGGCCAGAGTAATCTTGCGCGGCGACACCAGCCTTGCCAGGTCCGGCAAATCGAACGCTCGCAGCACACCGGGAAGGAAGTTCGCGGTCGGACAAGCGTACTGCTCCACGTCGAGGAGCACCCGGAACGAGGTCAGACCCGATGACAGGAACACGCTCTGGATGCCAGGCTCCAGCGCGGCGGCAACGAGCGCGGGTACCGTAAGGTGCCCGGCTGCCGCCAGCACGATCCTCTGATTGCGGGTCTCGGGAAATGATTGGAGCCCCCGCACCCAGGCCAGCAAATCGGTGACTCGCTGTCCGGCGAGCGGTTTGCCCAACATCAGCGACGCCCAGGCATAGGCCTCGTCGGTCGCGTGAGAAAGGGCGTAGCGAGGATTGCCGCGGGCGGTTTCGGGCATCAGATCGCCGATTCCGCGCACATCCACGGCGCACACAGTGACGCCGGATGCGGCAAGAGAATGGCACAGCCGCCCTTCGGCCCACCCAGTGGCGCGCCCGCCGGGCTCAACCATCACCAGCAGCGGCTTGGCGGGATCTTTCCGGCGTGGGATGAATAACCAGGCTGGAGAGAAGACAGAGTCCGCGCAGGCGACTTCCAGCGCGGCGATGTCGCAGCCTTCCGATGGCACGCGTGAAAGCTGGACCGGCGCCGCCCGGCGCGCTGGATCCAGATTCAGCACTCGCTCCAGGGCTTCGGCGCGTGGCGGCGCGTCTGGCTTGGGTGGCGCGGCAAGGCGCGCCAGGTCCAGCGGAGTCTTGCTGCCAAAATCGCGCACCACGTTGCCGGTCTTTCCCACCCACAGCGTTTCATCCGGTTCGACGGCGACCTGCGGTTCCAGAATTTCGCCGGCGGCTCGGCCATGCAGCCAGCGCTCGAAGAACGCGTAAATCCGTGTGCGCAGGTAATACGACAAAGCGTGTGGCGTGGGAGTTTCGTCCCACTCGATGCGGTCCGCGGCGCCTAATTGCGTGTAGATTCGCTTCAGTTTTTCGAACTCCTCGCGACCGCTGGACAGATAGCGGGGAGAGTAGGTGCCAAAGAAGTCGCGTGCGCTGGCGAGTACCAGCAGCGGTTTGGGAGCAACCGGATGGAGCAGGTCCCAGCGGTCGAAGCCCACCGGGCCGCTGGCGATCAGGTTCTGCTCGGCGTCGTCTGTGGAACCGGGCGGGTTGAACCCGGCACAAGCGAAATTCTCCGTGTTGCCACACGAGACAGCGGCCGCGGCAAGCCGGCCGTCGGCCGCCGCCAGCAACATGGTCAACGTGCCTCCGCCCGATTGCCCTGTCGAGGCCAGCCGCTTCGGGTCTACGGACGGGTGCGCGGCGAGTACATCCAGGCTCCGCATGGCGTCCCACACTTGTAGCCGTGTCGCCGTGTCGCCGGCGAGCAGCAACTGCCTTCCGGGAAGCGTGTGCTCGGTGTCGGCCGAACTCAACCTGGTCAGCACACCTCCCGGCTTCGGATAGTAGGTCCGCTCGCCCTGGCCCATCGGGTCAAATGCCAGCACCAGGTACCCCAGGCGCGCCAGGCCCTGGCAACACTTCTGATAGGGCTCCGCGGCCTTTCCGTTCAAGCTATGCCCCATTTGAAAAAGCACGCCGGGGAAGGGCGGCCTGGCCGTGGTAGGGATGTACAGGTTGGCCGGAATCACCAAGCCCGGACGGCTTTCGAATACCATCCGCTCCACCCGGTAACCCCGCCGTTCGAAGGCGCTCAAGGTTCTCTGGTTGAGCGGGGTACGTTCCGGCATCCCGCCAATGAGTTTCCAGAAAGTTTCACGGACCCACTGCTGCCGGGCCCGGATCAATTCCGCGCTGGTCAGGTTGGCCAGAGCGGCGTTGCGCCGTTCGTAAGCCTCCTTGGCCAGGCGGCTGAGATAGTCCGGCAGGCACCGGGAGTACTCGCGATACTCGACGCGTTCGGCTCGCGCCGCCAACGCACCCGCACCAAGAAAGAGCGCCTGCCTCCGGGTCAACATCTTGAAGCCACTATCTTACTCGCGCGGCGGCACGCGGCGGGCGGAAGGCGGCCCGTATGGTGCACCCTTAGAGATCATGTCTGTGTTTCACGATCGAAAGGACGAACTCGAGCGCGCCGAGTTCCAGCTTGGTGTTTCAGCCGGGCGGTTGGCGGTCACGCTCGACGTGCTGACCGACGCGCTCGTTCTTGTCGGACAGCACGGTGTCTATTGCCAGAGCGCACGCCAGCCGGGCAAGCCCGCCATGGACGTTCAGATCATTTCCCGGAGCATCGAGCAGGCCAAGGAACTGGTCTCTTCCGTGCTGATGGAGTTGAAACGGCCCAGCGGTTAGGGCTTCGAGTCGTGAGGCAGGATCACGGTGGTTTCGCCGGGCTTCTGTTTGAAGGTATTGCGCCTCACTTCCTCATCCTGCGCTTCCCGGTCATGACGCAGACGTTCGTTGCGCTGCTCCATCTCCGTCATCTGCTTGCGCAGTTCGTCGTTGCTCCGCTCGATTTCCTGGACTTTGCGGCGGTTTTCGAGCATGCTGGGCCACCCTTGAGGAGAACGGATCACGCGGACGATGCCGCCAATCAACGTCAGGAACGCCACCAGAATGAGGCCGGGCCGGAGTAATGGGCGGAAACGTACCATCTCTCTTGTTTATAATCCGTGTGGGCTGTGTAGTCCAGTCATGACCGACAAAATCATTGTGTTTTGTTCCTGCGCGTCGATTAAGGAGGCGGAAAAGATCGCCCGGCGCCTCATTGAACAACGTCTTGCGGCGTGTGTCAGCCTTACGCCGGGAGCCGTCAGCCATTACCGGTGGAAGGGCGCGATCGAAACATCCGAGGAGGTCATGCTGAC
>JADZCI010000140.1 GCA_020851655.1 Bryobacterales bacterium
TCAGATCCTGAATCAACGCCACCGAAGCCCGGTCGGTATCCTGGCAGTTCTGCTTGATGTCCTTGACGAGGTTGCCGTGTTGGTCCCAGGCTTCGTGATAAATCTGCACGAAACGGACGCCGCGTTCTACCAGGCGGCGCGCGAGGAGACAACTGTTGGCGAATGACGGCTTACCGGGCGCGGCGCCATATTGCTCCAGAACGTTGGCCGGCTCTTTGGAGATGTCCATCAAGTCCGGAGCGCTGGCCTGCATCCTGAACGCCATCTCGAACGAATTGATGCGGGTCGCGATTTCGGGATCGCCGGTCACCGCCAGACGCTTCTGGTTGAGCGCCCGAATCGTATCCAGCGACTCACGCTGCGTCTGCTCGTCGAAGCCCGGCGGATTGGAAAGATACAGCACCGGGTCTCCGGCGACGCGGAACTGCACGCCCTGATACACCGTCGGCAGAAATCCGCTCCCCCAGCACGAGTTGCCGCCGCTCGGACCCTTCTTGCCCGTGCTGAAGACGACAAAGGCGGGCAGGTCGTCCGCCTCGCTACCCAAACCGTAGGTGACCCACGCCCCCATGCTTGGACGGCCAAACTGCATGGTGCCGGTGTTCATCATCAACTGCCCGGGGGCATGGTTGAACGCGTCGGTCACCATCGACTTGACGATGGCTACGTCATCGACGATCTTGGTGAAGTGCGGCAGAAGTTCCGACACGTCGGCTCCGTTCCGGCCGTACTGAGCGAACTTGAACTTCGGGCCAAGGAGCTTGGAGTTCGGATTGATGAATGCCGCGCGATAGCCCTTGAGCAGGTCGGGCGGCGGGAGCGTGCCGTCAAATTTCGCCAGTGCGGGCTTCCAGTCAAACATCTCCAGGTGACTGGGCGCTCCCGCCATGAAAAGGAAAATAACCCTTTTCGCCTTGGGTGCGAAGTGCGGCGTTTTGGGCGCCAGCGGACCGGTGGACGCCTCCAGCAACTGTGTCAGCGCGAGCGCGCCCATTCCCACGCCGCACTGATCGATGAACCAGCGGCGGCTGACTTCGTTGGAGCTACTCTTTTGTGATGGTTTCATCGAGGTTCAACAGCACACGGGCGGTGGCGATCCACGCCTTCTCCGGATGGTCCGGCGATTTCTTCTTCTGACGGACGAGGAATGAACTGAGGGCGGCAAGCTCGTCTGATTCCGGTCCGCGGGCCGTACACAGCCGGAAAGCGTATCTGAGTCGCTGGTTGTCGCTGGCGCCGCCTTCACGAAGAATGCGCTTTCCAAGCGCTTCGGCCGCTTCGACAAAAAGAGGTTCGTTCAACGTGGTCAGCGCCTGTAGTGGAGTGTTGGAGCGTGACCGCCGCACGCAGGCCATGTCTCCATTGGGCGCGTCAAACGTCTGCAGCATCGGATATGGCACAGACCGGTACCGGAAGGTGTATAGGGCGCGGCGGTAGCGGGCGGCGTCTTTGTTCTCGTACCAGTTCTTGGGGCCGTAGCTGGCCGGAGGTTCGAACAGGAACCCCGGCGCGGGCGGGAAGACGCTCGGTCCGCCGACTTTCTCGTTGAGCAAGCCCGAGGCTGCGAGCGCAATATCCCGGACAATTTCGCCTTCCACCCGCAGGCGTGGGCCGCGTGCCAGCAGACGGTTGGCGGGATCGCGTTCCAGCAACTCCGGCGTGACGCGCGAGGACTGGCGGTACGCCGCCGAAGTCACGATCAGCCGGTGGAGCATTTTGCGGCTCCAGCCCTTCTCCATGAACTCGACCGCGAGCCAGTCCAGCAATTCAGGATGGCTGGGACGTTCACTCTGTTTGCCGAGGTCTTCAACGGTTGCGACAATTCCCGTTCCGAAGTACGCTTGCCAGGTCCGGTTTACGACGGCTCGGGCCGTAGTTGGCGACTTACGATCCACCAGCCACTGGGCAAAGGTCAGCCGCGACTGTGGCGCGCCGGCGGGAAGCGCATTCAAAAAAGCGGGCGTTCCCGGCGTCACCAGCTTGCCAGGCTTCAGAAAGTCGCCCCGCTGTAGAATGTGGGTTTCGCGCATGTCGGCGCGGGAGTGCAGGATAAGCTGTGAAGATCCTTCCGGGTGCTGCTGCCAAAGCGCGGCGATCTTGTCGTTGTCCGTTTTCCATTCCGGAACCTCCGTACGCCAATACTCAAAGATCGTCTGTGTCTGTTCCGCGGTTCGGCCGTCTGGCCCGGCCGTCACAAGCTCGCGAACTCCTTGCGGGAGCGGGTCCGCCATGGCGTTTTCAGCCGAAGTGATGGACAAGCGCATGCGGCCCAGATTGTTGTTCTGGTTGTCGTCGCTGTTCCAGCCTCCGTGATTTTGCCGGAGATAGATATTGAGGATTGTGCCGCCCTCGAAAGAGATGGGCTTTTCCGCAACGAATACGGCCTTCCGGGGCTGGTTGCGCAACACCGGACCAGCATCAAAAGTCCAGGCCGTCTCATCGTCGCCGTCGATTGCAAAAGAGATGGGACCCACCACGCGGCACTTCGCCGACCGGTCGAAGAAGATCGCATCGTTGGGCCGCTGGTTCACGTTGATGTCGGCGCTGGCCTGCACGAACTTGATCCTGGTCACCTTCGTGGGATCCGATGCGGGAGCCGCTTCAGCTTCGAATTCGGTCAATGCGCCCGTGCCCTTGATGGACCGGCCCGGCCCGTTCAGAGGCAGGTTCGGATCGTTGAGCAATTCGAGCCTGAAGGCGCGGATGTCCTTCACGGCGGTCTTGCCCGTGAACTTTACTTTATGGTGCGTAGGCGCGTACCCTTGAGCCAGCCAGGAGCCATCCTTCAAGCGCAGATAGCGCTGGCCGCCATTGGAGATGTCGTCCACCTCCAATTGGTCCAGCACCTGCCAGTCCGGCTGGTTGTTGCGTACGTTGGCCTCCCAGGAAGCCATGCGCGCAGCCCAATTCGGAGTCCGGTGCTTGAGCCCGGACTCGATGGAGCGGACTTGCCGGAATATCGATTCCCGTTTGCCCTGCTCTTGCGGCGTGTAAACCGCCACATTGGCCTCATCCTCGTTGTTGAAGAAGGCGAAAATCCGGTAGTACTCTTCCTGGGTCAGCGGATCGTACTTGTGGTTGTGGCACTGTGCGCATTGGATGGTAACGCCGAGGATGCCCTTGCCGATCGCATCGATCCGGTCGAACATGGCTTCCATTCGGAACTGTTCCGGTTCGATGCCGCCTTCCTCGTTGATCATCGAATTACGCAGGTAGCCGGTCGCGACGATCTGGTCTTGAGTGGCGTTCGGTAGTTGGTCCCCGGCAAGCTGGTCGATGATGAACTGGTTATACGGAAGATCGCGATTCAGCGCGTTGATCACCCAGTCGCGGTAGAACCAGACCGTGCGCATCTTGTCTTTTTCAAAGCCGTCGGAATCGGCGTAGCGGGCCGCATCCAGCCACGGGCGCGCCCAACGTTCCCCGTAGTGTGGCGAGGCGAGCAAGCGCTCCACCTGTCTTTCATAAGCTCTTGAAGACGTGTCCGCGAGGAAGGCGTCGATCTCAGCCAGTGCCGGGGGCAGACCCGTCAGATCCAGGCTCAACCTGCGGAGCAACGTGGGCTTGTCCGCTTCAGGCGAGGGCTGTAATCCTTCCCTTTCAAGCCGCGCCAGCACGAACGAATCGATGGCGTTCCGAACCCAGAGCTTGTTCCGGACCGGAGGAATGGCGGGCCTCACGGGAGGGATGTAGGCCCAGTGCTTTTGGGCTTCCACAACCTTGACGCCCACGCTGTCCGGCCACACGGCGCCTTCATCGATCCATGTTTGAATCAACTTTACCTGGGAGGACTCCAGCGGTTTCCCGCCCATGGGCATTCGCGCGTGGTCCCCAATTCCGGCGACACGCAAGTACAGGCTGCTGGTCTTGGAGTCGCCGGCGTGAACCGCCTTCGCCGCCGCCTTGGCGTTGTCCAGGCGAAGGCCGCCCATTTGCTGTTTTCCGGCATGACAAGCAAAACAGGATTTCTCAAAGATCGGATAAACCTGCTTTTCGAAATCAACCTGGGCGTACGCCGGAATGAAGGTAAGGAAAACGCCCACAAGCCAAGGCGTGGCCCCGGCGATCCCACGGCCCCGAGGACACACGTATCGGCAGAGTTTCGACGGAATACCAGAAAAACGCATTGCCCAGCTCTTTCGAGTATATGACGTCTACTTCTTCGGCTTTGGGGGGAACTTCTTGAACAGGCGTTCGGCGGCTTTGTCGATTGTCGCTTCCACGTTTCCCCGCATGGCCAGACCCTCGACGGCATATCCGGACCACACGGGTTTCTTCGTCTTCAGGTCGATCAGTGAAACCGCGAGCAAACCTTCTTTGTTGACGCGGGAGATCGGCGTGACATTGACCGGTCCATATCCCCAGTAGAAGTCGAAGCCGGAGAAAATCAGCGCATCGACCTGCGAACTGGCCTGCCCGATGCCGCCCGCCTGAACCCGCAGGTCTCCACCGGTCTTCACTTCCTGAAGACCTTTGGCGGAGAGCTGCTTGTTGATGGCCTTCCGGATCAGGGGTGCGAAGTCAGGGTCGTCTTCGAGGATTCCCGACCTTGTCAGAACCCGGGGCGCCACCCACTCATAGGTCTTGAATTGGGTGAAGTCGACGTCCGGCTTCGGGTACGACTTCACCTCTCCGGCCACTAAGGCAGCGGCGAACAACAATGCGGCGGCAGCCAGGCGAAGCGAGTTCATCGCCAGACAGGATAGCGCAACGGCCCGGGCACGCGGCGCGAAGCTCCACTACGCGGCCTGCAAGAGCTCATCCCACGTCACGTCGCGTTTGCTTTCGAACGCCATCCGCCCAAGCAGCGCGGTCAGTGTGCTCTCGGCCGCATCCTTCGCCATGCTGTATTCCTTCTTCTCGACGATGCAGCGGTAGAAGTGTTCGATGGCGTCGATGGTGATTTCGCGCTTGGAGTCACCCCGTTCGATCAGGCTGCGGTCGCGCAGATCGTCGGCGTTCTTCAGCGGCGCCGAGGGAATCATGCCGTGCCACTTGTAATACGTGCGCGCCAATTCAAGCATCCCTTTCGACCCATATGCCTGCTCTTTGACGTCGCGGTAGCCCGCCGTGTGTTTCGCGCTGACGAGCCAGCCTTCCACACCGCCGGGATAGTAATAGGTGATCTGATGATGATCCGAGGTCCAATCGCCGTAAGCCAAGGGATAACGTAGCCCCCCGGAGCCAACCGCATGTTCCGGATGGCTCTTGGCAAACCAGTTGAGAACATCGATGCCGTGGCAGTCCTGCTCGACGATGGGACCACCGGAAGTTTCGCGGAACATGGCCCAATGGCGGATCTTCTGCTCGCCGGCGGGGTACTTGCTCTCGAACTTCTCGGGCGGCGTGTTGCCGAGGATCCAGTAGCTCATGATGAGCTTGACATCGCCGATTTTGCCTTGCATCCAGATCTCTTCCGCCTTTAGATACTCGGGGCTGAAGCGTTGCTGAAAGCCAAACTGGATCACCTTGGAAGGCGCCGACTTGGCGGCGGCGCGCATCATGCGCTTGACGCCCGCCACATCGGCGCCCGCCGGCTTCTCGCAATAAATGTGCTTGCCGGCCTCGACCGCTGCCTCGAAGTGTTCGGGATGAAGAAAGACAGGCGTAGCGATCAGTACGGCGTCAAGATCGCTTTGCGCCAACAGTTCTTTGTAGTCCCGGTACGCCTTGACCTTGTCCGCGCCCGGAATCCGGGTCTTGGCCTGGTCGATCTTATCCGGGTAGATGTCGCAGATGGCGGCCAGGCGGGCATTCTGGTCGTTCGTCATGTGAGTGCCGACGTACACGCCACGTCCGCCCGTGCCGATGATGCCGAAGGCAACCTTTGAGTTTGCCTCATACCCGAATGCCGTTTCCGGCTTGACGATGAGAAACGAGGCCGTGCCGCCGAGGGCGGCACGACGCGATACGTTCGACATGGAGTTCTCCTTGTTCCCTGTATTTCTATACTTGTCTTCTCGCAAATCGTAAGCCGGACCAGGTGGCATCGATGGCGCAGATCTTGTAATCCACGAGTCCGTGACTCATCCCAAACTGACGAACCCACTGCTGAGTCAGGTCACTCGGAAAGCCGGAAGTCTTCTTGGGCCAGGCAATCCAGAGGGCGCCTTTTTCAGCCATGTGCCGCAGAGCGCCGCCAAAGCCGCGCTGCAAGTCCTGGGTCGTCCTGGCGAACAGAATCACCACCTTGCCCTTGGTTCTCGAAGTGGAACGGTACAATGTTGCTCCCTCCGGAAGATCGCCGAGTTGCGCTTCAAAACCTTTCGGTGCGCCGATGAGAACGACATGGGCGCCAGCCGAGATGCCAAGCTTCTTCGCCAGGGGTGAATTTCCGTAGGAGTCCATCGCTCCCGGCGACACGACTTCTTTAGGAGGGTTCGCCAGCGCATGCTCCAGCACGGGACCAATCAGGGTCCAGTGCGTGTAGCGCGCATCGGGGAGCACGGCTTTGGCCTTGTTGACCTTTGCCGGATCCCCGTCCACAAAGACGATGGGCACCAGGCGGGTTGCGGCGGAGCGCCGCAGCGCGATGGCGACCGCGGTTCCGTGGGAAGGCAGGCGGCTGAGGTCGATAACAAAGCCACTGGGCGGATTTTCGCGCAGGCTCCGCAATAGCTCAGGACCGTTCAGTCCGAGCGTATCGACCAGGTATCCGAGGCGCTCCAGCCGTGAGGCACGGGCCGGGGCTTCAGACTTGTTCCAGTGGATGAGCACCAGGCGTGTCACGCGGTCCTCGTCCAGCCGGCACGACGAGTCACAGGGACCCGGGCCGGAAGGCCCGGTGGGGCGGTGCGGAAGCAACCACAACGCCCGCCGACGGACAATTTGCGCATGCGGCAGTGAACTCTATAATATTTCAGCCATGCACCGAAGAACATTTCTGCGGAATTTGTCAGGCGCCGCGTTGACTCTTGCCGCCACCACGCAAAGGGCCCTGGCCGCGCTGCCGAAGATGAAGATCACGCGGATCAGGCTTTGGGAATCGCCGCTAAGCCGGCCGATGTTCAACCAGAGTTTTCATGTAGTCACCGTTGAAACGGACGCGGGAATCACGGGCATCGGGGAGGGCGGCTCCAAGGATACGATTGACGAGTGCGCCACACACCTGATTGGGCTGGACCCGGCTCGAGTGGAACATTTCTGGCAGCTCATGTACCGCGGAAGGTTCTATCCGGCTGGACGCGAGAAGGCCCATGCCATTGGCGCGCTGGACCTGGCGCTGTGGGACATCAAAGGAAAAGCCCTGGGCGTGCCGGTGTGGCAACTGTTGGGCGGGCTGACCCGTGACCACGTCGAGTGTTACTCGACGGGTTTCCCGTCAAAAGGCTCGCTGCGGGAGACGGCGCGGGCGTGCATCGAATTCGGGTTCCGCGCCTTCCGGACATCGGTGGCCGACCCGGGCGGCGACGCCCCGTTCAGTTCCCAGCACATGGTTCGGAAGACCTTTGAACAATGCAAGGAAATACGCGAGGGAGTCGGCAGCGAGGGGGATTGGGCCATCGACTACCACACCCGCCTGGACCTGTCCGACGCAGTCCGCCTCAGCACCCTGATTGAGCCACTGGAACCCTACTTTGTCGAAGATCCGCTGCGCTCGGAAAACATCGAGGCATACAAGACATTTCGACCGCTCGTCAAGGTTCCACTGGCCGTCGGCGAGCAATTCGGGCCGAAGTGGGACACCAATGTGCTCATCGAGCAGCACCTCATGGATTATGCCCGTGTGACTCTGCCCAACGCCGGAGGCATTACCGAGTACAAGAAGATCGCGGCCCTCTGCGAGACACACCAGGTGGGACTCGTCCCGCATTTCACCGGACCGATTTCCGAGGCGGCCCTGGTGCACGTCATCGCCTCATCTTCCGGGCCCGCGTTGATGGAGATGACGGGCGACGGCTCCAGGGAGATACCCTACCTGCCGCAAGGCTTCGATTTCCGGCGTGGAAAGATGTATCCCAACGAACGGCCCGGACTGGGCGTGACCGTGGATACGAGCCGGCTGAAAGTGCTGACCGAAGTAACCCGGCACGACGACCCCATCAAGCTGTTCCGGCGGCCGGACGGGTCGTTTACCAACTGGTAGGCGCACCTCGTGTCAGGCCGCTGCCAGAGCCTCGGCCTGGATCCGCTTGAGGAATGCAAGGCCTTCGGAAGCCAGTTGCTCCGGTGAATCGGCAAGCTTGCGCCAGATGCAGCAAAGCTTGGCGATTTTCGGCATGTCCGGATCGAAGCTCTCGATAGTGACGCAGCCGTCGTAGCCAACCTGGCCCAGCGCGCCGAAGAAAGCGCGCCACGGCACCATGCCCCGGCCCGGAATGCCGCGCTGGTTCTCACAAGCGTGGATGTAGCCGATGTTCGACCCCGTTTCGAGAACCGCCCGGATCATGTCATCCTCTTCACGGATCATGTGGAATGTATCCAGGTGAACCTTGACGTTGGGGAAGCCCACGGCCTGGATGAACTTCACGGCGTCCGACGCGACGTTGATGAAGTGCGATTCAAACCGGTTGACGGGCTCGATTCCCAGGACCAGGCCGGAGCACTGGCTGGCATAGGCGGCGATCTCCTGATACCCCTCGACACCCCACTTCCATTCCTCGGCGGTGCGCATCCGTCCCGACAGGTAGCCCCACCCGCAGTAGATCATTCCTCCGAACACCTTGGCGCCGGCTTCGTTGCTTAAATCGATGAGGCGTTTGGAAAAGTCGATTCCGCGCCGGCGAACGGAGGCGTCGGGCGAGATGATGTTGTACTCTTCCGGCATCCCATAGCCGGTATTGATGGTCAACCCCAAGCTGGCCGCGGCCTGGCGGACCCGCGCGGCCGGAAAGCGATCCGGGTCAAACGGGATGATTTCGACCGCATCGAACCCCATCCTCTGAAACTTATCCAGCAGGATCAGGTCCTTGTCCAGGAACGTCTCGGTGAAAAGTAGAGAGTGGATTCCGAAGATCATGGCTCGCCTTGAGTTGTATCAACGGCCGGGCCGCCGGCGCAAGGGACCGGCGCGCGGCGCCGATCGTCACACGAGGTATGCGTGATAATGAAGACATGCGTTTGATTGCCGGGACGCTTTGTGTGTTCAGCGCGTGGGCAGCCGATGTCGCCACTGTGGAGCAGATTGTCGCCAAAGTGAATGGCGACATCATCACGCGGTCCGATATTGAGCGGGCCAAGAAACAGATGGCGGCGCAACTCGTCCAGCGCGGGGTGAATCCCCGGGAGTTGCCCAAAGTCATGGCCGAACGCGAGAAGGACGCCCTGCGCGACCGTATTGACGAACTCCTGCTGGTGCAGCGCGCCAAGGAACTGAACATCAATGTCGACAATGAAGTTTCAAAATACCTGGCCGAAATCCAGCAGCAGCAAAAGATCGCCGACCCGGAAAAGTTTCAGCAATGGGTCCGCGAGAATTCCGGAATGACCTACGAAGACTTCCGCGCCGACATTCGGAACAACATGATGACGCAGCGCGTCATCGGGCAGGAGGTTCACAGCAAGATCAACCTGCCCCGCACGGAAATTGAGAAGTACTACGAGCAGCACAAGACTGAGTTTGTCCGGGAAGAACAGGTCTTCCTGCGGGAAATCGTGATCAGCACCGAGGGTAAAGACGCCGCGGGCGTGACCGCGGCCGAGAAGAAAGCGAAGGACGTCGTGGCGCGCGCCAAGAAGGGCGAACGGTTCGGCGACCTAGTCCGCGACAACTCCGACTCTCCGACCGCCAAGGAAGGCGGCAACCTGGGTAGCTTTAAGAAATCGGACCTGCGCGAGGACATCGTGGCGTCGATCTGGGACAAACCGAAGGGCTTTGTCACCGATCCCATCAAGAGTCCGAATGGCTTCGTTATCCTGCGCGTCGAAGAGCACTTCAAGGCCGGACAGGCTTCGCTCGATGAAGTCGAAAACGAGATCAAGGAACGCCTCTACACTCCGCTCGTCCAGCCGAAGATTCGGGAATACTTGAATGGTTTGAGAACAACCGCCTTCCTGGAAATCCGTCCCGGGTACGTCGATACGGGCGCAACGTCCGGCACCAGTACCGCGTGGGACGACCCGGCAACGCTAAGGCCCGTGACCGTGACCAAGGAAGAAGTCGCCTCGCAAAGGCGCATGCGGAAGATGCTCTGGGTGCCTATCCCGGGAACGACCGTGGGCGCCACAGGAAAGTCCTCGAGTAAATAATCCGAATGAAATGTCCACTGGTGGCTGACCTCCAGCCGAAGCAGCAGGTCTCAGCCGTGTTTCTCGTCCAAAACAAGGACGTTCGCCAGAAGAAGTCCGGCGAGCCCTACCTCTCACTCGTGCTCTGCGACAAGAGCGGCGAACTCGATGCCAAGATGTGGGACAACGTCGCCGAAATCGTGGACTCGTTTGAGCGCGAGGACTTCGTCCGGGTCAAGGGTGAAACGCAACTCTTCCAGCACAGGCTGCAACTCACCATTCACAAGCTGTCCCGGGCCGATGAACGCGAGATCGATCTCGCCGATTTCCTGCCGGTGTCCCGGTTCGACCGCGAGGAGATGTTCGCCGAGTTGCTGGCGCGGGTCGGGGGCATGAAGAACCCGCACCTGCGCGCGCTGGCCGGGGACATCCTGCGGGACGACAAGATCGGGCCGCTCTACAAACTCGCTCCCGCCGCCAAGGGCATCCACCATGCGTGGCTGGGCGGGCTGTTGGAACACGTGTTGTCTCTCTGCCGGCTGGCGGAATTCATGGCCCGGCACTACGAAGGAATTGATCCCGACCTGCTTCTCACCGGAATCGTTCTGCATGACCTGGGCAAGATCCACGAGCTCAGCTACGAGCGCACGTTTTCCTATACCGAGCCCGGACAGTTGCTGGGCCATATCACCATCGCGATGCGGATCATCGGGGAGAAGATGAGGCAGATGCCTGAATTTCCTCCGCGGCTGCGCGTGCTGGTTGAACACCTTGTGTTGAGCCACCATGGCGCGCTGGAATTCGGTTCGCCCAAGGTGCCGCTCTTTCCCGAAGCTCTGCTGCTTCACCATCTTGATAACCTGGACTCGAAGATGGAATCGATGCGGGCCAGCATCGCCAAGGAACGGGTGTCGACCGGAAGTTGGACCGCCTACAATGCCGCATTGGAACGTTCGATCCTGATCAAGGACCGTTATCTTGCGGATCCACGTGAACCCGCGCCCGACGTTGAGCCCGCTCCCAAGTCCGAGGCCGCAAAACAAGCGATCCGGCACGCGACGCTCTTTGGTGAACAGCTTGCCTCGGCGCTGGGCAAGAAGGACAGCTAGGCGTGCGACGGGGCCGGACCGCGCGTGATGTTCCTCCACCGCTGGAGTTGGAATGTCTGCGCGCGCTTTGGGTCCTCGGGGAAGGCAATGTTCAGAACGTCAAGGATTTCCTGACGCCGCGGCGCCAGCTTGCATACACCACGGTGATGACCATGCTCGACCGGCTGACGCGCAAGCAGATGTTGGGGCGCAGAAAGGTTGGCCGCGCCTTCGTGTACGCTCCGCTGGTCTCCCGCGATGAGATCCGTCAACGGGCGGTCGGTGATTTGGTCGAGAGCCTGTTTGAGGGCTCCCGCGACCACCTGGCGGCATACTTGCAAGGGCGGGCGCCACAGACCAGCCATGCCGAGACGGACGAAGGCCGCATCGACGCCGTACTCCTTTAGCAGAGACCCCTACCGGTAGTTCTCCACGAGCATCAGGTCCGCACCGGCTTGGGCGCTTGCGGCAAAGAGCACCGTCTTGCCGTCCGGGGAAACCGCCAGTCCCTGGCTCAGGTCCAGGCGCCCTTCGATCTCTCCCACGCTGACCGATGTGAGGCGGCGCGGATCGAGCAGTATGATGCTGTACCGGCGGTCGTCCAGGTTGCCTGTGACGTAGTAAATGCCTTGCTTGGTCACGGTGAACCCGCGCAGACAAACTGAGCTGGCAACCTCGCGCTCCGGACCGCCCTTGAGGGACCGGACATAGAGTGGCGCGCACCCGGCTGGGGTCTTGGTGTAATAGATCGACCTGCCGTCCATCGACTCGAAGGCCACAAATCCGCCGTTGTCTGTCACTCGGACGGGTTCGCCGCCGGTTACCGGAACACGACAAATCTCATCGCTTCCACTGGCGTTTGAGGCAAAGTAGACCCATTTCCCATCACGCGAGAAACTGGGCGCTTTGTCGTCGGACTTCCGGTGAACCAACGGGAACGGATTTCCACCGGACGAATCGATGATCTCGATGTCCCAGAGACCGTCCTCGCCTTGACTGTCATAGGCGATTCGCTTGCCGTCCGGAGACCAGCGGGGAGTTCCCGCCGGGCGGGAAAACGTAAGTTGAATGGCGTTCGATCCATCGGCATCGGCAACCCAGACCGCCTGCGTCCCGGACCGCCAGGAGACGAAGGTGACCCGCTTGCCGTCCGGCGAAAATTGCGGTCCCGCCTCGTTCCGTGTGGAGGAGAGCGGGCTTCGCGTACAGACGCCCCGATCCATGCGCCACAGGTCCCGGTCGGCATGGATAATCGTGTAGGCCATTCGCCCGCCCGAACGGGACACGGCCACGGAACGCGGATCCGGCCCGGCGAACGTCAACATACGCGGCTTGTCCTCGCCACTGGCCAAAACTCTCCACAGCCGCGAGGTCAGCGCACCCACTCCAAGCTCATCGAACACAAGAGAACGCCCATCAGGCATCCATTCAATGGAACCGATGAAATCGGAGGGTTCACTCAGGGCGTGCACCTGGCCCACGGGATTCAACTGCGAATCGACATTCAGCTTCGAGAGGACACAGGAATTCAGACTCGAGCAGCGGGAAAAAACGAGGCTGCGGCCGTCGGGCGAGAGCGCCGGAGCGACATCCCGCGCGCCGTCGGCGCTGGTGATCCTGCGGCCTTGGCCACTCCGTACGTCGATTCGAAAAATCCCAGCCGGCTCGGCGCCGGACGCGGCTTCAGCGAACGCCAGGTACTTGCTGTCGGATGACCAGGCGAGGGTGCGCGCAGAGTAAAACTCGCCGCCTCTCCGGCGTTCTTCGGCATTTACGCCCAAATCGATGGCGTCAATCAGCTTCCTTTCGCTTCCACCAACAGGTGGGATTAGGTAGACGCCTTGGCCGTCGCGCAGAAAGGCGATCTGCCGTCCGTCCGGGGACCATGCCGGATTCACGTCCGCCGCCGGGTCGCGGGTGAGCCGGAGCGGTGAACCAGATCCGGCCACCTTGACGTACAAATCGAAGTTCTCCTGCGCGGCGCCGTTCCAGGTGAAGGCGACCTGGCTGCCGTCGGGTGAAAACGCGGCGTTGGTTTCCATGCCCGCGTACGTTGTGAGCGGAACCGGTTCGCCGGGCGGTCCGGCCACGGGTTCGGGACGCCGCATCCAGGCAAGCACCAGCACGATGGTCAGCACGCCCAGGGCGCCGGCGGCCCAGGCCGGCCGCTTTGGCCATCGGCGGCGCGGCGCTTGAGGCGCTGCCTTACCCGAGTCGACGGACTCCCTGAGCTCTTCAAGATCGACTTTCAGATCGGTCAGGCTCTGAAATCGCCGTGCCGGATCTTTGCGCAGGCACCGCATGATGATCCGATCGAGATCCCAGGGAATGCTCTGCACAAGTTGGCCAGGCGGCGCCGGATCCGTCTTGAGAATCTCCGCCATGGTGGCGACAGGGTTTTCACCGGTGAAGGCCCGGCGTCCGGTCACCATCTCGTACAGCACCGCCCCAAGGCTGAAGATGTCCGACCGCGCGTCCAAGCGGCGGCCCTCGGCCTGTTCCGGCGACATGTAAGCCACCGTGCCGACCACCGTTCCCTCTTCGGTAAGCGCCAGCGTGGGCGCGCCCAATGTGCGCGTCGCATCCGGTTCCCCGAATCCCTCCGTCTCACCAATCTTGGCCAAGCCGAAATCGAGGACCTTCACCAACCCGTCATCGGTCACCATGATATTGCCGGGCTTCAAATCGCGATGAATGATGCCGGCGGCATGAGCGTTTCCAAGAGCGTCGGTGATCTGGAGCGCATATCGGATGGTTTCCCGCACGCCGAGCCCGCGCCGGCCGATCAGCGCCGACAGGGTCCGTCCACGAACATACTCCATCACCATGTAGTCGACTTCGCCTGAACGGCTAATGTCGTGAATGGTCACAATGCCCGGATGGTTGAGCGCCGATGCCGCCCGCGCCTCCCGCAGAAACCGCTGCCGGCTCTCTTCGCCGAGACTGGACGCGGGCAGCGTCTTGATGGCGACCTCACGCCCCAACTGCTCGTCTCTGGCGAGGTAGACCTCACCCATACCCCCGGTCCCCAACGGAGCGAGGATCTCGTACGGTCCCAGTTTCGAGCCGGCCTCCAGCGGCATAAGGATGTCACCGTTATAGCAGAGGGCGTGATCCTGGAGCCAAGAAAGCCTTGCTTCACGCCGTCTAAATTCGTTACCCTCATAGGACGTAGGGCCTCCCTGGGTGTGGGGCCGACCACCAAGGAGAGTTACTATGTGTAAATTTATTGCTGCCGCCGGCCTTTGCTTGCTCACGATGGGCGGCGCCATCGCCCAAGCTCCATCCGGGGCTACGGAAGAGAAGAGCCTCAAGGCGTACGTGGAGGCCATGAAGAAAGACCTCAGGGCCGAGAAACACTCGATCCTCGACGAGGCTATGGGACTGGAGCCTGCCGGCAAAGCCAAGTTCTGGGGAATTTACGACAAGTATGAGCAGGAGCAGAAGGCGATTTGGAACCAGCGCGCCGCAAACATCAAAAAGTACGCGCAGAACTTCTCGTCCATGACCGACGCCACGGCGGACGAAATCGCCACTTCCGCCATGAACAACGACCAGGCGCAGGCGGCGCTGCGCAAGAAATACTACGGTGTGTTCAAGAGCGCGATGGGCGCCAAGACAGCGGCCCGGTTCCTACAAGCGGAGACAACACTGAATAACATCGCCAGCCTCCAGTTGCTTGCTCAGTTGCCGCTAATCCAGTAACTCGCTTTCGACGTGCCGGTGGATTTCCCCCGCCGGCACTCCAACGCCGGCCCTCAATCGCTGAGTTTGAGAACCATCCCCTGATCGGTGGCGACCCATACCGAGTCGCCGTAGGCGGAAAGAAAGGCGCGCCGCCCTACGGCGCGGTAATCGACGGCCATTTCGTTCCAATCCTTCAGGTTCTTGACCCTGATTATGTGCAGTTTGCCCGGGACGGGCGATGAACGGAGGCGTGTCGCCTCAATCGCCGCCAGGTAGACGGCGCCGTCCTTAGTCGCGGCCACGTCGGTGACGTTGCGGTCCTTTTGGCGGAAAAAGGGCGCGTTTGTGCGAGTCTTCAGGTCCAGCCGGATTACCTCTGAAGGCCAATCAAACTGGTCCGTATAGTTGAAAACAGCCAAGCCCTGATCTCCGGCGAACCTGAGCCGCGTCACGGTACCCAAAATCGATCTCACCTGGCTGGACCAGGTCTGGCCGGCATCAGCGGTTTCCAGCACGACCAGGCTTCCCGGCAGTTGTCTTCGCCGGAGCGCCGTCTCCGGCGCAAACCAATCCGGAACGTCCCGATCATGTGGCCGTCTCGGCTGGGAGTTTCCTACGAGAAGCCCCCGCCTCTGGTCAACGAACTCCATCCACCGGAAAGCGGTGTTTTCGTCTGTCAGTTTGAGTTCTTCGCCCTCCGGAACTTTCGTCCAATTGCCGCCCCCATTGACGGTCTTGTAGAAGGTCTTTCCCAGACCAAATGTCCAACCTTCCTGGGCCGTCCGGAAAACTACCCGCTCCATGCCTTGCGGGATCTTGGCGACGCGCTTCCACTGCAAGCCGCCCTCCAGGGTGGCGTACAAATGTTTGGTGGTGACCAGCCAGCCCCGAGATTGATCCAGAAAGTACAGAGAGAGTACGGGTTCCTTGACCTCGACGCGCCGCCAGTTTTGGCCGCCATCGTTTGAGACCAGGGCCAGCGGCTTGACCTTACCCTTGACATGCAAATAGCCACCCGCGACCAGGTGAGTGGGTGAGACGGCGGCGAAGTCGTTCAGCACCAGTTCGGCGTCATCCTCGTCAAAAAGGTATTGCATCCGCCAGGCGGGAGATTTTCCTAACATGGGCGGCGCTTCCGCCGGAATCGGGGCGAGCAACTGAGCGCCGGCCGGCGGCAGTCCAACCAGGGCGGCAAGCCAGAAGTAGCGAAAGAGCATATCAGCGTTTACGAAGCACGCGAGGAGATCAGACCGCCGGACATGACCAACTCGACGTGGTTGGCCTCCTCGACCGCGGTCGGCGCCATTCGGGTCAGCACTAAAAGACAGCCAACCTGTTCCCCAACCGTCGTGAGCAGTTCCATTTCGGCGCCGGTGTGCCGGTGTGTGGCGCGGTGCTGGACATTGATGACGCCGACGACGCGGTTTCGGGCCACAACCGGCGCCGACAGGAAGGCTTCGAAGGTGTCTTCAGGAAGGTCGCTGAACGCCTTGAAGCGCCGGTCGTTGTAGGCCTCGGTCGACAAGGCGAGCAACTTCCGCTCGCGCGCCACCCACCCGGTGAGACCTTCGCTCATTTTCAGGCGGACCCGGCCGATCTGAGTCGAGTTTGGGTTGGAAGAGGCGCACAGCACCAACTCGTCGTTATCGATCAGGTACAGAAGGCAGGAGTCGCAGGATGTGAACTCGCCCACCAGGCGCACAATGGACCGCAGCGTATCAGCCAAACTGAGTTCCTTAACCATGAGCCGGCTGATGCGCTGGTACACAATCAACTGCTGCTCCAGCCGTTCGATTCTGCTTTCCAGCTCTTTGGCTTTTGGCACGCCTTGATTATGGCAAAACGGAAGCACGGCGAGAACCGGCGGCCCGGACCAGCCACCAGGTTGGCAAGTCCACCGGGCCAGCCCGGACCGGAAATCATAATAATGACGTTGCGTTTTCGGTCCCGGCCCCACTAGTATAAGAGGCGAACGCAATATTTGGCTGAAGTTCAGCCGGCCTGGAGCTATTCAAGTCATGCCAATCTGGAGCCGTGGGCCAAAAGACGAGATGCCGCCGCCGCCCAGACCGGCGCCCGTCTCGCCGCCGGTAGAATCTCCGCGGGAAAGGCCAGCCGCGATTTCATTACCCCCAACGCCTGAAGTCCCAATGAAGAGGAGTTCCGCTGTGATCGGAAAAACGCTTACTGTGCACGGCCATCTTTCGGGCCGTGAAGATCTCGTGATTGATGGGCGCGTCGAAGGTGACATCGAGTTGATCGAGAACCGTCTCACGATCGGCGCCGGAGGCCACGTTCAGGGTGAGAAGGGCGTCAAGGCCCGCGAAATCGTGGTCTTCGGCAGCGTGAATGGCGATCTCGAAGCAACCGAGCGTATCGAGATCAAGAAGAACGCCAAGGTCGTTGGCAATCTTCGTTCCGCGCGCTTCGTGATCGAGGACGAAGCGTACTTCAAGGGCAACATCGACACCATCAGGACCGAACCGAAAGTGGCGGCGGCCGCGGCAGCCGGTGCGTCGGCCAAACCCGTCCCACAACCAGCTCCCGCCCCGGCCCCTTCACCGCTGGCGGCCGTAGCAGAGCCCATCAACAGCCCGGCCCAGCCGTCCCTGATTCAGGGGGCTCGGGAGGGACAGCGCCGGTAAGGCTTCTGTGTTCGAACGCCTCACTCATACGGCGTCGAAGAGTTCCGCCGGGAACCACACGCCCGAGTATGCCCTGGGAGCCAGGCGAAGTTACGCATTCGAGACGATTACCAGGCGGCTGGTGGAGCAACCCTGCCAGCACGTTCTGGATTTTGGAGGCCTGAACCAGCCCAACCTGGACTTCTTCTCCAAGTTTGGCCACCGTTTGTATTCCGAGGACTTGCTCCGTTCCATCGACACGTTCTTCACCCCGGACGAGATCGACCGGCGGCAGATTGAGCCTTCCCGGCTGGAGCAATTCCTCGACGAGAGCCTGGATTTTCCCGATCAATCCACGGATGCGGCGCTGTGTTGGGACGTCCTCCAGTTTGTCCCCCCCGTCCTCTGTGGCGCCATCGTGGAACGGCTGTTCCGAATTCTCGCCCCGGATGCCTACATTCTGGCGTACTTTCACCCGGAAACCGGCCCGCAAAAGACCTGCGCCCATTTGTGCCGCATCGTCGACGGCAAGACATTGATGATGCGGCCGCGCGGCGCCCAGCGCATGATCCAGCCGTTCAACAACCGGGCCATCGAGCGGATTTTCCAGCGTTTCCGCACCGTCAAGTTTTTCCTGACGCGCGACCACCTGCGCGAAGTGATTGTTCAGCGCTAGAGGCGCGCCACCCGTCACTCAACCTCTCCCGCCAAGGTCTGGCGCTAGACTGTTAATAGTGGGAGCGGCGGGGTCTCACCTTGCATGGAACTGCTGAGCCAGAATCTACAAATCCAGCGGCCGAAAGGGGTCACTGGCGTCCTTGCCGCGGTCGGCTTGGTTCTGGCTTTTCTCTACGTGGGGCGCCTGTTCTTTATCACGCTCGTCATCTCGGTGATCCTGTCCTTCATCCTGGAACCCGTGGTTGGTTTCTTCATGCGTTTTCGCCTGCCCCGCCCGGCTGCGAGTTTCCTGGCTTGCAGCGCCGCGCTGCTGGTCGTCTATCTCGCCGCTCTGGGCGCCTACATGCAAGCGGTGGGGCTGTGGGAGGAATTGCCGGCGTACAGCAAGAGAATCGGTGAACTCGTCGATTCGGCGACTTCGCAACTCGAGGGCGTAGAGAAGACCGCCGAGGGCTTTCTGATTCCGAGGAGAGCCAAAGAACGGGAACCGGCCGTTGCGCAGCCTTTGCCGCAGGCGCAGAGCAAGAAGAAGAAGGCGGCTGAACCGCCGATGCCGCCTCCAGTGCAGGAGGTCCGCATTCGTCAGGAGCGCGAATCGCTAGTCAACCAGCTCTATGGCTGGTTGCGTGAGTTCTACGACGTGCTGCTGATGGCGTCGTTTCTGCCATTCCTTGTGTACTTCATGCTGAGCTGGAGCGACCATGTCCGCCGCACGTGGCTCAACCTTTTCTCTGGCGAGCGGCGCGAGGTCGCGGCCGCCGCATGGGAAGGCATCGCCCAGGTAGCGCGCGCCTATGTGGTCGGCAATTTCCTCTTAGGCCTTCTGCTGGCTGTGGCGAGCGCGCTGTTTTTCTGGTTCGCCAAGCTGCCCTACTGGCAGGTTGTCGGACCGTTGAGCGGGTTCTTGAGCCTGGTGCCCTATGTCGGGCTCCCACTGGCTCTGGTTCCACCCCTCTTCACCGCCTTGCCGGTGTACTCGAACCTTACCGCCTACCTCATCATCGCGACCACGGTCGCCTTGTTCCACCTGCTTGCTCTCAACCTGCTGTATCCGAAACTCGTCGGCGGCCGGGTTCACCTCAACCCGTTGGTGGTTACTGTGGCGCTGATGTTCTGGTATATCGTGTGGGGTGGCGTCGGACTCCTCTTGGCCATCCCAATTACCGCGGGGATTAAAGCGGTATTTGAAAATATACCGAGCCTGCGCGCCTACGGCCGCCTCATGGGAGACTAAGCGCCGCTGATATCATTGAAGAAATTCATGCTGCGACGGAGTATCTTCACGCTGCCGCTGGCTTTGCCTTGCGCGTTGGCGGCCCGGGACGCGATCGATTGGTCGCGGATCAGCGTATTGACCGACGAGGTAGCCAAATCCCCGGATGACGCCATCGCGTTCGCCAAACAGTACGGGCTGAAGTGGGTGGAACTGCGCGATGTGCCGGGCGAGCGAGGGCAGCGAAGGCCCTATATGACGCTCACGGAAGCGGAATTGATGGACCACGCGCGCCAACTGAAAGCCGCCGGGCTCAAGGTGTCCTTCTTCAACACCGGCATGCTGAAGTTCAGCCTTCCCGGCAGCGATCCAGTCCGGCGCGTACCGGAAACACCCGGGCAGAAGGCGGCGCGAATCGAACGGGACCAGGTTCGCTTCAACACGCGGATGGAGGCGCTCGCAAAGGCCATTCAAGCCGCCAGGGTCTTCGACGTCGACAAGGTGAGAGTCTTCGCGTTCTCACGCGTGGAGCAACCCACGGCGCTGTTTCCCCGCATTGCCGGGATCATCAACGAAATGGCGTCCGAGGCCAGGCGCGCGGGTGTTCGGCTCCTGCTCGAAAACGAAGGTTCGTGCAACGTGGCCACATCCGAAGAGATCAAGGGCCTTCTCGACCTGATTCCTTCGCCGGCTGTTGGCATCAATTGGGATCCGGTGAACGAACTCAACCGCCAGCAGCGCCCGTTTCCCGAGGGGTACGCGGTGCTGCCCAAGAAGCGCATCGAAAACGTCCAGATGAAGGCGGAGGCTCTGGTAATCGGGCCTCAGTTTCTGCCCTGGGACGCAATTTTCCAGGCTCTGGACCACGACGGCTACCGCGGCAAAGTCGGCCTGGAGACACACGTGTTTGACGGCACACTGATCGAGAAGGCGCATCTTTGCATGAAGGAGATCCAGAAGCTCACCGGACACAACGGATGAAACAACTGGGATTCCTCAAGTTTGTCGTAATCGGCCTCGCTGTCGTTCTGCTCGTGGTGGCGATAAGTCTTTTCATCAACCGGGGCGCGCATGTTCGCTTAAGCGGCGCCGTCCTGAAGACCCGGATCATCCAAACCGATACCAATTCGGCGGTGTTGGTTTTCGACGTGCGCCTCACCAACCCCGCTAAAGTGCCGTTCGTCGTGCGAGATGCCGCCGTCCGCCTCACTGACGAGAGCGGCAACGAGATCGAAGGCGACCGGGTGGCGCAGATGGATCTTGACAGGCTGCTGGAGTATTACAAGTTCTACGGACCGCGTTACACGCCGATGCTCATGCCGCGGGAACGGATCAATCCGGGCGCATCGGTGGACAGAACGATTGCCGGTAGTTTCCAGCGCTCTGAAAAGCAACTCGAGCGCCGTAAGGCAACGCTCCTTCGCATCGCCGACGTGGATGGGACGTTTACCGACATCGCTGAAACTCGCAAGTAGCCGCCATGGTCGATATTCACAGCCACATCTTGCCCGGGCTGGACGACGGCGCTCATGATATGGACGAGAGTCTCGAAATGGTGAAGATGGCGGCTGAAACCGGTACGACGGATATCGTGGCGACACCTCACGCCGACCAACAGTATCGCTATCACCCGGGATTGGTCCGCAAATTGATCGACGAGCTTCAAACCGCGTGCGGCCCTGATCCGAAGATCCACCAGGGCTGCGACTTCCATCTGCACAGCGACAATATCGAGGACGCGTTGCTGCACACGGGACGCTACACGGTCAACGGGACGCAGTACCTGCTGGTCGAACTGGACGACGCCATCCACACGTCGACGCCGGAGTATTTCGACAAGCTGGAGAGAGCCGGGATAAAGATTATCCTGACGCACCCGGAGCGTTACGCGGGCCTTCGGGAAATGCCTGAGTTGGTCGAGCACTGGGTGGCCGCCGGGCGGCTCATGCAGGTTACCGCGCAGTCGCTGCTGGGCAGGTTTGGACAGCAGGCTTCGTCGTTCTCACGGCATCTCATGGACCGCGGGTTGGTCCACATCATAGCGAGCGACGCCCATAACACCCACGACCGGGTGCCTGTGTTGAGCGAGGCGCGTGAGTGGGTGGAAACGCAATACTCCGGCACGCTGGCGCACCTGCTGTTTGACTCGCACCCGCGCGCGGTCATTGAAGGCCGTGACGTTGATCTGAGCCGGTTCCCTCCGCAACGGAAGAGCCTGTGGTCCCGGTTCTTTTCGCGCAGGCCGTCATGAGAGCCGCCGCGGCGCCAACCGCCTCCCCGTCCATCGCCGAAAATCGCGGCAAGCGCATTGGTGTGCTCATCGTCGCCTACAATGCGCTGACCACTCTGGCGCGAGTCCTGGACCGCATTCCAAAGGACGTCTGGGACAACGTGGAAGAGGTGGTAGTGTTCGACGATGCAAGCCAGGACAGCACCTATGAACTTGCTCTGGGCTATAAGAGCACGCGCGGTTCAGACAAGCTGCACGTGCTCACGCATCCCGCCAATCTCGGTTACGGTGGCAACCAAAAAGCCGGATACCGCTACTTCATGGAGCGTGGTTTTGACGCCGTGGTCCTGTTGCACGGCGACGGCCAGTATGCGCCGGAAGTCCTGGCGCACCTATATCATCCGCTGGTGACCGGCGAGGCGGACGCCGTGTTCGGCTCGCGTATGATGCGCGATTATGGCGGACCGCTCAAGGGCGGCATGCCGCTTTACAAATACACCGGCAACCGCATTCTTACGCTGCTGGAGAACCGCGCCTTGGGGATGCGCCTGACCGAGTTCCATAGCGGATACCGCGCCTACAGTCTGGCAGCCCTGCAACAGCTGGCCCTCGACGAAATGACCAACGATTTCCACTTCGACACGGAAATCATCATCAAGCTGAACCACCAGGGATTTCGTATTCGCGAAGTGGCCATCCCCACGTATTACGGCGGCGAAATCTGCTACGTTAACGGCTTTCGTTATGCCAAGGACGTGGTTCGCGCGGTCCACCGCTACCGGCGCACTGTCCGGTCGGTGGAGTGTTTTCCCGAGTTCCGTGAATATTTCATCCACTACCCGATCAAGGAAAGCCGCCATTCGAGCCACTCGTATTTTCTGAGCGCGGCGGGATCAAACCAAACCATCCTCGAATTGGGCTGCGGCGAAGGGTTCTTCACCGAGAGACTCGCCCAACGCGGCAACGCCGTGACGGGCGTGGACATGCTGGAGCGTCCCCGGCATTTTGAGTCAATGGCCCGGTACGTGCAAGCGGACTTGAGCCGCGGCCTTGGCGCGGCCATCGAAAACCTGCGCGACATCCGCTTCGACAAGATCCTCATGATGGACGTGCTTGAACACCTGGAGCGGCCTGAGCGAGTCCTCGAGGAGTGCCGGACCCTGGCCAACGAACAGACTCAAGTGCTGGTGTCAGTTCCAAACGTAGCCAACATAACCGTGCGTTTGTCTTTGCTCTTCGGACAGTTTCACTACGCCGAGCGCGGTATCCTCGACAAGACGCACCTGCGTTTCTATACACGGACTTCAGCACGGCGGCTGATCGAAAGCGCCGGCTACGACGTGACGCGGCAGGATGTGACCGTGATGCCACTGGAACTGGTCTTCGGCTGGCGCCACGATCACTTTTTGATGCGCCTCCTGAATGGGATACTCTACGCGGCGACCCGGCTCATGCCTGGATTGCTGGGATATCAGCTCATCTTTCACGCCCGGAGACGCGACTCGCGCTGATGTACTCCCGGAAGGAACTCTCACAAGACTTCCAGCGGCTGGGGGTCCGGGCGGGCGACACGATCATGTTGCATGCCTCGGTTCGTGCCGTTGGTCCGTTAGCGGGCGGGCCGGACGAGATTCACCTGGCTCTCAAGGACGCGTTGTCGCCGGGTGGGACGATCCTGATGTATGCCGGATGCCCTCCCTACTACGACGAGGTGGGACGCGGGTGCCTGCCGCCGGCCGAGGAGCGCGAAATCCTCGACAAGCTCCCGGCATTCGATCCGTTGGCAACGCGCTCAGCCCGGGACAATGGGACTCTGGTCGAGTTTCTGCGGACCTACCCTGGCTCGCGCGTGAACCA
>JADZCI010000141.1 GCA_020851655.1 Bryobacterales bacterium
AAGAATTCTTCGGATGCCCGGTGAAGTTCGGCGCGCGCCGCAACCAGTTGTTCTTTCGCACGACCGACATTCTCCAGCCATTCACGACGCACAATCTTGAACTGCTCGAGTTGGTCGAGCCGCAACTCGAAGCCGAACTGACGCGGCAACTCGCCAGCCGTCCTTTGACGGAGCAGGTGAAAGGAATCCTCAAAAGGCTCCTGGCTGGGAAAAAGCCGCGCCTTGAAGACGTTGCCGCAGAACTTCGAGTCGGCGCCCGCACATTGCAGCGCCGCTTGCTCGAAGATGGATTGACGTTTCACGAACTCGTTGAGGAGTCCCGGCGTGAAATGGCGCAGCACTATCTGCGCCAGCCTGCGCTCGAACTAAATGAAACCGCTTATCTGCTCGGATACGAAGATCCGAATTCATTCATTCGCGCCTTTCACAAATGGGAAGGCACTTCACCCGGCGAGTGGCGATCGGTCAATTGCTAGAACGCTGTCCAGTTTTTCTTCGCGAACTTCCGCAACGAGGTCACGCGAACAAGCTTTTGACTTTCATCCCGTAAAGGAGTATCCAATGAAGCACACCGAATCACACATCGGACACAGTTCTCTCAGCCGGCGCGGCTTCTTCAAAGCCGGACCCGCGCTGGGAACCGCCGTGAGCGCGCAGACATCGCTCGTGTATGCGGCCGCTCCTCAACAACAACAGAGCGGATCGCCGCTCATCTCTCAACGCCGCACGCTCGGCGCAGGAAACAGCGCTATGGAGGTTTCCGCACTCGGCTTCGGTTGCATGGGCATGAACTACCATCGCGGCATTCACCCCCCAAAGGAAGCGATGGTCAAGCTGATCCGGCAGGCTGTGGAGCGCGGGGTCACGCTCTTTGACACCGCGGAAACGTATGGTCCGTTCGTCAATGAAGAACTTGCCGGCGAAGGGCTGGCCCCCGTGCGCAAGCAGGTGATGATCAGCACCAAGTTCGGTTTCAACCACGAAGGCGGGCGCGCCAACGGCCTCAACAGCCGTCCGGAGCAGATCCGGCGTGTGGCCGAAGCGTCTCTGAAACGGCTCAGGATCGATGTCATCGATCTCTTCTATCAGCACCGGTTCGACCCCAATGTCCCCATCGAAGATGTCGCCGGCACGGTGAAAGACCTGATTCAAGAAGGCAAGGTTCGACGCTTCGGCCTGTGCGAAGTCGGCGCCGGCACCATCCGCCGCGCGCATGCCGTGCAACCCGTGACCGCGATTCAGAGTGAATACCATCTGATGTGGCGGGAGCCTGAAGAGACGGTGCTGCCGGTCTGTGAAGAGCTTCACATCGGCTTCGTTCCGTACAGTCCCGTGAATCGCGGCTTCCTCGGCGGTACCCTGAACGAGCACACGCGCTTTGATTCCGGCAACGACAATCGCGACCGTCTGCCCCGCTTCACGCCCCAGGCAATGCGCGCCAATCTCGCCATCGTCGAGGCGCTCAATCGCTTTGGCCGGCCCCGGGGCGCCACGTCGGCACAAGTTGCCATGGCCTGGCTGCTGGCCCGTAAACCGTTTATCGTGCCCATTCCCGGCACCACGAAACTGGCACACCTCGAAGAGAACCTGCGGACGGCGGACTTCGCCTTCACCGCCGCCGAGATGCGGGAACTCGAAAGCGCGGTTTCAATGATCAAAATTGTGGGCGATCGCTATCCGGCCGAGGAACAGCGACGGATCTCGCGCTGACATCCTGTAACCCCGTCACACACCTTGGCATGGGAGATTCGAAGAATGCAGAAACGCACACTTGGCATTGACGGCCTTGAAGTCTCGGCCCTCGGCCTGGGCTGTATGGGCATGAGCTTCGGCTACGGTCCGGCTGGAGAGAAGAACGAGATGATCGCCGTCATCCGGGCGGCCTTCGAACGCGGCATCACGTTCTTCGATACCGCGGAGGTCTATGGTCCCTTCACGAATGAAGAACTGTTGGGCGAGGCGCTTGGTCCGTTCCGCGATGACGTCGTGATCGCGACGAAGTTCGGCTTCAAGCTCGATCTCACAACGGGCAAGCACGCGGGACTCGACAGCCGCCCCGCGCACATCAAGGCCGTTGCGGATGCTTCCCTGAAGCGGCTAAGGACCGATGTGATCGACCTGTTCTATCAGCACCGCGTCGATCCCGAAGTCCCGATGGAGGACGTCGCGGGCGCAGTGAAGGATCTCATCCAGCAGGGCAAGGTCAGGCACTTCGGGCTGTCGGAGGCCGGTGTCGCGGCCATTCGCCGTGCGCACGCTATCCAACACGTTGCCGCCTTACAAAGCGAATATTCGCTCTGGTGGCGGGAGCCGGAAGCGGAGATCCTCCCGCTTCTCGAAGAACTCGGCATCGGATTCGTTCCCTTCAGCCCGCTCGGCAAAGGCTTCCTGACAGGCAAGATTGACGAGAGCACCGCCTTCGATGCCGCGGACTTTCGCAGCACCGTGCCGCGCTTCTCGCCGGAGGCTCGCAAGGCGAATCTCGCGCTCGTCGGCATTGTTGACGGAATCGCCAGAAAAAAGGGTCTGACACCCGCGCAGATCGCCCTTGCTTGGATCCTCGCACAACGGCCCTGGATTGTACCGATCCCTGGAACGACAAAGCGCCATCGTCTCGAAGAGAATGCGGTCGCCGCCTCCGTCGAGTTGAGCGACGCAGATCTCCACGAGATCGAAAGCGCCACCTCGCAAATCGCAGTGCAGGGCGCCCGGTACGGCGAAGCCGCTCAGCGCTGGATCAACCGCTAAAGGAATCCGGATGAGACAGGCCGGGCATCGTGTGGAACGGCGTAGTGTGTGCCGATTCTCCAGTTAGAGGCACACTTCAAGTCACACACTCCGGGCGGGTGAGCGGAGTCAAGTGCGGCTCAGGACACCGGCTGGTAGCCCGCCAGCGGGGGCCAGCGCTTCCACTCGTCCTCGCGATTCAAACGACGGGCCACCAACTGTGTGAACGAGTTGACCGAGGCGTGCAGCGCGAGAAAATGCCTCAAGACCGATGCCAGCATCAACGCGCCGCCGCCAACGTATTGTTCCTGATCGAAGACGAGCGTCACCTCTGTGCCGGGGCAGAATCCCCGCCAGGCTTCCTGCCCCATGCGGTGCACGACGCGGCGGCTGCGCAGTTCACGAATCCCTTCGATCTGGAGTTGCAAGGAAGGGCGGTCGCTGAAGCAGTACAGCCGGAGGATTTCCTTTAGGGCTTGGAGAGAATGCCCAGGCGCCGAAAATGACAGGTGATTCAGGGAGAGATTGGAAACCAGTTGCCAGGCGGTGGCGCCTCCCAGCGGCGGATACGCGGGTGGTGAGGGGTTGGTCAGGCAATAGATGCGCGCAGCGGGCACGACCTCTTCGATGTGCAACCGCGCGCCGGCGGACAACTCCAGGGCCAGCGACCGGTTGGTGCACAGCGTGTGGGCGAAGACCGTCTGATCCGGAGCCTTGGTGGGCTTGAACTGCAAGTCGAGAAACGAGAGGTAGAGATCGGTCCCGGGCAATTCGGCCCGTCCGGTCGGCACCCGCCGCGCAAACCAGAACGCCGTCGGCTCGGCGCCGCCGGCGGAATGGCAAAACGAATAGAAGGGCTGGTACCTTCTGGTCTGCTCTTGCGCGTTCGAGGAGGCCGACACCGACACGATCGAGTGGATTTCGGTCGTCCGCTCACGCCGCTGGTCGGCGACGAGCCGGTGTTCCAATTGAAGATTGTCGACGCGAATCGGTTCCGTCGTGCGGGGAAAGAGGTTGACCGCGGGTGTGCAGCCGAGGGCGAACGTGTTTGTGTCGAACGCCGGCCGGTCGCGAGAGCGCCGTTTCAGCAGAAACAGGACGTCGAACCACTGGTCCGAGTCGCACCTTGACAACTGGTTGAGATCGAAGAAGAGGAACTTCTCGGGAAAGTGAAAGTACTCCTGGAGAAGCCGGTAGGCGGGATGCGCATGGGCAGGGTAGGGCAGCACGTCTTCATCGGGCGCAAAGCCGGCGGCGCACAGGCTCGACGGATCCAGATCGATAGGACGCAACTGTGAATCCGGCAGCAGCACGACACGGTCAGTAAGTGCAAACAGCATCTCGTAAAGGCGATGGCAGTGCACGCTGTCACCCTGAATGTGAAAGCGAAGACTGTTGAGGGACAGCTCCCGCAGTGAGCCGCGCGCCGCGCCGATGCGCAATCGCAGCACTTCGGCCACTCGGGAGGAACCGGAGATGAAGTCGAACTTCTCGGCTGGCTCGAGCGCCGCTTCGAGCACGGTAACAGGCCATAGCGTCACCGGATAGCAGGTGCGAAACCGGCAGGTGAGCGTGTCCTGCGTGTAGGCGTACAACGGGGTGTGCCGGGGAATCAGGTGGCCCGTCGTGATCTTGCCGCGCGCCGGGTCAACCTCGAAGCGAGCTATAGTCATCGGCGGAACGGGGTGGGTCAGGTGCGGATAGAGCACGCCCAGGAGCGCGGACGTGATTTCCGGATACTGGGCGTCGAGTTGCTGTTGGATGCGCGCGCTCAGGAATGCGAACGACTCGACAAGGCGTTCGACGTGCGGGTCGGCGGGCATGCCGTCCGACAGTTCCAGGCGCGCCGCGATGCGAGGATACTGCCGGGCAAAGCCGCGCCCGCGATTTCTCAGGTATGTCAGCTCGTCGAGGTAGTACCGGAGGAAGTCTTCGTCGAGTCGCATTCATTCTCCTGTTGGCCGGGAGCGCCGCCGAGACGGGCCTCGCCCGCGGTGGAATCGAAGATCAGCGGAAAGGACACGGGTTCCCGCACCATGTCAATCCACAGATCCGCTTCGAGGATTCCGGTCAGGGTCCCCCGCTTTTCCGGATCCGGCTCGAGCCTGACGCGAACGTTGCGGAGGCGGGGCTCAAAGGCGGCGACGCGCGCGGCCACGATAGCCGAAATAGCGAGACAATCGTCAGGGTTTGCCGGATCGATCGCCGAGTAGTCCGGCAGGCCGTAGTCGATCACGGTCAGGTCCGCAAGATTGGGAGTCCAGGTGACCGGCACCCGCGTCCTCAATAGCCGGTGCACCTCGCGCCGGACTGAGTCAACCACGTCCTTCGGGTAGAGTACGCGGTAAGGCTCGGCTCGCGGAGGCTCGCCGGGGCGAGCGTCCACGAGCCGGTCGAATAGAGGGACACGCAGCCCCGGCCGGGGCTTGGGTCCCAGAGCTAGCTTGCCGAGTTTGTTGCGAGGTTCCATGTTGCGGAAGCGTTGCCGGCATCCGTCACATCGGACTTTTGCGCCGCATAGGTCCACGTGATCTTGGTGTAGTTGAACGTGACCGTTTCCTGCGGTTTTCCGCCCCCGCCGCCGCCGACGGAGATGGACGACACCAGGGCGTTGGTGAGTTCGAATATGAAGAACTTGGTCACCTTGCCGTTGTCGTTCTGGCCCACCGTCACCTTGATGGTGGGGATGGGCTTGGCCTGGTTGCAGTAGTCGATCAGCGATGCGGTAGCCAGATCCTGGAACTTCGTGATGGTGAAGTCCTGATGACTGGGCTTGCCCGACGTTCGCTTGGTGTTGCTCTGGTCCCCAGTGATCTGTTGCGCGACGCCGTGGCTGAACGAAAGGCACTCAATCATGTTATTGAAGTCGGTCAGTTGGCATTCGCCGTTGATGCTCGCACTGCTGCAATCGAGAATCAATACGTCCATACTTGAAAACTCCCTTCTTCCAAATTCGATTTAGTAACAAGCCGTTCGCCACTTAGGCGGCGGGCGGCGGCAGTTCCGCAACCAGCCGGATGGACACGGTCAGTTCATCCAGTTGGAAATGAGGTTTCAAGAAGACCACGGCTTTGTAGCAGCCCGGCTTTCCTGGTACGTCGCTCACGTCAACACGCGCTTCCCGGAGCGGGAACCGCGCTTTAATCGCCTGCGGCGCGTCGTCATTGAGTAGGACGTACTGCGAAATCCACGTGTTGAGGTACGTGGCCACATTGTCCCGGGTCATGAAACTGCCGATCTTGTCGCGCATGATCACCTTGAGATAGTGGGCGAACCGCGACGCGGCCAGAATGTAGGGCAGCATGCTCGAGATGCGGGCATTCGCATTGGCATCGTCGGTGTTGTAGGTTCTGGGTTTGTTGGTAGTCTGTCCACCGAAGAAGGCGGCGAAGTCGGTTCCTTTCGAGTGGCAGAGAGCCACAAAGCCGAGGTCGTTCATCTCCTTTTCGCGGCGGTCCGTGATGGCGGTTTCGGTCGGGCATTTCAAGGCGATGTCGCCGGCATCGGTCTTGAAGGTGTGGGCGGGCAGCCCTTCCACCAATCCTCCGCCTTCGACTCCGCGAATCGCCGCGCACCACCGGTATTGGGCAAACGCGTTGGTAATGCGTTGGCCCAGCGCGTAGGCGGCGTTGCCCCATAGGTACTTGTCATGGTCCTTGCCGTCCACGTCCTCGCGGTAATCAAAACCCTCGACAGGAACCGTATCCGGCCCGTAGGGCAGACGCATCAACATGCGCGGCAGCACCAGACAGACATAGCGCGAGTCTTCGCTGTTCCGGAACGACCGCCACTTGATGAGTTCCGCGGTCTCGAAGATCTTCGAGAGGTCGCGCGGAATATTCATTTCGGTGAATCGTTCCCAGTCGAAGAGTCTCGGACTGGCCGAGGCGATGAACGGGGCGTGCGCGGCCGCCGCTACGCCTGACAGCTTTTCGAGAATCGCGACGTCCTGAGGATGCCGGCCGAATTCGAAATCTCCCACGAGCAGGCTGTACGGGTTGCCGCCGAAGGTGCCGTATTCGTCCTCGTAGATCAGCTTGAACATCGTACTCTGATCGAACTCGACGGCCTTCTCCATGTCATTGAGAAGTTCCTTCTTGGTGAGGTTCATCAAACGGATCTTGAGATGCGTTCCAGTTTCCGAATTCATCACCAGGTAGCTGAGACCCCGCCACGACCCCTCCAGGGTCTGAAAGGCGGAGTCATGCATGATCTCGTTGAGCTGAGCGCTGATCAACTGGTCGATCTGTGCGATACGGTCTTTGATTCCAGCCACCGTATCGGCGCTGATGGTCATCCCCTCTTGCAGGACTTGATTGACGAACTCGCCAACCAGGTCGCGCGCATAGGCCTGCTGCGAGGCGTCGCGCGCGATCTTGCCGTCAACAATGATCTGGTCGAGAAGACTGAGAGATTGGGGTGGGGCGGCGCCCCCGGCGCCCGGTGTTGCCTGATCTCCGCTAGCCATTTTGGCCTCCTGTTATCTGCGCTTGGATTTGTTTCAGACCGTCGGTGTTCTTGACGACTACCTGCAGCAGGGAATCGAGCGCGTCATTGCCGTCCAACTTGCTGAGCAGGTCGGAGAGTTTGCCGCGCGCCTCGAACAGCTTCTTAAGCGGCTCGACTTGCTGCAGAATGCTGACCGGAGAAAAGTCCTCCATGTTCTTGAAATGGAGTTCCACGTTCAGCTTGGCGCCATCGTCCTTGACGAGCTTGTTATCGACTCGCAGGGCGAGACGCGGTCCGCAAGCCGCCAGGACATCGTTGAAGTTGTCACGATCGATTTCAACAAACTTGCGGTCCTTGAGTTTGGGAAGCGGCTCGGCCGGATTCCCGGAAAGATCGGCCAGCACGCCCACAACGAGGGGGAGTTCCCTCGTTTGGATGGCGCCGCCGATCTCGACGTCGTACGTGATCTGCACCCGGGGAGGCCGGACGCGATCCAGTTTATGTTGTAAGCTTTCAGGCATTCATCACTCCTTCAAAGGAACTGACATTACTTAGCTACGACTCACACAACGTCAGAGCCAACACTCATCGCGGCCCGGGCTTGCCGGCGTCGCGTGGAGCGCTCTCCATCTGCAGCAAACGGGCGATCTCGGCGAGTTCGCCCGGGTTACGGACAAGTTCGGGTAAGAGCTCTTCCAGCTTCATTCCGCCCCACGAGATCGCTCGCCGGACCAGGTAGTGCGTTGGGCTGTGAGGCTCGGTTCGAGCCAGATAATCGGCGGCTTCAGAAAGAAGCTGGTAGGCCTCGGCGCGGGAACGGATCCGGGAGCCGCCGGGAGGAGCTTCCGGCGCCTCACCGTCCTGGTCTGAGGCAGGCGGCAGCGGCGCCGCAACAGAATCGTGGGTCAAGTCCGGATCGCGCTGTTCCAGGAATCCACGGACCAGATCGAAGATGGATTCCGCGGTTCCGTGAAGCTGGAGCAGGCTGGGTGATTCGTTTCCCAGCTTCTCGTCCAGAAATCCCTGTAACGCCCCACAGGCCTGAATCGCGCCGTGCAACTGCCGCGCCACCGAGATGAGAAAAGATTCCGGCGTGAGAATCACGCTTTGGTGAAACTGTGCTCGCGTGATCGCAGGAGCGGCCTGGCCCGGCTTTCGCGCCCCGCTGGCCTCGGGCCGGCCCGCATTTTCCCAGTCCGACCACGTGCAACTTGGAACGTCCATGATCTCCGGCGCCGTCAGGGGGATGAACTTCAACTCGACCGGAAGCTTTTCGTTCATCCAATGGAAGGGCGCCAGACGGAACTCGAGATCGTTCCCTTCTATGGCCGGATGCATGAGATCCCAGTAGTTCTCAGAGAGGCGCAGGATGAGGGTCAGTCCCATCGCGATCCCGTTAAAGCCTTGCAGGTGCAGCCACGCTTCGGTCAGCCAGCCTGCCAGTTGCAAGTCTTTGGAACGGCGCTCCAAGGCCTCCAGACAAATCTCCTCGACCTCCCGCCACTGCGCCTGTTTGAGATCGGACTTCCAGACGCCGCGGGCCAGCGTGGCGTCGTCCTGGCGGCGGGCGTCGCGCACACGGTCGTATGTGCCTTCGTAGCGCAGCGACTCGCCAACTGGATTGTCCGGCGAAATCGGCGCGAGGAGTTTGTCGAAATCAATGGCCGCTGGCATAGGTTGAGGGTTCATGGCAGTGATCCTCCGCTGGGCTTGGCGATTTGGAGCGCCGGCGCCGAGACCGGGAATTCGGTCAATCGAATCGTCTCTTTCTTCGCCGCCTCGGGCTTGGCTGGCTGTCCCTTGGCTGGCGGCGGCGATGGTTGCGAAACCGCGACGCGGATAAAGACCAGAGTGTCTCCGGGGTTGGGCGGTGACGACTGGGTGATCGCCGGATCGGGTGAAGTGGGAATCAGGAAGCGCAACGTATTGGGCATGGGATCTGCCAGGCGGTCAAAGTCCGACGGCAATCCGGCGTGGGTTCGCAGCAGCGCGATCAAGGCCCAGCGGTTGGAATAGCTGAACGTAACTGTCCGTCCCGCGAGGTGCGAATCCTGCGAACCGGGCGCCGCCGGAACCACGGGCGCATCCTTGGCATAACGGAGGCTCACGCTGACCGGGTCGCCGATGACCCAACGTCCCGATGTGGGCTCGGTTCGATACCGGAATTGCTGCTGGCCCACCTGGAGCAGCCAGTCGATGATGCGGTTGCCCCCTGCTTCCGCAGACTGGTTCACGCGGAATTCGACGTCGAAATCGACGACCGGCACGCCCAGGTCGCTGGTCGAGGCGACGAACGGCCGGACGGCTTGCATCTGGTGAATGAACTTTGCAACCGCCGGCGCGGACGCCGTGTAGGCCGGATCGTGCGCGAGCACGTCGATAAGACCCGGGGCGTTGGGGTCGAACTGCTCATAGAAGGACATGACGTCAACCGGATCGGCCTCGGCGGCATCTGGTTTGGCGGCGCCCGGCGCAAACGGAAAGCGACCGGCCAGACGGGTGTTAAAGAAGTCCGCCAGCGTCTCGTAACGCGCGGCAAGAATCTCGTGACAGCGGTCTACGGCCAGGCCGCGGAGCGCTGCGCGCCGCCCCAGAAAATAATCGCCGCGGACCGGATCGCCGATCGGCGCGGCACAGCGGTTTTCTGGGGTGATGGTATCCATGCCGGTCCGGATGAACTGTTCGAGAACACCAATGGGGTTGCCCGGTTTCTTTCCGTCATAGAGCTTCAGGTCCGCAACGATCGACTTCCACCGGGCCACAATCGTGTTCACGTCGGCGGATTTTGGAGTCGTGGGCGATTCGAGATAATGGAGCAGCGGGCCGGCGTAATCCTGCGCCAGGTCTCGAAAGCGCTCGCGTTCCCGGTCTAGGTACTGAGTCAAATCCTCCGTGCTCGGCGCTGCGAACGCGGTCAGGGCGAGTGACGATGAGTCATTCCAGGATTCAAAACCGCCACTCTTGGGCGCATAGGGCTGCTCGGCGGCGATCAATGCGTCCAGCCGGCGCGCCAGGCTCGCCGCTTGTGAAGCCAGCACTTCAGAAATCCGGCGTTCGACAAACGCGGCTTGTGAATCCGGGACCCGGGCCACTTCGGCGCTGATCTGGCGGAGCGCGCCAACCGCCAGCGCGAAGCTTTGGATTTCCAGGTACAGTTGGGACTGTGTTGGCGTCTCCTGGCGCGCCACCCGCTCGCGGCCGAGTTGGGCGCGCACCACCGCGTCGCCGATGTTGTCGACCAGCCGGCGTGCCGCGGCCGTTCGCAACGGCGCCCGGAAGCCCGCCGGAACCGCCATCAGACCCTCCCGAACGTAGGTGGCATAGTTGTCGAAGAAGCGGGCGGCAATCGCCAGCATCTCGCGGTTCCAAATGACACCGTCTGACGATAACTGGGCAATGCCGAACTCGGGCCTTTGAGACATGAAGTCCAGGTCGAGAAGGTAGTCCAGGCTGGCGGCGAGACTTAAGACCTCGCCCGACAGGTGCACGGACTCTCCGCGTAGTTCGATAATCGGCCGTCCCTGCTTGGACTCCATCGTGGTCAAGCCGTCGCGAAACTGCGAGAACTCCTCGACGCCCGAGGCTTCGATCTTTTTGAGAAAGGCTTCGTCAACGCCGGGAACTTTACGCAGCGGCGCGTTCAGCACTGGATACTGCATCCGGCTGAAGTCCCGGCTTTGGATCCATTGGGAGGCTGGGCTGGAGACCATGGCCTCGGCTTCATGAATCGTCGTGGTGATTTGCCGTAGCTGATCGTACTCCCGCGCCTGCGACTGTTCGATCCGGTCCACTCCATCCTTGACCTCGTCCAGGGCGCGCAGTAACGGATTGTCGCCAAACCATTCGGCGTAGAAATTGGCGATCAGGTCGCCGGTCTGCTGGCGGGCGCATTGCACATAAGAAATGGTCTTGAGCGGGTCGCCTTCGGCCTTTTCCATCGCTTCCCGGTAGTAGGGGTTGGTGTGGTACCGCTCTTCGTTTTGAATCGTCTTGCCCGTAAGAAAGAAAAGGATCTTCGCGATGTCGTCAATGCCTCCAGCGCCCGGCAGGCGAAGCCGTTCGTAGATGTGGGTGATGTCATTCAGTTGGCCTGCCCGATCCACGTAGGCGTCTAATTCCCGGTAGGCGCTATTGCCGGTCACGTCGAGGGACGACGTGTAGATTCCGCCGCCGGCGTCCGCCTGCGAGTCCCGCCTCAGCGAGGGGCAAGCCTGCGAAGCAGCCGCGGCGTTATATCGTGTGAGGTCCTGGTACCTCTGCTCAATGCCGAGCTTGAGCGCGTCCAGAACCGTACCTTCGAAGCCGGCCACCATGACTTCGCCGAAACCCTTATCAACCGGGTCGGTCCACGACGCGGGAATGAAGATCGACCGGAAACCCTTGGCGTCCAGATAGCCCAGCGTTTCAACCAGGCTGTAGGCGTCGGCCAGCCGCTTGTCGAGCGGCGCACTCGCTTGCGCCGACTTGCCCTTGTGCGAGGCTTGCTCCTCGAGCGCCAGAATGAGGGGCTCAAACCGGACCGCCTTTGCGTGCGACAAGCGCAAATAGGCCAACAGGAGTCCCGATCCCAAGACGAGCGATGAGGCCAGCGCCCCAGCCTGGCAGGCCAGCACCAGGCGATTGCGGGACAGGAACGTTCCGGAAACCGGCCGGGCGATCTTGTGTTCCAGCCAGATCTTGAACTCGAAAAGGTGCGAAACAAACGCCAGGCGCCGCCGCGAATCGCCCCCCATTGGTAATTCCGCAAGCGCCGGTACCGACTGCGCCTCATCCGCCGGCGCCGGCGGGGCCAGTTCCGGAACCGCGATGGCATCGCCGCAGAAGTAAATGCCGCGCAGAATGTGAGCCTCGCGATACACGGTTGGCCGGAAGATCGGCCAGAGGAAAGCCCTGAGCGGTTCGCGCAAGGACTGTACTTCAAAGGGGAAGAGAAAGAGGTCATCGACACCGCGCGGCTTGCCTTCGCGGGCGAACATCTCCATCTGGCGCCGTTGGACCGTTTGAGTGATGAGGTCGAACGCTTCGTCGATCCACGCGCCCGAGAAGTTGGTCTGTGCCGAATAAGGGTTGGACCAGCCGAAGATATCCTGCTCCACATCCGCGTCCAGGCCCCAGCAGAAACTGGAGAACCCGCGCAGCGCGTCCGCCTTGGTGATCAGGACGTACACGGGGACCGTGAGCCCGGTCTGGCGCTGAAGTTGCGTCAGACACTCGCCCAACTGGCGCGCCTTGAGCATTCGTGAAGGCTCCTGGGGCTCTCTCACCACGCTGAGCAGGTCCAGGGCGGAGATGGTGAGTACGATGCCTTCCAAAGGACGGGTTGGCCGGTGATGGGCCAGCGCTTTGAGAAGTGCGGCCCAACTTTCGGTGTCCGCTGGTAGAGACGGCGTGCCTGTTAGAAAGTCACCAGGGACGTCGATGAGGACTGCTTGATCGAGGAAGTGCCAACCCACGCCGGCCGTAAGCTGAGGAGCCTTGGGCAACCCCATCTCGCCTGGATCGCCGGAGAGTTGCCCCACCAGAGTTGTCTTGCCTGAACCGGATTCTCCGACCACCAGGAACCACGGGACACGGTCAGCCAGTCCCTTTGTGCTGGACAACGCCTGACTGAAACGAAAACCCGAGGCTGAGCCGCGCGTGACTTCAGCAGCCTTGGTGACGATGGCTCCCTCGCCGGCCGCGGCGTCTGGGGTGGCCGGCTTCTTACGGCTCCTGGCCAGAACGATCAGGGCAAGGATAACCAGGCAGGCCGCCAGCGCCGTGGCTACTGCCACCACAACCACGAGCCAAAGATCCCAGTTGAAACCCGAGTTCATTAGCCAGCCTTTTCGGTCAGCGTGATTTTTTCAATCCGCTGAATCATGTCAGAGGTCAGCGTCCACCATGCGGCTTGGGACGTGACCAGCCACAAGACAAACACCGCGGCGACGATCAGCAACCAGCGCCGCGGATCCGGAAGCCGTCTCACCGGCCCTTCCTGAATCGTGTGGCGGTAGGCATCCGGAAAGAGCCGCTTGGTATCGGCAATCAAGCGGGGGTTCCGCCGCACGAGAAACGCGAAGAGCTTGCGCCGGTAGGCATCGATCGCGCCGGCGTCGTCCGCACCCCAGTATTTCCCGCGAAAACCCAGCGCCAGGGCCATCAGGTAAATCGATGCGGTCTCTTCGGCCGCCGGGTCGGTACGTTCCAGCAAATGTTCCAGCCGTGTGAAGAACGTCTCGCCCGCGGACTGCGTACGAAACAGGCGCGTCTCCAACAGGTGGGAAAGCCAGTAGTCCTTGCCGCTCCAATCCATGTGGACGAAGATCTCGTCCGCTAATGCGGCCATCACCCAGAGACCTTCGCGCTGCAATTCGATCCCGATCGGACCTGTGGCTTGTCTCGTCTCCTGCACCTGCCGGTCCAAGAGCCGGAAGGCCCGGTTCCAAATCGTGGCCGGGAACGATTCCGGTGACTCGGCTTCCGTGGCGGCCGTTGTGGCCGTTACGCTGGCGGGAGGAGCGCCGGCCAGGGCGAGTTGCTTTAAGCGGATGATCTCGGCGTAGAACTCCTGGAACTGGGACAGGAACGGCGTCTTGGCTTGCACCAGTTGGGTCATGACTGAGAGGTGTGCTCAGTAGGCCGGTTGCGGACGTACAGCGTCGCCTGCAATGGCCGAGCCAAGTCGGTGAGTCCTTCCTTGAGATACAGCGCTTCGCCCGGCTTGAGGAACGAATTGTCGGTCGCCAGCGCAAACAGAACCATTCCCGCCGGGGGATTCAGATCCGGCAGCGTCTCGACCTTTCGCCGCCGCGCGCCCAGCACGCGTTTCGAGATGAGCGAAGGGATGACGCTCTCGCTGCCGATATGGCAGCTTTCGGCCCAGCGGAGCACTTCTGCTTCAGCGGCTCCGGATGGCACGCGAAGACCGATGGCCGCAACTGGATTGGAAACGTCGCGCAGAGGTTCGTAAAGGTATGCCTCCAACATCGGATCCATCTCAACCTCGAACCCGCCTTCCCGCTGCGCCATCGGGATCGCCCGCCAGGTCTGCGCCACTCCTTGCGCCAGCGCTTCGTCCAGAAACGAGATGACCGGCTGAAACGTTCCCCGAAGGTCATTGTGGTTGTAGCGGCTGAAGAGCGGCGGCACCATTGCAGGACTCAATACGGAGAGCGGTCCGGCGATCGCGCACAACGCCAGGTACAAGTGATACGGATGCGAACATCCCGAGTAAAGAGACGCTTCGAGCAGCGGCAGCCCGTTGACGAGCCGTTCGAGCTTGTTCATCATCTCCAGCGCCGGAATGTCGGCGACTCGGAACGAGCGGCTCTTCATCTGCTCGGCCAGAAAGATGGCGCGTTCACGGATGCGGCCCACCGCGCCCGCGCAGAGCTTTCCCAGTTGTGAATCCTGGCTCACTCGCAGTCCGGGCGGAATGAAGTCGGTTACCGCGAGCGCTTCGTCCCGTTTGGTGACCTCAACCAGCGGAAAACTCTGGAACCGCGCAGTCACGCCGTCGGCGGGCAGTAGCACGAGCTTGGGAGACAATCGCGGGATAACGACGTCGCCTTCTCCCGTGTTGGCGTCCGCCAGCGGCGCACCCGCCGTGGACCGGTATCGGGCGAGGTCGCCGCGCGCCGTCATGGCCCGCTGTGATGGGACCGCCAGGTGTATCGCCGCCGGACGCTGCAGGATCCGGTCCGCGTACGGCGCCAGGTCAAGTTCCAGCGGATCCCCTTCGCCTCCGGCTGAGACCAGCAGACCGTCAGGCATGACCGCTTCAATGGACAACACGGCCAGCCGTCCGGTGACCAGCGCGTTGTGGTCGTAATCGAAGCGCAGAACGCCCCAGGGAAACGGGCTGGAAATCGTCAGCAGGTACTGCTGAAGTCCTTCGGAGCGCGAGCACAGTTCCTGAAAATGTTGCGGTGTGAGCAGCATGCCCTCCGACCACTCGATCGGAAGCGGAACGTGACGGCTGTCTTTGGTCATTTCTTGTAAAGCCCGGTCATTTATTCTTGAGTTCGATTGCCATATCTTCAGGTCCCAGCGTGACGATGATCTCTTTGCCCGGAGTCAGGCGCGCCCGATGAGGACCTGGGGATGCATAGTTGGCGAACAGGAAGACGGCGCGAGGTTTGGGCTTGCGAGGCACCACCAGCTCCGGAATCGCCTGGCCCGGTACCCACTCCCAGCTTCGAACCACGAGCGCTCCGTCCTTGGGATAGTCGCGCCGGAACTGCTCGCGCTTCTGGAACCACTCCGACGCGGCCATCTTCGAGAGTGGGTCCACCGCGGTCTTGTCGCCGACCGAAACGATGTCCAAGGCAACGGGGCTGTTCCCGTTGGCGCCGGGAAGAATGCCAACTTTTAAGCGAAAAGGTTTGGGTCTTAAACAAGCCCCAAGCAGCACGGTCAATACAATGACCAGTACTCGCAGCACAAATTGCAACCCGCGATACCCCCCGCCCTCTTAGAGGGGCTATGAATCCTGGGACCCAATCATAGCACCACGCAAACCAGGACAAGTACCTCCGGGAGTTATGAAACAACCAGACCTTTTGTACCGCTTCCAGCCTCACGCGATTCCGTGACGGTACGGTATTGCGTGACCGTTCGCCAGGGTTGGAAAGCCTTGACCAACTCGCCTGTCATCTCCAAGCGGATGAAAAGAACAGGCTCTCCCTCGCCAGCCGGGTTTGGGCCGAAATTTGCCTCTCTCGATAAGGTAGAATCTGTACCGTCCCCATGAGAAGCCCAAGCCTTATCCCAAGACCGCCAACGTATCCTCCGCGAAGAGGCGTCGCCATTCTCTGTTCGTTCGTTCTGGCGCTGGGCGAGGCGCCGTTTTGCTTTGCGCAGGATCCCGCGGCCCAAGCTCAAGCGGCCCCGGCCAAGATTCCGCCGGATCAGTTGGACGCCTTGGTCGCGCCCATCGCGCTCTACCCGGACCCGATGCTGAGCCAAACGCTCGTCGCCTCAACCTATCCCCTTGAAATCGTCCAGTTGCAGCAATGGCTGGATAAGAACAAGGGCCTTAAAGAAAAGGAGATGGCTGAGGCAGTCAAGAAACAGGATTGGGACCCCAGCATTCAGGCCATGGCCGGGTTGCCTGACGTGGTCAAGCGCTTGTCTGAGAACATCAAATGGACGACCGATCTCGGCAACGCTTTCCTGACCCAGCAAGACGATGTAATGGAAGCCGTCCAGCGAATGCGGAAGAAAGCCAAGGATTCGGGCAACCTGAAATCGACTGAGCAGCAGAAGGTGGAAACGAAGGTCGTCGAGAGCAAGCAAGTCATTGTCGTCGAACAGGCTAATCCCCAGGTTGTGTACGTTCCGACCTACAATCCCACCGTCGTTTACGGTCCTCCGGTTTACCCGTATCCGCCGATCACCTATCCTCCGCCCGGATACTATGCGGCCGGGATGGCCATCTCGTTCGGGGTGGGTGTGGCGATGGGCGCCATGTGGAGCGGTGGTTGGGGCTACGGTTGCGGCTGGCACGGCGGCGGCAACGCGGTCGTCATCAACAACAACAACAACTTCATCAACAACAGCAACCGGGTTAACAACATCAACCGCAACAATGTGAGTAACAACTGGCAGCACAACCCGCAGCACCGGGGCGGGGCGCCCTACTCCGACCGCGCCACCGCGAGCAAGTATGGCGGATCGGCGCGCGGCGATTCACTGTCCTCGCGTCAAGCCAGCGCCCGGCAGAATCAATCCGCGCGGGGCGGCGGTCCCAGCGCGGGAACGATGGACCGTGGAGGATCAAGAGGCGGG
>JADZCI010000142.1 GCA_020851655.1 Bryobacterales bacterium
CCCGCCATCAACACCCGCTGAATCACACTGCCGCGGGGAGTGGCCGTGTGGAAGCCGATGGCGCCGCGCAGTGAGAGCGTCCGCCGCCCAAGGCCCGACTGGATGGCGGGCAAGATCGCGCTGAGACAGGCCGAGGCCACGCTGATGGCTAGCGCGAAGGCGGCGACATCCCAGTCGATGCGGGCATTCGCTACGAGCGGCAGGCCGCTGGACAAGCCGCGAAGCAGGACTTCCAAAGCCAGCGCAGCGAGCAGCATTCCGCCCAGCGCTCCGAACAGAGCGAGCAGCAGACTCTCCACAAACACCAGCCGGACAAGGCGCGCCGTGCCGGCGCCCAAGGCGCTCCGCAGTGAGATTTCAGCGCTCCGGTTGACTGTCCGCGACATCGCGAGGATCGTCACGTTGGCACAGGCGATCAGGAGCACGCAGAGCACCGCTCCGAAGAGCACGAGCAGGCCCGTGCGATGCGTACCGATCAGTTCAGCCCGCAGCGGCGAGACCTGGACTTCAGTAACCTTCCCGCCGCTGGGGTGGCGCTCGGATATGCGCCGTGCCAGAGCCGTCATTTCCAGGCGGGCGCGCTCGATACTGATACCCGGCTTCAACCTCCCAATGACGCTAAACCAGGCGCAGCAGCGGCCTGGTGCGTCCACCGGCGGTAAAGGGCCGCCACCCCAGAACGCGACCGGCAGCAGAATCTCGGCGCCGGACGGGAAATCGAAGCCTGGCGGCATGACTCCGGCGACCGTGTAGACGCCGCCGCGGAAGGTGTCCACCTCGATAGTCTTGCCGAGGATGCCGGGATCGGCCCCAAACCGAATTCGCCACGACGGGTAGCTCAGAATTGCGGCCCGATGGCCGCGTGCGCGGTCCTCCTCCGGCAGGAACGTGCGGCCCAGTAGCGGCTGAACGCCCAGCACGCGGAAGAGACCGGAGGAGACATAGGCGCCGCGCACGGGTTCGATCGAAGTTCCGCTGCGCACGTTGAAGCGAGTCACCGTGTCACTGGTATTGGGCCAGGCGCCCAAAGCTTCGAAGATTGAGTTCTCCGCGTCCCAGTCCACGAAATTGGCGGGGCTCACAAGCTCACGCGAGATGCCGCGCTCCGGGTTGCGCGGCCACAGCATCACCAGGCGTTCCTCGGCGGCAAACGGCAAAGATCTCAGCAACGTAGCCCGCATCACCGCGAACATCGCGGTATTGGCGCCGATTCCCAGGGCCAGGGTGAGTCCCGCCACAACCGTGTAGGTGCGGCTCTTGCGCAGGGTTCGGACGGTGTAACGGAAATCGAGCCAGACGCTCATAATGTCGCCGGGGAGCCCGCTACCGGTCTCCCCGCTGTTTTACATCGACGCGCCGCCACAGGCAAGTGTTAACCGCCGCGCGCAACCGGGTCTCATTGGGCTGGCGCCGCCCGGAATCTAGAAAACATACTTGATTCCGAGTTGAATTGCGCGAGGCGCGACGTACGTCGAGGTCACTTGACCGAACGCGCTGGAAGTGGGCGACGTGTTGGGGGGCGCGAATCCGGTGGCGTGATTCAGCGCGTTGAAGAACTCGGCGCGGAACTCGATCTTGTGCGCTTCAAACAGGGCGAAGTTCTTCAGCAGCGAAAGATCCACGGTGTTGATGCTTCCCGACCGGATACCGGAAAAGCGGAGGGGGAAAGTGCGGTAGTTGGCATCGAGCTGCTTGGCGGCGCTACGCTCAAAGCCGGCATCGGTGTTGAACCAGCGTTCAACGGAGCGTTGATCCGATGAGAGGGCGACCTTGCCAATGTCCCCATGGAACAGTGCGTTGCCGAATCCGAGCGGCTCGCCGGAAGTGTGGGTCCAAACCGTAGCGACCTGCCAGCCGCCAATCACGATGTCCGCCAGGCGGCTCCGGGATGCGAAATGCCGTCCCTTGCCGAAAGGCAGCTCGAAGATTCCGCTGAACGTAAGGTGATGGGGGCGGTCGCTCGATTGGATGGAGCGATACGGCACAGGGTCGCCGGCGTTGATGTATTCGGTAGCGCCCATGGTCTTGGACCACGTGTAGCCCACCAGCGCCGTGAACCCCGCGCGGAATCGCCGTTCGCCGCGCACCTGCAGGGCGTGGTACCACGAGTAACCTTGATAGTCGCGGAAAGAAACTCCAGCAAACTGCGGGAACGCGCGCAGGAGCTGGCTGCGAGCGATGCTGGTTCCATTCAACGAAGTTCCGGGCAGGAGTCCGGCAAAGGGGTTGGGTACGTTGCTCGACAGATAATCGATCCGCGCCTGATCGCGAACTGGAGACTGGCTCAGATACTGAACCGGCAGCGCATTCTGGTCATGGTCAGCCTGGAGCTTTACCACTTTGCTGCCGACATAGCCGGTCTCCAACAGCACTTGCCCGGGCAGAAGCACCTGCTGGTTCAAGCTCCAGCGCATCGTGTAAGGGGTACGCGCGATCGGATTGTAGAAGGAGACCCCGCGTCCGAGATACGTCTGAGCGCCGAGCGAGGCGCCGGGCGCCTTGAGGATGCCGGACGGGAAGGGATTGGCGAGCGTGGCGATGAAGGTTTGTCCGTTGTTGAGAGTAGGAACAACGTCGGTGGCTTGATTGAAGCCGGTCTGAATGGCGCGATTCTGCGCGGGTTGGCCGATCTGGATGGGGTAGATACCGAAGCCGCCGCGCAGAACGTTACGTTGTCCCATCTGGTACGCAAACCCAATGCGGGGTGCGAAGTTCAGCAGGGAGCGGTCCCAGAACGTCCGCGGTTGGTTGCCACCGGCAAACAGGAGTCCGCCTCGCACCTTGAACTGGCTCAGCGGCAGCGCCGGGTCGGGATTGGCGGCGTACTTGGCGCGCGCTTGCGCCTCGATCGGCTGCGAGGCGGAGGGATCAAAGCCGCGTACGGCGCGATCGAACCGTTCGGTGACCGGCCCCTCATACTCCCAACGCAGGCCCAAATCCAAAGACAGGCGGCGGGTGACGCGCCAGTTGTCCTGGAAATAGAACGACCAATACGTGGATTGGATCGCCTGACTGTCGTTGCGGTCAACCAGTCCGCCGGTGGGCTGGCCTAAGAGCAGAGCGGCGAGCCCCTGCCCGACGTTGCCGGGGGCGGCGGGGGAATTGTCCAGCGGACCACGCGTGAAATCGGTGCCGAAGACGAAGCGCCCCGTCGACTGGCCATAGAAGAAGACGTTATCCCGGTAAGCCCGCAGATCCGTTCCGAACTTCATGCTGTGGCTGCCACGCTGCTTGGTGAAGCTCAGGAAGAACGAATGCACATCATTATTGAGGACATCGTAACCCTCGGTGCCCAGCGATACGAGACCGGCCACATCCACGCGCGGAAACATATTGTTGACCGTGGTGAGCGCCGAAACCACGTCGCTGGAGAATCCAAGCGCGGCGATGTCAAAATTGATGCGCCGCGGGAAGTGGCCGCCGGCGAAACGGGCATAGCCATAGCGGATGTTCATTACGAAGGTGGGGTTAAACACGTACACGTCGTCGATGGTGACCTGGCGGCCGCGTCCGATGTAATTGTTCCCAATGGCGGCGTCTTCCCAGTAGTCGCGGTAAGGGCCATCGATCTTTCTGCCGACCGAGAACCGGCCATACAGGCGCTGCTTGCTACTAATGACGTGGTCGACCCGCCCGATGGTGTTGTAGTATTTCGCCGGCTCCGGACGCGTCTGCGAGGTGTAGTTGTTGGTTCCGTCGGGCCTGGCGGTGTTGTTCGGCGCCGCGTAGTGCGGCAGGATGTTCTTGGCGATCGAACTGATGCGATTCGCAGGAACGATGTTGCCCGGAAGCGGTTGCACGGAGAACCGGTTGCCGGCGGCGGGGGCAACGGTGGCCGGATCGTAGATCTGATATTGAGGACCGAGCGCGAGCAGGCGCGAGAAGTCGCCGTTCTTTTGCGCGGCGTCGGGCACCGTGGTGGTGATGGCCTGGAGGTTGTCGTAGTGCAGACCCTCATAGGCGAAGGAGAAGAAAGTGCGGTCGCGCCCGTCGTACACCTTAGGAATGATCACCGGACCCAGCAAACTGGCGCCCCATCGATCGTAGGTGAAGCTCCCCTTGGGCTGGCCGGCGCGATTGGCGAAGAACGAGTTGGCGTTCCAATCGGGATCGCGATGGAACCAGTAGCCGGTTCCGTGGAGGGCGTTCGTGCCGGTCTTCAGACTGACATTAATGATGGCGCCGGAGGTGTGGCCGACGCTGGCGTCATACGCGGTTTCGATCTTGAACTCTTCGACGATGTCGGCCGGAGGCGAGTTGGCCATACCCATGCCGCGGTCGGCGTTGCTGGTTTGGGTGTTGGGCACGCCGTCCACCGTAAAGTCCGTGCTGCCGTTCGGTGAGCCATTGATGTTCACCAGCGTGGTGGTGGCATTCATGTTCGTGGGCTCCTGCTGCATCAGGCCGCCTGGATAGGTGTTGACCACGCCGGGCGTGAGATAGATGAGCGAATATGGGCTGCCGTGCGCGATCGGCAATTCCTTGAACCGGCGTGCGTCGATCACCTGTCCGAGGTTGGCGTTTGTCACCTCGAGGAGGGGAGTGTCGGCAGTCACCCGCACCTCTTCGGTGAGGGAGCCGATCTCCAGCTTGAAGTCGAGTTGGAGCCGCTCGTGAATACGCAGTTCCACGTCGCGGCGCGGAGTCTTAAAGCCCTTCGCGGTGACGCTGACGGTGTACTCGCCGGGCGTCAGAAACAGCAGCGTATAGTTGCCTTCGGCATTGCTGGTGGTGCGGTAAGCAACGTTGGTGGCGCGGTTGGTGGCGGCGATCTCCGCTCCGGCGATGGCCGCTTCGGAGGGATCGGCCAGCCGCCCTTCGATACTGCCGCGCGTTTCCTGCGCCTGGACGCTGAGTAGCGCGAGACAAAGGACTGCCAAGGAATTGCGTAGGTACTTCATGACTCTATCTCCCTGATTCTCGAAATCCGATACGGACGATTTGGAACTGCATAGCTTCGGCGAACGCTTCCAGCGCAGCGGCGTGGTCGCCCTGGCCGATGACGGCATGATGGGACGGGCCCTGTTGGCACCAGGCGTCCATAAACTCGGGGATGGGGTGGCGCAGTTGGACGCGGCAGTTTGGGTTCCCGATTCGCAGCACAGGACCGGGCACGATGTCCGCCACCGTGTAAATGATCTTGAAGGTCTCGCCCGCGTCGAACTGCGTGAGATTGACGAGCGTCACCGGGCCGGCCAGCACTTCAAAGTCGATGCCCAGGCCATGGCCGGACTTGCCATGGTGCACGTCGAGATGGGTCAGGCGCGGCCGGCCGCGGCTCATACGGACGTTGGCTGGTCCATCGTGTCCCATGAGCACGAAGTTCTCGTCGAAGTCTATCGAGAAGAACTCCACGAACATGCCGCCGTCGCCGAGGAGATCGAACACCTTCATGGCGAGCGCGGACTTCACATCGCCTTCGGTCACTCCCGGGCGGCCGAGCGAGGCGAGGCGGGATACGGCAAGTCCGGACTGGGCGCGAAGCTGGGTCATTACGGGCCGCTGGCCCCACCAGTAGAAACCGAACGCGCTAATCCCATGACGGGTGATCACACGGTCGAACGCCACCGCGGTGCGCGCGCTGTCGCGCAGGTGCTCATCGGTGACGCCGTCAGCGACCGCATAGATCTGGCGGAACTCGTCGCACATCGCGGCGACCTCGCCGCCGGTGGCGTCGTAAAAGGCATTCTCGATCTCCTCGACCTCCGGCCGCACCAGCATCCGGCCGGTGGCGCGGAGGAGGCGGTGCTCGTCGACCGGCATGTCTCCCATGCCCGTGTAGGTTTGGCCGATCAGCGCGATGTTGAGATTGCGCAAGGCCCGCGCCGCGGCGGCGCCCAGCGCATCCGCCTGGATCTCGGCTTGAAACCGGACGTCGTCAAAGGCGCCGGTGCGAACTTTGAATCTGCGCCCGGCGTTGACCAGAGCGCCGGCGAATTCGGGAACGCAGCAGACGCCCTCGTGGAAAAGGTAAGTGGCGGTATCGGCGTTCGCGTAATCATAGGAGCGGTTACGGTGCGCGTTCAGGATGCGCACGGGAACATCCAGCGCCAGGACCGCCGGCAACAGGTTCATCGCCGGCGTGTAGCCAAGTGGGAAGACCAGCAGAATGTCGACCGCCGCCGCGCGCAGCAGTTGGCCGGCGGCGGCTGACCGCTCGGGCGAGTCCACCAGATCCGGCGACACGACTTCGGCCCAGGGGTTCAGCACCGCGCGCAACTCGCCCAGCATTTCGCCGCAGCGCTGGCTCAAGCCAGGAAACTGGGACCAGTAATAGTGATGGCCTGTGGCGAGCAATCCGACTTTCGGTCGTGCGCGGAAGGACGGCTGTGCCATGGCTAGAGCGTCACTGTTTTCATGCCCAGCAAGCGGGCCAGGTACTCGAGTTCGGCGCGGACGCCGCCACGCACGGTGACGACGTGATGCGGCAAACCCGCGACCGCCAGTTCTTCGACGTATTGCCGGACTGGGCGCTCGACGCGCACGAAGGCGTGCACTTCGCGGATCGGCAGCGGGTCCATGTCGAGCAGTTCTCCGGTGCTGATGAACATCTTCCAGCCGCCGGGATGCTCTACGAAATGGGCCATGGTGCAGGGGCCGGGCATGGGCACGCAGGCAACGCTGCAACCGCCTCCTTCGAGTCCCCATTGTTCGGCGGCGGGCGTCAGCAGCGGCGGCTGATCGCGCGCCTGCGACGGATCGCAGAAGCCGTGGCCGAGCAGCATCCAGCCATTGATGTCAACGTCGAACTCACTCCACTCCAGGAAGAAGGGCATGCGCCCGGCCAGGGCGTGCAGAATCTTCATCATGATCAAGCCGATGATGTCGCCTTCGGTGACGCACGGTATGCCGGCGCGTTGCAGTTCCGCCAGGCCGAGGAAGGGATTCGTCTTGAGCCTGCGCTCGACGAAATGCTGTCCGAGCAGAGCCAGGCCGTCCAGCCGGAAGCGCTTCACCATGCGCCGCAGCGCCACCGACGCCCGGCAGGCCTGTTCGAGATCGCGCGGCGACAGATCGGTGACGCGGTAGTTGGCGCGCGCCTGCTCAATGGCTCGCCGCACGTCCGGATCGGCGGGCGGCGTCTGGTCCCACGCGGCGCCGAGATGATTCAACTGGACGTGCAGGATCTCCGGCCCGAGCGCGCCCTTCACCTTGGTGGCGTCGAACTCGAAATCGTACATGCCGCGGAAGACGCTGCCCATCACCCCGATGGTCATGGTCTTCAGCCGGTGATAGATCTCGACGACTTCGAGATAGCGGTCAATGCGCGCGTAGGCGGATTCATCGTGAATGCCGCCGGCGATGCATTCCACCTTGACGGGACGGCTGTTGACGCGGCGCAGACCGCAGACGAGCTGCACCTGCGCCATCACGCCGCTGTTGCGGAGCACGCCGCTGTAATCGCCGGAATAGTCCAGCCTGTCGCGGGTTTGCGAGGCGAAGATGAGCAGGGGCACATCGGGCAAGTACGACAAGACCTGATGCATGTACGCGTCGGGAATATAGGTCCGGTAGGCGAGTACGAGCACCTGGATGTCTTCATCGCGAAAGCGCCGGCCCGCCGCGTCCGCCGAATCGAGGGTGTCCACCAAGCCGGCCGTCACAACGCGATGACGGCGGGAGAGCCGCTCCTCCACCACCTGGGCGTCCTGCAGGATCAAGCCTCGAAGGTCCTCGTACATCCGCCAGTATTCGAAGAATCCTGTCGCGAGGAGTCCGACTTTGAAGACCCGGTTGGCCGTGATCCTTTCGGCGGACAGCAGATCTCCGAAGACTTCGCCGGCCGCGGTTTCAAACGACTGTGGTTCTTTTTCGAGTGTGTTGTTCATGGTCAAGACTCTGCTTGCGCGATCAAAAACATGGCTGCGATCAAAGTGATCATTCCCGCCGCAAGCCAGGCGCGGGCGGCGGGTGGAGCGCCTCGCCACTCCCCGGTCGCGATGCCGAGCAGATTGCCCACCACCACTTGCGCGGACAGGAACACGGGCCACCCGAGGATCGGCCCCAGGTGGCCAAGGTATCCGGCGCCTGTTCCGTAGAAAGAATTGCCGTAGGCGAACAGGAGCCCCATGACGACCGCCAGCGAGGTGTCATGCCAGGCTCCTTCGGCGGTGAAAAGGCTCCACGAGCGTACCCGGCTAAGGCGCCAGCCGCAGTAGAGGGCGGTCGGGATGAGGCCACCCGTCATGGCGACCGACCAGATCATATTCGCCGCGTCGGCCGCCAGCGCGCCTTGCGCTTTCGCCGCTTCGATCAGATCCCCGCCGGACGTCAGAGCAAAGTTGAACATGGGCGACAGGAGGCCGGATAGAACGCAGAGCATCAGGCCCGCGCGGTAGCCGCTTCGTCCGGCGGTTTGTTCCCGGCGAGCGCCGGCGCGGGCGCAGCAGACGATGCCGAAAATCGCGACGGCCACAGACCCGATCACCACCAGGCCCGTGCGCCGCAGCATTGCTTCCGGATGGAGGATCGCGAGCGGCGCCAGAGAGCCGATGCCAGATGTGAGTCCAAGCACCACAGCGGTGGCCAGGCTGAGCCCCACGCGATGCACGGCCAGACCGAACAGCAGCCCTCCGATTCCCCAGGCCATTCCGAACAGCGCCACCACCAAGAGCGAACGCGCCGGAACCGCGCCGAGCGCAACGGGCAGCGACGGGATGGTCTGCCACGCGATCAACCACGGGATGGCTGTGAGACCGAGGACCGACGATGCCAGCCAGAGGTTTTCCCAGCGCCACTTGCGGGTGAACTTCAGGGGCAGAGGAAAGCCACCCTGCATGGCGCCGGCGAGTATCGTCCATGTCATGCCCAGCATCCACTGCGGCGGGAGCGAATCGGTCATGGCCATTCCTGAAATCCTGACCAAGCTTATGCGCAGAGGCGGAATTTCCCAAATCCAATTCACATCCAAATGGAGGTTGTGCAATGCACAACGCCTTGAAAGGTGGATATGCGCGCTGATATGGCTTGAATACGGCTGGTTCTAGTAAAAGGAGACTCGCCCGATGAAGCCATGAAGTGTTTCACTCCTCTCGACAAATGTTGTACTATGCTCAACATGGACGGCGACTCCAGCCAACCGCGGTACATGGTCAAGTCGATCGTGCACGCCTCCCAGGTACTGGCCGCATTCCAGGACGCCAGTGAAACTCTGCGGCTCTGCGACGTGGTCGAGCGAACGGGCTTTGACAAGGGGACGGCGTTCCGCTTGCTGTATACGCTGCACCGCTGCCA
>JADZCI010000143.1 GCA_020851655.1 Bryobacterales bacterium
AGTACCAGGCGGTCTGCGCCAGCAAATATCCGGGCATCACCCAGTAGGTGTATTTGTCGATGTCCTGAACGAGCGACGCAAACACGAACCCGTGCGGGTCAAGGATGGTCATCCCCATGTGGCCGTGATGCAGAAGATTGTAAGGCGGGCTCGCAAACCAGGCTTCGTCGCAAAATGGCCGCCGCGTGAACACCAACCCGCTCGACAGCAGAGTTGAGAACAGCAGCACGGCGGCAAGCAAGATCCGGTGATGTCTTTCGTTTATCAAATCGTAGATGAACGAGCTAAGCTTTGCGCGCGCGTTCACAGCAATTCCACCGATCACAGCTAAGGAGGATTCGCGCGTGCCACCTTCGGAGTGGCTGCAGCGAGGGCATGTGAAATCACCCAGGCTGGCAGCGCGTCCTCTCATGTCGAACTTCCCCCTCGCAAAAGGAAGCTTAACAACTCTACATCTTCACTGGAAGCGATAGATTTTATTAGGGTACAGCAAAAGCGCCCGGCTTGTCAAAAGACTTTGAGCCAGCTAGTGGTTCCGGTTTCTCTAGTACATCCAGAACCTCGACGCCGCAAGGGGGGCCGTTCGATAATGTAATAAAGCCTCTGAAACCCGCATCTAACCCATCAGACAATTACGGTGAAATTTCTTTTAACCAGTACCTTTGTGTCAATCTTTAGCGCGGCCTACGCCCAATCTGTGGGAATCGTCGCCGGGAGCACACAACCGTTGATTCAATTGACCGGCGAACAGTTCCAAATCTACTCCAACGGCCTGTATTTCTACGATTATGTCCCCGGCAGAAGCCTGAGCCGCGCCGGCGTTATCGGGGCCGACCTCGGTACCCCGGTCGTCTATCCTGACAAAATAGTATTTCTTTTCGGCGATTCCATGGCCGCTTACCAGGACTCGGCTTCCCGCTACATCCTGTTGGCCAAGATGGGCGACGACAGCATCGGCTACATACCGAACGCCGGCCTGTCCACCTGCGGTTACGTCGCGAAGGTGAATGCCGAACTCATGCGCGGAAACCCAAAACCTTCCGTTGCGACGGACGGTTGCCCGGCCATCCAGTTCTACACCGACCCCAAGGCTGGACCGTTCGATCACAAGTTCAAGAGCATCACCATTTCCGGTCTCGACCCCGACGAAGGCACCGGCCCCTATGAAACACCGAGCGGAGCGCTGGACTGGAACGGCAGCCTGTACATGTACTACGTCAGCCGGGTTCAGGACAGCAACCCGCACTTTGCTCTCCAGTCGATTGTGGCCAAGGCGGATCAGCCCAACACCGCCTGGAATGCTTCGACGCCGCCTACGTTCACCAAACTCCAGACGATCTCTTCTCATCCGGAGATCTCGGATCCCACCAACCCTCCGCCGGAGGCCGGCGATACCGGAAAGTTCATCTTCAACTCGCCGGTGCTCATGGACCCGGGCGCGTTCGACCTGGCGCAACTGCCGCCGGAGTTGCAGTCCGTGCGGAAAGTCGTGTTCGTGTTCGGCAGTTCGTGGCGCTACAACCGCAGCAACCTCTACCTGGCCGCGTTCAGCGCCGATGACATCGAGGCGGGAACTTCCAAGTGGTTCTACTACACGGGCATGGCCGGCACGTACGCCACGTGGGGAAAGGACGAAAAACTCGCGCAGCCGCTGATTCCCGGCCTGGCGTCCATCGGCAACCACTCGGTAGTCTGGAATCCCACCCTGAAGAACTTCGTCCTGATGTACGGAAACGTTGTATGCCGGTTTGCCCCGGCGCCGTGGGCCCCATGGAGCGATCCGATCCTGGTTCTGACGCCGCAGAGCGACTGGGCATCGAGATTGATACACCATCCGGGCCAGGATCCCATCACCCGTTCGATCATCCCGATTTATGATCCGAACGGCAACCGGGTCAACCTCGATGGAGACGCCACAGGCGTGCCCTACGCGCCTTATCTGATAGACAAGTACACGGTCAACGCCGACGGGTCGGTCACGCTCTACTACCTGCTTTCAACCTGGTCGCCGTACCAGGCCTGGCTGGTGAGCAGCCGGTTCATCACCGGCGCGTCGAACATCCCGTCCAGCAAGCGAGCCCTCCCGCAACTCGCCTTCGGCGGCGGATGGTACACGGGCTTGTACTTCTACAACTCGAATTCAGTGCCCGTGACCGTGGGCGTCAAGCCTTTCGACGCCGCGGGCCAGCCTCTGGCGGCGCCGGACGCCGGCCAGACTGGCGCCACTCTGGGAATCGGCCCCAAGGGAACCGCGCTGCTCGAGTTCCCCAATCGCGGAACCCTCAGCCAGGGTTGGGCCGATATCTCGCTGCCCGACGGTGTGAGCGGATACGGGATCTTTCGCCAGAGCGTGCCGGGACGGTTTGATCAGGAGGCGGCGGTGCCGCTGGCGCCCGCTAACGTCTCCAACCTGTCTATGGCGTTTGACGATTCCACGTTCACTACCTCGGTCGCGTTCGCCAACCCTGCCGCGACCCCGTCATCGGTGACCCACGTCGCGCGCGACCAAACCGGGCAGATTCTGGGAACTGCTTCAGTTGAACTGCTGCCAAATGGCCGGCAAGCCGTGCCGTTGAGAACCATCATTCCCGGCGTCGCCGGCAAGCGGGGCTCTATCGAGTCCAGCGCCAGCCCTGGCGTCCTGGCGGGTCTGGGCCTCCGGTTCAACTCATCGGCCTTCACCTCGATACCCGTTCTGGCGACATCGGTCCCGCTTGGAACCGGAGCGCTCCCGCAAATCGCCTTCGGCGGCGGCTGGTACACGGCGCTACAGTTTGCCAACACCGGCGACTCGGCCACGTCCGTCTCCATTTCCTTCTATGACATGAACGGCCAGCCGCTCAACGTGCCCGCCGCCGGAGGAACTTCCACGACATTGAATCTTGCCGCGATGGGTTCGGTGATGCTCGAAATGCCGAACACCGGCCCGCTGAACCAGGGCTGGGCCCGCGTCAACTTGCCCGGAAGCGTGATTGGCTACGGAATCTTCCGGCAAAGCGCCGCCGGCCGGCCAGACCAGGAAGCCGTCGTACCGCTTACCAGGACCGACTCTTCTTTCAGTACGCTCATCTTCGATGACACGGCATTCACAACCGCGGTGGCATTCGTGAATCCGGCCTCGGCGCCCGGCAGTGTAACCATCTCGGCGCGGGACGAGAATGGACTGGATCTGGGCAGCACCGCCGTCGCGCTCGCACCCAACGCGCGGCAGGCGGTGAATCTAAGAGCACTGCTGCCCGCCGTGGCTGGAACACGGGGCTCGGTTCAATTTGGCGCCGGGTCCGGCGCCGTTGCGGTGCTTGGACTGCGGTTCAACACATCGGCCTTTACGTCCATTCCAGCCGAGGCCCAGTAATAGATAAGAATCGGCCGCGCTCGTGCTAGCCTGTCGAATGATCGAATTTTTCACTACAAAACCATTAGAAAATCGGGGGTATTTTTGTTTTGGCCACTAAAGCCTTGATCACCGGCATCACCGGAATGATTGGATTGCATTGCGCCGGCGCCGCCAAAGCGGCGGGATGGGAGACGTATGGCATCGCCCGTAGTAGCGCGTCCAGCCGCCTGGCGGGAATTGACGATCCCAGCGTCATACGCTGCGACATGTTGGACTATGGCGCCCTGGAGCGGGTGTTTCGCAAGGTTCAGCCCGACGTGGTCATACACCTGGCGGCGCAGGCTTTCAACGGGCTGTCTTGGAACATGGAATGGTCTACCCACAATGCCAATTACCTGGGTACGGCCAACGTCCTGTCGTGCTGCCGGTTCATCACACCGAACGCCAGAGTCGCGGTTGCCTGTAGCAGCGCCGAATACGGCGACGTCAAACCCGAGGATTGCCCGTTGAAAGAAGAACGGCTGCTGCGCCCCATCAGCCCCTACGGGGTGAGCAAGGTGGCTACCGAAGCCCTCGGATTCCAGTACTTTCACAACTTCGGTCTGCGCGTCTTTCTTCCGCGCCTGTTTATCCATGTGGGCACAGGCCACCCGCCGGCTACGGCGATTCAGAATTTCGCCCGCCAGCTTGCCTTGATCGCCAAGGGTCATCTCGCGCCTGAAGTGCATGTCGGAAACCTGGAGTCGGCGCGGGATTTCATCGACGTGCGCGACGGAGTCGCCGGGATCATGTTGCTGCTCGAAAAAGGGCAGCCGGGCATCCCAGTCAACATTTGCACGGGCGAAGCGGTGAAAATCAGCGACATCCTGGACATGCTGATTTCGATTTCCGGCCTGAACGTCAAGCGCGTTTCCGATCCCGCGCTTATGCGGCCGTCCGATGAACCCTTGCTGCTGGGGGACAATTCGAGGCTGCAAGCATTAGGCTGGACACGCAAGTACACGATAAAGCAGACGCTCGAGGCGGTTTATGCCGATTGGCTGTCCAGGGTATAGGGCCTCAATCCCCGCCCCGGACTTGAAGCATGATGGCGCCGGCTCCTGACTCAGGCGCCGGCGGCCTCCGCATCGCTGTGGGACGCCGGGTTCTGGCGTCGCTTCTCCTGTTAAGCGCCTTCTGGGCGGTCCTTCTGTTCTTGCAGTTTCGCGACCAGGCATTCGAGGGTGGCAGCGGGCTGTACGGAGACGAAGGACCTCATTTCCTCAACGCGCTGCTGATCAAGGACTATCTCGTTCGCGGCATCCCGGAATCACCGGTGCGATTTGCCGAACGGTTCTTTGTCGCCTATCCCAAGGTTGCTCCGTTTGCCTGGCCGCCCTTGTTCGACCTGTCGCTGGTGGCCTGGTTGCTGGTCGTTCCGGACCGTGTTTCCTGGGCGCTGGGTCTGGTCTCGCTGCTCACCGCCGGCGCCGCCGTCATACTTTTCCGGATAGTGCGCCAGGTGTTCGGCGCGCCTTCGGCCTGGTTGGTGTCCCTGGTCTTCTGTTCGCTGCACATCACACAACGCCTGAATTCGGTGGTGATGCTCGAAGGCATGCTGGCCCTGTTCAGCCTGGCCTTCGCATGGCGGTTGGCGGCTTATATGGAGACGCCCACCCAGAAGAATGCGCTCTGGCTCGGATTGCTTGGCGCCGCCTGCTGCCTGACAAAAGGGAACGGCCTCGCCGCGCTTCTTTCGGCCCCGGTCGCATTTGCGTTCGCCGGCAAGTGGCGGCTCTCCTTCCGGCCGGCGACCTTGAAAGCGGCTGCGCTCGCTTTGGCGCTCAGCGCCGTGCCGCTGTTTCTCGCGTTCCGCGTCATCCGGGGCAACCAGGCCCTGAATGAAAGTGTCCTTCGATGGCTGGCCATCGGCACGCCCGCTTATGGGGCGGCGTTGCTGCGGTTCCTGACGCCGGTGCTGGCGGCTTTCGCCGGTATTGGAATCTTGCGCACCCTGTTCGGGCTCATAACCCGGCCCCCCTTGCCGCCGCTTCCCGCCGCGATGCTGGCCGCCGGAGTGGCGGTTTTCGGGTTTCATGTCTTGTTTCCCCACCCCGCCGACAGCCGCTACATGTTTGCCGCCGTGCCGTTCTGCCTCTTCTTCATCCCCGCGGGCGCTCCGGGCCGCCAGCGTTGGGGTGGCCGGGCCACCGTCGCGTGGGTAGTGCTGGCTCTGGCCCTGTACGTTCCCTTCGGTTTGTCGTTCCGCAAAGCCGTGCCGTCGGGCTTCCGGCAAGCCCTGGCCACGATCCGGCAAAGACCCGGCGGAGAAGCCATCCGCGCCATCGTCGCCTCCGACGACACAGGGGAGAGCGCCTTCATCGTCGCCGCCGCGGAGACAAATCCCAAACGCAACGACATCGTCGTACGCGGAACCAAGCTGGTGGCTGAATCGGACTGGTTCCGGCGGCGCATCCACCCGCTGCTGCGAACCCCTGAGCAGTTCGTCAACCGGGCTGAATCGCTCGGCCTCACCTACCTGATCCTGGACCGGTCGCGAGTGAACAAGTACAAGGAACTCGCCGTGATCGAGCAGGCGGTCCAGGCTCATCCGGAGCGTTTCGAGCGGATCGCCGGGTTACCCGCCGGACCGGACCGGTTCCGCAACATCGAAGTCTACCGCTTCACACAGACGTCCAACCCTCCGCGCGAGTTGGTCAAGTACAGGCTGCCGTACACGCTCGGCCGCGAGGTCAGCGAGGCGGCGCACCAGTAGGGGGCGCCAACGCAAGGAGGGCCGGACCAACGCTGGTCCGGCCTTCCTGTCTGCCTGTGCGTTTTGCTTATGCGGTGCGGGCGGCTTCCGACTTGTCGCCGCCCCGGCTGATGGCCGCCTGCGCGGCCGCCAGGCGGGCGATCGGCACGCGGTAGGGTGAACAACTCACGTAGTCCATGCCCACGCGGTAGCAGAATTCCACCGAGCTGGGATCGCCGCCGTGCTCGCCGCAGATCCCCACTTCCAGGTCTTTGCGAGTCTTGCGGCCCTTCTCCACCGCCATCTGAATCAGTTGTCCGACGCCTTCCTGATCGATGACGCCGAACGGGTCGGCCTTGAAGATCTTCTTGTCTTCGTACTCCTTGGAGAACTTCGTGTAGTCGTCGCGCGACAGCCCCATGGTGGTCTGGGTCAGGTCGTTGGTGCCGAAGCTGAAGAACTCGGCCTCAACCGCCACACGGTCGGCGGTGATCGCCGCGCGCGGAATCTCGATCATGGTGCCGATCATGTATTCCTGCTTCTTCAGACCGGCCTTGCCGAGAACCTCTTCGGCGATCGCTTTGACGATCTTCTTCTGGTTCTCCAGCTCTTCCACGCCTCCAATGAGCGGGATCATCACTTCCGGAATGACCTTCTTGCCCTTCTTGGCCACCTGGACGACGGCTTCGAAGATGGCGCGCGCCTGCATCTCGGTAATTTCCGGGTAGGTGATGCCGAGACGGCAGCCGCGATGGCCGAGCATCGGATTGAACTCGTGCAACTGTTCTACGCGCTTCAGAAGCTGCGGCAGAACGGTCTTGAGCGACTTGACGTCCGGCACAAAGTTCTTGTAGCGCCCCAGCATTTCCTTCTTGGCCTTCATGTCGGCCGACGGCAGCTTGGCGATATCGACCATCAACTCTTCGCGCTTGGGCACAAACTCGTGCAGCGGCGGGTCCAGCGTGCGGATCACAACGGGGAGTCCGTCCATCGCTTCAAATAGCCCCGCGAAGTCCCTGCGCTGCATGGGGAGCAGTTTGGCCAGCGCCTTGCGGCGGTCCTTTTCGTTTTCGGTGAGAATCATCGCCTGCACGTGCGGCAGCCTGTCTTCGGCAAAGAACATGTGCTCGGTCCGGCACAGCCCGATGCCTTCGGCGCCAAAGGCGCGCGCGGCTTTGGCGTCGCGCGGGATGTCGGCATTGGCGCGAATGCCAAACTTCTCCTTGCTGCCCGGCTTGACCCGGTAGGTGTCCGCCAGCGCCATAAACTTGGCGAAGATGGGTGAATTCGGATCGGGATCCTTGGTGGCCGCCTGGCCCAGGTAGACCGCGCCGGTGGCGCCATCGATCGACACCCAGTCGCCTTCCTTGATTACGATCTGCTTGTCGCCAACCTTTACCGACGCCGACTTGGCGCGCTCATCAATGGAAATCGCGCCGCAGCCGACAACGCACGGCACGCCCATGCCGCGCGCCACAACGGCCGCGTGCGAGGACTTGCCGCCCACCGCCGTCAGGATGCCCTTGGACGCATCCATGCCGTGAATGTCGTCCGGAGTCGTTTCCTTGCGGATCAGGATGATGGGGCTCTTCTCCGCCATCGTCACGGCGTCTTCCGACGTAAACGCCAACCGGCCGACCGCCGCGCCCGGAGAAGCGTCAATGCCAGTGGCCAGCTTGGTCAACTTGCGCAGGCTCGCCGCATCAAACACCGGGTGCAGCAACTGATCGAGTTGCGCCGGCGCCACCCGCATCACCGCCGTCTTGGCATCGATCAGCTTTTCTTCGAACATGTCGACGGCCACTTTGACCGCCGCCGGACCAGTGCGCTTGCCGTTGCGGGTCTGCAGCATGTACAGCGTGTGATCCTGCACCGTAAACTCGAAGTCCTGCATGTCCTTGTAGTGCTTCTCGAGCATCGCGGTGATTTCCCGAAGCTGCTTGTAGACACCGGAGTTCCAAGCCTCGAGTTCGGAAATAGGCTGCGGTGTGCGGATACCGGCAACCACGTCTTCGCCTTGAGCGTTGACCAGAAATTCGCCGTAGAAAACCTTATCGCCCGACCCCGGATCGCGCGTAAAACCGACGCCCGTACACGACGTCTCGCCCATGTTTCCGAAAACCATCGCCTGAATGTTGCAGGCGGTTCCCAAACGGTCCGAGATCTTCTCCATTTTGCGGTAGTAGGACGCCTTGGGCGCCCACCAGGAATTGAAGACCGCGTTGCGCGACATGATGAGCTGCTCTTTGACGTCCTGCGGAAACTCGCGCTTGGCGTACTTCTTCACAATCTTCTTGTACTCGCCGATGACTGCCTTGAGATCCCCGGCCGTCAGGCCGGCGTCGAGCTTGACCTTGCGCTTCGCCTTCAGGGAGTCCCAGACATGGTCGAAGTGCTCCATCTCGATGCCCATGGCCACTTCCCCAAACATCTGGATGAAGCGCCGGTAGCAGTCGTAGGCAAAGCGCGGGTTACCCGTCTTGGCGGCCAGGACTTCGGTGGTTTCGTCGTTTAGGCCGAGGTTCAGGATGGTGTTCATCATGCCCGGCATGGAGAACTTGGCGCCGGAACGCACGCTCAGCAACAGCGGATCGGAGACATCGCCGAACTTCTTGCCGGTGAGCGCCTCCACCTTGGCCACGGCTTCCCAAATTTGTTCATCGACTTCGGCGGGGACCTTGTGGTCGTTGTCGAAGAAGACGTTGCAGACATCGGTGATGATCGTAAAACCGGGGGGCACGGGAACTCCCGCGCGCGACATCTCGGCCAGGCCGGAACCTTTGCCGCCGAGGGTGTCTTTCATCGTTCCGTCGCCGTCGGCCGTGCCGCCGCCGAAAGAATATACGTATTTGCTCATTGTGCGATCGCTCCTGAGGGAATGGAAAAGAAAAGCATTACGATGTTGTGACGATTTCAGAGAAATCGGCAATTGAAGAAAACTCGTTCATCAGCCGGCCCAACAGGGCCAGCCGGTTGTTTCGAACCCGCTCGTCCGGCGCGTTGACCAGAACCTTGTCGAAAAAGCGGTCCACGGCGGGACGCAGCGATGCGATATGGTTCAGCGCCCGCAGATAGTCGTTCTCGGCCCGGTCGCGCCGCACTTCTTCGGCAATCGAAGCCGCCGCGGCATGCAGCGCCCGCTCTTCGTCGGCTTCAAGCAGCGCCGGGTTGACGTCGCCCCGCGTCCAGTTGGCTTGCTTGAGGATGTTCCGGATGCGCTTGAAACTCGCCGCCAGCGGCTCGAAATTCTCCGTCTTGCGGACGCGCTTGACCGCGGCCAGACGCAAGTCGGCTTCAACCAGGTCCGGCGGGTCCGCCGCGAGCACCGCGTTGACTTCGTCGTAGGCGTAGCCGCGAATATCGCGGAAATAGTAACGCACGCGGTCCAGAAAAAAGTCGAGAACCTCCGGCTCCATGGCGCGAATCGGGATGCGGAGCCCGCCCTCGACACACACTTTCACTGTGCCTTGCGCGGCGCGCCGCAAGGCAAACGGATCCTTTGAACTCGTAGGCGCCAGCCCGACTGAAAAGCAACTGGCCAGCGTGTCGAACTTGTCGGCGAGCGACAGGACCTGCCCGTAAGGAGTCGACGGAATCGCGTCGTCCATCGAAAGCGGGCGGTAATGCTCGTAGATGGCGCGCCAGACCTCGCCGGGTTCGCCTTGCGCACGCGCATACAAGCCGCCCATGACCCCCTGCAGGTCGGTGAACTCTTTCACCATGCTGGTGGTCAGGTCCGCCTTGGATAGTTCGGCGGCGCGGCGGGCGAAGAGCGGATCGAGACCTAATACCGCCGCGATGTTGGCCGCCCGCTGTTGAACCCGCTTGGTCTTTTCCAGGTAGGAGCCCAATTGGGCCTGAAACGTGACATGCTCGAGGTCCGGCAGACGCTCCGTCAAAGACCGCTGCAGATCCACTTCCCAGAAAAACCGCGCGTCGTTAAAGCGCGCCACCAGGACACGCTCGTTGCCCTTCTTGACGAATCCCTTGCGGTCCGCCTTGAGATTCATAACCGCGATGAAGTTGGGCGCCATGCCGCCGTTCGAGTCGCGAAGCGAAAAGTAGCGCTGATGATGCCGCATCACGGTGGTCAGCACTTCGCTGGGCAGTTCAAGGTACTTCGGATCAAACTCGCCCAGTATGGGCGTTGGAAACTCGGTCAGGTAGCACAGGTCCTTGAGCAGCGCGTCGTCGTCAACGAGGCTGAGACCTGTTCCGCGCAGCAGCTTGCGAATCCCATCGAGAATCCGCTTCCGCCGCTTCTCAAACGAGAGGATCACGCCGTTCTTTTCAAGGCGCGCCTCGTAGTTCTCGTAATCGAAGGCGATTTCATCGGCGCCCAGGCGCCGGTGTCCGCGGCTCAACGCTCCGGCGCGCACACCGCCGGCCTGAAACTCGACAATCTGGCCGCCCAGCAGCGCGACGATCCAGCGGATCGGGCGGATGAACCGCATCCCGTCCTTGCCGGTCCAATACATCGTCTTTGGCCATGGGATCCGGCCGATGATCGCCGGCAGCGCCTCGGCGAGAATCGCGCTCGTTTCGCGGCCTTCAATCGACTTGCGAACGGCGAAGTACTCCCCCTTGGGCGTGTTTTCGACCATGAGACTCGCCGGATCGACGCCCTGCTTTCTGGCAAACCCGGCGGCGGCGCCTTCGCCCGCGGCCCTCGGCGGACCCATCACCAGCTCGGTGCGATCTTCCTGGCGCGTCTGAATGGAGGCGGTGCGCACCACCAGCCGCCGCGGCGTCGCGTCCGCCTGCGGCGGCGCATGCTGGAGCCCGTTCTGCCCCCACAGCGCGCTCAACGATGCCGACAGGTTTTCGAGCGCCGGTTCCAGCATCCAGTGCGGAATCTCCTCGACCCCGATCTCCAGCAGAAACGGCTTGGCTTCGCTCACGCCGCCACCTCCCCGCGCAGGAGGCCCTGCTGATCGATCCAGGCTTGCGCAACTCCGACCGCCAGTTTCCTCACCCTGCCGATGACGCCCACACGCTCCGTCACGCTGATGGCGCCACGCGCGTCCAGCAGGTTGAAATTGTGCGAACACTTCAAGACCTGGTCGTAGGCGGCCAGCAGCGGGTAACGCTCCTTGCGCTCCGCCTTGGCGTAGCCGTCAATCAGCCGCTGCGCCTCGGCTTCGTGCAGGTCGAGCAGTTTCCAGAGCATCGCCACGTCGGCCAGCTCAAAGTTGTAGACCGAAAACTGCTGCTCATCCAGAAAACGGACTTGGCGGTAAGTCGTGTCCTTGACCCACTCGATGTCGTAGACGCTGGTGCGGTCCTGCAGGAAGGACACCAGGCGCTCCAAACCATATGTCAGTTCGGCGGGAACCAGGTCCAGGTCCACGCCCCCGCATTGCTGAAAGTAGGTGAACTGCGTGATCTCCAGTCCGTCGAGCATCACCTGCCAGCCGATGCCCCAGGCGCCCAGTGTGGGCGACTCCCAGTTGTCCTCTTCGAACTTGAGATCGTGCTTGTCGAGGTCGATTCCGATCGCCTCCAGGCTCGCCAGGTACAGGTCCATCACATCCGAAGGAGCCGGTTTGAGAATGACCTGGAGTTGCTGGTGTTTGTACAGGCGGTTGGGGTTTTCGCCGTAGCGCCCGTCCGCCGGACGCCGGCTGGGTTGCACGTAGGCGACGTTGTACGGTTCCGGGCCCAGCACGCGGAGAAACGTCTCCGGGCACATCGTGCCGGCGCCCACTTCAACGTCATACGGCTCCTGAACGACACAGCCCCGCTGCGCCCAAAACCGTTTCAGCTTGAATATCGTTTCTTGAAAGGAATCCATTCGAGGGGTCTTACAGAGCCTCCAGCATCGGCGCGGTGGCCAGGCGGCGTTCGGTGTGTTGCTCGATCTGGCGCACCAGGAACCGGCGCAGGTCCGCGGCGGTGTCCTTGGTCCATTCTCGCGTGGAAAGGCGCCCCACCGCGTTGGAGGCCATCTCGGCGGCCAGTTCGCGCGAGGACGGCGACACGCGCAAATCGGGCAGAATGCCGGACAGGCGCACCGACCAGAGGGAGAAATACAACACCACCCGCCACACGCCGGCCTCTGGCGCGGCCCTCAACTCGGCGAGCACAGCCGCAATCAACCGGTAAAACCGCTCGTTCGGTTCCGAGGGCGGCAGCAACTGATCCGAGACCTCCGCAATATAGTCGAGCACTACGCCGGAGGCGTAATAGCTCACCAGCCCAAACTGGCTCTGAATCAGCTCACAGTGGTCGAGCCTCACCAGTTCCAGAGTCTCCTTCTGGTAGTAGGAGACGCGGACCTGGCTGAGGCGTTCGAGCCCCGATCCGAAACTGCTTTTCAGCCGCCTGGCCCGCTTGGCTACTCCGCGCAGCTTGCCCAGATCACGCGTGAACAGGCTGACGATCAGATCCGCTTCCTGGTAAGGATACGAGCGAAGGACAAAGGCCTCACTCACGCGCGCTGGCATCGCTGGCGCTCAGTCAAAGAGTTAGGTTATCACACTAGCAGGTCCGAATTGGCGCGGCCCGGCCGTAACTCATCACGATACAGTAGGGGTAGTAAAGAACCATGGCGAATCCCAAGTACGCTGAATCCACCCGCGAGATGCCGGTGTCGGAGACCGTCAACACGTTAAGCGACGGAACCAAGGTCAAGGTTCGCGCCCCGCGCATGCGCGCCTGCGATGAGAAGGATGAGAAAGGCAAGCTCTGCGCCGGGCACCTCAAACGCTGGTACTTTTTCGGCGAAGAGGTCAAGAAGCAGTATGGCGCGGACGCCGAGATCTACCGCTGTGAACGCTGCCGCGCGCTCTACCTGCCCAACCCCGCCGAAGAACCGAGAACCGGGACTCTTTCGTTCTAGCTGAAAGCCTCGGAGCAGGATGCCGGGGGGACGTTGAGGTAAAAAAAGACCCTCTGGTGCAACCTGCTTAGTGAAAGAAGCTTTGGGATGAGAACTTTAACACCGGCTCCCGCAAGCACGACGTATATCGCTCCCTCAGCCTTTTCCGCAGGCCTGTTGCAACAGAGGGCAGGTCCCGAAGGACTAAATCATCAATTCGAAATCAGAATAGCAAAGGAGAAGCCAACCGCGGGCTGACTTTAAGTGGCTTGTTTTCAGTTGGTATCAGTATCATTCGTGGCCCCGCGGGTTCCGCGGTTGGCCCATGGTGTGTCGCCGTGACACAGGTTGCAACCTTGATCTTCGCGCTGGTGGCGTCAGCGGTCTTTGCCCTGGCTCAGGACGCACAGGACTATCAGGTCTACACCGAATCCCCGCGCTTGTTGCTGAACGCACGCCGCCTGCGCCTGCTCAAACGGGAACGCGAACGCCAGTCGCTGCGCTGGACTCAGTTCGACACTCTGATGAGCGGCAAAGCGCGCATGCCCGAGCCGGCATTTGCCGCGGCGCTGTACGGCGTTGTGACGGACAAAGCGGATGCCTGCCGCGAGGCGGGTGACTGGTCCCTGCGCTCCAAACTGGAAACGCCGGCGGACTTGCGGCAGGCGGCATTGACCTATGATTGGTGCGGCGGCAAGCTGCCTGACAGTGTGGCCGGACCGCTGGCCGCGAAACTCTCCACGGCTGCCAAACTGCCCGCCGCCGGCATCGCCGCCGTGCGCTCACGCTTGTTCGCGGCCCTGGCTATCGCCGACGACGAGCCGAAGTTGTCCGAAACGGTGGCCAAAGAGACAGTCGAAACCTGGTGGAAACGGGGCCTTCTTCCCAAGCTCTCGACGGCCGTCCAACCGGTCCGCCGTCCTGGCGACTTATACGCGTTGATGGAGATGATTCACGTTCTCCGGGACAACTTGCGGATTGAGCTAAAGGATGACGCGCCGCGTTACTTCTCGGAGCTGCCGCCCTTCCAGCTTCTCACTTACTATCCGCAACCCTGGCCGGCGGCCGAAAACGAGTACCGCATCCCCATGTACACGGGCAACGGCGATCCGGTGCTCGAAGACGCGGCGCTGTCGCGCGCCTCGGAAATGGCGCTCATCGCCTATGACGGCAACCCGCAGCCGGTCCAGTTCCTGCAAGGCTGGATCATGCAGGACCGCTTCCTCATGCGCGGCCCCTTCGGCATCCCGTATGAGTTCCTGTGGGGCAACCCTTACATGCCGGGCTTGAGCTATCAGTACATGCCGGACCTCTTCCACGCCCGGGGTGTCCTGCTGGTGCGGGCAAACTGGGACGAGGACTCCGCCTGGTTTGCGTGCATCGGCGGGCAAATGCAGTACTTCAACGAAGGCAAACGAGTCTCCGTCAACCCGGCGCAGATGATTGCTCCGCTGAATGTCGGCGACGTGACCATCCACTTCTGGCGCGACGGCATGCGGTTCGAGGCCGGCACTCTGCCGGTCCCGTCCGGAGAGGATCAGAAGAGAACGAATGTCGAACTCGCCTTCATCGTGGGCGCCAAACCGCGCTCGGCTTACGACGTGGAGGTGGACGGCGAGGAGATGTACGAGGCGCAGTCGGATGAGGGCGGTATCATCGCACTGCAATTTCAGCGCGGACGCAAGACCGGCGTCCGCATCAAGCCCGCCATGGCGGCATCAATCCGATTGAAGTGACGCGAGCGACGGCGCGCCCTTCTTGGTCGCCGCCAGAATCTCAAACACGGCGCGCCGGTCGTCGGCGTTCATCAGTTTCGCCATCTTCCGGTACACGCGGCTTTGGATCTCAGCCGGCAAAGCGTCAAAGGCCGGCGTGTAAATCAGATAACTGCACGGATAACGGAACATGCGGGTCTTGAGATCGAACTCGCGCAGCGACCTCCCCTTCTTGTCCCGGGGACCCAGCGCCTCGAAATCCTTGACAAAGCTGGAAGAGCCCACCACGGGATCAGTCAGCTTTACTTCGTCGGCAAAGACCATGTAGCGGGCCAGGATTTCCGCCGCGCGGTCGAGCCGGCGCGCGGTGGACTCCGACAGTTCGGCCATCGGCTTGCCCAGGATCTTGTTCATTTCGGCTTGTGTGGCGAGCGCGGCGCGCGCCTCGTACTGCACCCGCGCGATCAGGTTGTGCAACTTGGTCTGGTGCGCCAGCACCATCAGCCCCACTATGTCGCTGTGCGGCGTCAGATAGGGCGTCACGTCCAGCCGGCTGCTGAGGTCGGCCACGTTGGCGCCGGCATCGGTGTCGAGTTTGTCGGGCAGGTTGCGGTCGGCGACAAACACGTTTCCCATGTGGCGCTGCCGCCCATGTTGGCCCGTCACGTACCAGCCGCCCCAGCGCTCGGAAAACGGGCTGCGGTCGTCGGTGACAAATGATCCCACCGTCATCAGCGGATATCCGTCGTCGGTCGCGTAGACCGACCGCACCAGGTGCCCCGGCACTCCCGTCGTCTTGGGAGAAGCATGGCATTGCAGACACTCGTCACGCCGCGCAAATCGCGGTTTCGCCGACGGCTTCTGCTCCATGGTGTAAAACATTCCTCCGCGCACCGGGTCGGCCGATGAGACTTCCATCACTTCCCCGCCCTGCACCCATCCCACGTAAACGTCATCGTTGAAATAGAGGGCGCGCGGCATCTCCGGAGAAATCCGGCTGAGCTGAAAGCTGGTCTTGGAGAAGACCAGACTTTGCGAGGACGCGGGAATCCCCAGCGTCTTGAGAAGCGACTTCAAATACCCAAAATGGTCGTCCCACTCCAGCTTGACTTCACCCTGGTCGAGACGCGCCTGAAGCAGCGCAATGGGATCGTCCTTCGGCGGAAGCTGGTACGCCACCGGCCCATCGTCCAACGAAACGGTAAAGGAGCCGCTGAAATCGTTGTTCTGCGCCCATGCCGCCACGCAGATGACAAAAATCAACACACGGGCCATCCTGTACATTGTCGCCCAATCGCTTCAGCCGGCGTGTGACCAGAGTCACAGCACGCCGGCGCTGATAGCATGGTCGGAAGGGTGAGCGTGCGGCGCTGGGCCGGTATTCTGTTACTGCTGGAGTTGATCCCGCACGCGCCGCTGTACGCGCGCACGCATCGGACTTCGACGCGCCGGACCCCTTCGCTCGCCCTGCGGCGGCGATTGTTCACCAGCACCCTGATTACTCCTCCGGGGACCGGCGAGTTTGATTTCAGCGCCGCCGGTTCGGCGTCCAGCCCTGACTTCTACTTCCCCACCTCCTTGAAATACACGCCGGCCGGCCGGGACATCTTCTGGGGGCGAACCGAGTTCAGCGTCAATTTTGATACGGCCTCCAGCACGGAAGGAGACCAGGACCGGAACTGGCACTTCTCCGATCACGTGACTGTCCAGGGCGCGACGGTGGCGCATAACGGGCGCAACTTCGACTTCGCGATCGTGCCGCAGGTCACCTTCTTGACGCGAGGCGCTTCCGGCATCCGGTACGGCGGAACGCTCATCGGCAGGTGGGACATCGGGCACAACAGCCTCAGCACGTCCGGTTCCTGGTCCGGCGCCACCACCCCCAGCGATCAGGTCAATCCCGCGGGCCTGTTCGATTGGATCGGCGGCTATGCGCGCGCCATCGGCGATCATTGGACTGTCTACGGCAGTTTCCAGTGGGAACGCGCCACCGGCGTGGGCCCGCGGCTTTCTGTGTTTGAAGGGATCGAATTTCAACCCAACGGCCGCTGGGCCATCGACTTCTCGGGCCAGCACTTCGCCGTTGCGGGAGGCCAGACTGACAATCAAATCGTGGCCGGCGTCACCATCACGCTCGGAAAACTCAAGAAGGACGAGACGCCAGATAGCGCTCCGCCAGGATCTTCCGGTGGTGGAGCTCGTGGCCGATGAGAACGTAAGCCAGTGCGCGCGCCGAAACCGCTGAGCCGGAAACCGTGCCGCGCCGCGTCCAGTCGCCCGGCGCCAGCGAGCGAAACAGAAACACGTGGCTGCGGCGAAGCGCCTCGAACTCATCCACCAGGCCGTTCCAGGTGCGTTCGTCCGAGCGCGCCGTGGCGGCGTAATCGTCCTGCGCAAAGGACGGCAATGCCGTTTCGTCTCCGCGCGCGATGCGAAGCAACCGGCAGCCGAAAATCCGCTCGGCGTCCACTACGTGTCCTAGGACTTGCTTCACCGACCATTTCCCCTCGGCGTAGCGTCTGGCCGAGGTGCTTTCGTCAATGGAGCGCAGGAAGGCGCTTGCCTCGTGTGAAGCGCGCTCGATGGCGGCTACCAGGTCGCCGCCGGGAACTTGAGCGATATAGCCCGCCTGCCACTCGGCAAACTCACCCGGCTCCGGCCTTCCAGGGACAGATTGCGTCATGCTCGCATGGTAGCGCAAGCTTGTCGCGGTTCCAGGAGAGTTATGCTTCATCAGGATAGACATGGAAACCTGGCAACAGGCCTGGCAAACGCTGCGCTCTGAGTTGACACTGCATTCCGGACGGCTGATTGCCGAACTGGAGGCCGCCTGGCGGGACGTTGACGATCTGCTGCGCGGAGTGGAGGAAACCTACGCGAACCTGGCAGACCAAAAGATTGATCTCATCTCTCAGGATTCCGCCTCGGCGGGATTCGAAAAACCGGCTAAGGATCTGTGCCTGACGCCGGTACAGCGCTACCTGGACCGCCGCCCCGCCCTGCGGGCGCTGCGCGCGATTCAGGATTATGAATCGGGGCTGGAGCCGCTGACCCATGTTCTGCCGCGGGACATCGAGACCCCGGGAACCGAACTGGCCGCCGCCACGGGCGTCCCCCGGCGGGGAGCGAGCCTCGACTTCCTCTACGTCTGGCAGAGGCTCCAACACACGCTCGCGGTGCGGACTGTCGCAACCGACTTTCTGTTGGAGGATGCGCTGCAACGCGCCCCGCTCGATGGCAAGTTCCTGAAGCTCGTCAACCAAACGTGCCTCATGCTCCGGGTTCCCTGGCAGATTTTCGTTGCCCGCGCCTTGGGCAGCGAACCAAGCGCGGATTGGAACGAGTGGCGCTCGAGCGCCGCCGCGAAACGTTCCGCCTTCGCCTCCCTGATGTACGAATTTCGCAAGTGGCGCGACCGGCAGGAAGCGAAACTGGCCGGCACCATCGCCCGGGAGGGCCGCTACACGGACGCCGGACGCCGCTGGAACCGCCAGCAGCAGCAGCGCAACGCCTCCTTCTGGGCCCGCCAGCAACGCGCCGCATCCTCAATCATCGAACTGGAAGCTCAGTGGCTGGCGGCCATGAGCGCCATGGGACAGGCCGCGCGAGCGCAGCGTGAAGCGGTGGTTCGCGAATCAGCCGAACTCGACGCCGCCGCCGAACGGCTCCTCGAAAAACTCCGCACCGATACTCCCAGCCAGGACTTGGGCCCGCCTTCTTTCGAAGTGCCCGTCCTCGATCTCGACCAGCGCATGGCCCAATGGCGCGACGCGGTGCGTGCGGCCGCCTCCGAACTCCTGCCCGCCGAGATCGAGACGTGTACGCCCGCCGCGCTGCCAGCCTGGTGGCGGCGCTGGCCAGCATTGCGGCCTCGCACAATCCTGGAGGGCTCGGTCAGCCACGCGGGACTGCCTCGAATTCGCGCCGCGCTGGAACCCTGGACCACCCGGAACCAGTCTCTGCTGCGGGATATTGTCCGGTCGATTGACACCGTCGAATATGCGCGCGAATCGGTAAGGAACGATCCGTCCGCTCCCGAAGGACTCTTCCAAGAAGCCGTTTCTAACGCCGTAACGCTGCTGGAATCGAGACAAATGATGGGGCCGGAGGCGGCCGGAGACATGGACGAAGGAGTCGCGGGCGGCTTGATCGCCACCATCGTGGATGCCACCGTCAACTTCGAGTTCCACTGGGCCGGCGTGACCTCCCAAGCCTCGCGAAACCGCCGAGCATACTATTCGGTGACCGCCCGGCAGATGCTGGGACGCTCGGCGCGCGTCACGTCCGGCAGACTCGTCGAACAAGCCCTGCGGGCCAACCAGGCGCTGCTCGAACACCTCGGACTCAGAATGCCGGAACGTCCGCCGGTCGAGGCCGTCACCACCCGTCCGCAATTGAGCGACGCCTTGCCCGTGCGTCTCGACAAGAGCCTGCCCGCCATCTACCGGCACCTGTTCGCGCTCGCACCGGTTCAAGACGCGCGCTTCCTGATCGGGCGCCAGGCGGAATTGGATGGATTGCGCCAGGCCTTGGACCGCTGGCACGCGGGCTTGTACTCGGCCGTTCTCCTGGTGGGAGGACGCGGAAGCGGCAAGACCAGCCTCCTCAACTGCGCCCGCGTCTCGTTCCCCTCCGATGTGGAAGTCGTCATGGCCGAGTTCAACAAGCGCTTGCGCACCGCCACCCAACTCGACGAGTTTATCGGACCCCTCATTGACGGCGGGCCGGGCCGCCGGAAAGTCATCATTGTCGAGGAATTCGAGCGCGTCTACCTCAAGCACGCGGGCGGCTTTGGCGCATTACGCCGTCTGGCCCAGGTCCTGGCTCAAACCGCAAAGGACATCCTGTGGGTCTTCTCCATCAATGACGCCGCGATGCGGTTCTTGAATTTCGGCGCGGAAATGGGAACCTTTTTCCCGGTTCGGATCGACGCCATGTCCGTTCGCAAGACCGATCTCCGGAATGCGATTCTTCAGCGTCACAACCTGTCCGGCTTGCGTTTGCGTTTCGAACGCCCGCCATCGGCGCGGCCTCGCCTCGACCGCGCGCGGCGCTGGCTCGGCTTGACCGACGACCCCGAGACCCTGTTTTTCGAATCCCTTTATCACGAGTCGGGCGGCGTGTTCCGCTCGGCCTTCGAATTGTGGCTCGCTTCCATTCAGCGCGTGGACGGAGGATATGTTGAAATGCGCCAGCCGCTGGCGCCTGATTATTCCCGGCTCTGGCAGACCCTCACGCAGGCCGATCACTTTACGCTCGCGGCCATCATGCAACATGGCTCGCTGCTTCCTGAAGAACTCAGCGAAGTCCTGCTCGAGCTCGAGACGAAATCGGCTCTGCGCCTCCGCCGCCTGGAAACCATGGATCTCCTGGAGCCCGACCCGCGGTTTCCAGGCTTGCGCATTCTCCCCGGTGCGAGCCGCTTCGTACGGGAAACGCTTCACCGCGTCAATCTACTTTAGGAGCAACAGCCATGAGAACTTCCAACCCGATGTTCGCCAATCTTACGCTCTTCAACCTCGTCCTCGCGGCACTCGCGTTCTTCATCGCCTGGATCCTGATTCGCTACTCCACACGGCTGCTGGCGCGTCTCTCGGCCGCATACCCACGTTCACGGTTCCTGGCCAAAATGGTTGAACCGGTCATCCGGATCCTGATCTGGTTTCTGGCGGCGATTGGAGTGGTGGGGATTCTGTCGCCGTCGCAGGACGCGTTTATGGCCGGCCTCGGCTCCGCCGCCATCGCGATCGGCCTGGGCGCTCAGGACCTCATCAAGAACGTCATCGGCGGTCTCGTCATCGTGGCCGTCCGTCCGTTCCAGGTCGGCGATCGTGTCAAGATCGGCGACGCCTATGGCGAAATCACTCAGATCGGATTGCAGACGACCTCGCTTGTGACCCCGAACGATACCAAGGTGACCATCCCGAACGCCACCGCGCTTAATTCCATGTCCTGGAATTCGAACTCCGGAGTGCCGGACTGCCAGGTTATGACGGAGATCCACCTTCCGCCCAAAATCGACCCCAACGAGGCGGTCCTGATCGGCGAACAGGCAGCCATCACGTCACCGTACACCTACCCGGCCAAGCCGATTCTCGTCGTCATCGGCGACCGTTTCGATCAGGCTCCGTACCAGGCCCTCCAAATCAGGGCCTATGTCTACGACCACCGCTACGAACCCGCCATGATCGGCGACGTAACCCGGCGGGCAAAGTTGGAGTTTGCGCAGCGCGGAATGTTGGATGGCTGGGTGGCGTAGCCAGCGGACCAGACCGAAGAAAAGCTGCCCGCTGATCGCTCCTCCCCAAGTTTTCAAGTATCCTTGGCTATACATAGTGACATTCAAGCCGGTAGCGAAGGTTGTTGCCGCGGTCCTGGCGCTGATCGGGACCGGATGGGGTGTCTGGTACCTTCTGAACCGGCCTGATTTGAGCCGCGAGTACCGGGTGGGCGTCGACCATGCTCCCCCTTACAACATTGTCATCTCCGGGCAGCCCGTCACCGGGCTGGCGGTGGAAATTCTCCGCGAATCTGCCCGCCGCAAAGGTGTGACTCTGTCGTTCGTACGCACGGAACTCCAGGTGGATGACGCATTCCACCAGGGCCTTGTGGATTTATGGCCTGCCGCCACCGACACACCGGCCCGGCGGAAGTGGCTTCACGTCACCGAGCCCTACCTGGCCAACGGCTTGGTCATCGTCTCCAAAGCGGATAACCCGGTCACCGGCCCCGAACAACTGCGGAAGAAACGCGTTTCCCTGCTAAACAGCCGCATTCTGAAGGAATTCGTGGGCCGCGGCGTTCAAGACATCGAGACCGTGGAGGTGCGCGACCGCTATAGTTCGCTGGCCAGTTTGTGCAAAGGCGAAGTGGACGCCACGATCGTCGAGCAGCGCTTCTTCGAGCAGGTGCTCCTGGACCGGCCCGCGGACTGCGCCGCCGTCCGCTTTCACGCGTTGAATGCGGTCGGCATGGAACGAATGCTGAGTATTGTGGCGGCCAGGAATGCGGGCGCGGTGGCCGAACGGCTCAGGGACGGCATCACGGAAATGATGAACGACGGCACGTTCTTCAAACACCTGGACCGCTGGTCCTCTTTCACCGGAGGCGAATCGCGCACTGCCCAGCACCTGGCGTCGAGCAAGTTGATCTCGCGTCTATACACCCTCGCCTTGGCGGCCATCCTGGTTCTGATGGGCCTTCTGGCATATCAAAATCTCCGGCTCCGCGACGCGAATCGAAGGTCGCAGGCCGCGGCGAAGGCGAAATCCGACTTCCTGGCCTCGGTCAGCCACGAGATTCGCACGCCCATGAACGGCATCCTCGGCATGACCGAGGTGGTCCTGCTCGGACCTCTGGAGCCCGAGCAGAAAGAGAACATGCAGGTGGTCCGCCAGTCCGCCGAATCACTGCTCAAGATCATCAACGACATCCTGGATGTGTCCAAGGCCGAAGCAGGCAAACTGCGGCTGGAACTGGCGCCATTCGACGTCAGCAGGCTCGCCAGGCAGGTGTGGACATTATGCTATCCGCAGGCCACCGCCAAAGGCCTGAAAGGCAACTTGCAGCTTGCGCCGGACATCCCCGGCCGCCTGGTCGGCGATCCGGACCGGCTCCGCCAGGTGCTCCTGAATCTGCTAAGCAACGCCATCAAGTTCACTGAGAATGGCCGCGTCGAGTTGTCGGTAAACGTGGCGTCGGCCAACGAGGATACCGTCACCGTGCGGTTTCGCGTCCAGGACACAGGCGTCGGCATCTCGCCGAACAAGCTGCCCAAGCTCTTCCAGAAGTTCTACCAGGCGGACTCATCCTCCACCCGCCGGCGCGGCGGCACAGGCCTTGGACTCGCCATATCAAAAGAACTCGTGCAACTCATGGGAGGCACAATAGACGTCAACAGCGAAGTGGGCGCGGGCTCCGTGTTCACCGTCCTGCTGCCGCTGCGCACCGCGGTGCGAACCACCACACTCTCAAACGACTCGACCGATGGGTTCCGGGTCGAGTCTCCTCACGCTCAGATTAGAGTTCTCCTGGTCGAAGACAACGTGATAAACCAGCGCGTCGGTCTCCGCCTCCTCGAAAGGCTGGGCTGCGCCGTGGATCTGGCTGCCACCGGCTGGGAAGCGGTTCAGATGGTCGGCGAAGAAGACTACCAGTTGGTCCTGATGGACTGCCAGATGCCTGAAATGGACGGCTACGAAGCGACGTCGTTGATCCGCCAGCGCGAAAGTTCAGGCAAGCATACGCTGATTGTCGCCATGACCGCCGCCGCCGTCGCGGGCGACCGCGAGCGGTGCATGAATGCCGGCATGGACGACTATCTCTCCAAGCCTGTCCAACTGGCGGAACTCACCCGCGTCATCGAACAGTATTTTGCCGGCTGGAGCAAGCCGGCGCCCGCGGATTCAAGAAAACCGCAAAACGCGTAGCCTCCGCGCTCGGCGGACGCGGGATCGTGAGAAAATACCGGGCAATGAGGGGCAACCTGTGCGCCTGACCGACCGCTATACCCAGGAAAGCGGCCGGGTCTACCTGACCGGGATTCAGGCGCTCGTGCGGCTGCCTATCGATCAGATGCGCCGCGACCGCCGCGCGGGCCTCAAGACCGGCGCCTTCATCTCCGGCTACGAAGGTTCGCCGCTCGGAGGCTACGACCTGGCGCTGGCGCGGAACCGCGCGCTGCTCGATGATCTGAACATCCACGCGCGTCCCGCCGTCAACGAAGACCTGGCTGCGACGGCGATCTGGGGCAGCCAGATTCTGGAAACCATCGGGCCAACCAGCTACGACGGCATCCTCGGCATCTGGTACGGCAAGGGACCTGGAGTCGATCGTTCCGGCGATGCGCTCCGGCATGCGAATTTCACGGGAAACTCGCGCCAAAATGCCGCGCTGGTCCTGGCCGGCGACGACCCCACCTCGAAAAGCTCCACCATCCCGCATCAAAGCGACTTCAGTTTGTACAACCTCTCGATCCCGTTTTTCTTTCCGGGCAACACGCAGGAGATCCTGGACTACGGGCTCTACGCCGTCGCGCTGTCGCGCTTCACCGGCGCGTGGGCGGCAATGAAGTTGGTCACCAACGTCTGCGACGGCGGCGGCGGCGCGCACGTCGATCCGGATCGTATCGCCATCACGGTTCCGGAGGGTTACCAGAAGCGCTTCGATTTCCGGCTCGCGCCCGTCCTCACCGCCGGAATCGAAACCGAAGTCAACATCCGCAGGCTCGATGCGGCGCGGCTTTTCGCGCGCCACAACCCGGTCAACCGCATCTCCGGCGCGGCGGCCAACGCCCGCCTGGGAATCATGGCGGCGGGCAAGCCCTATTACGACTTGATGCAGGCGCTGGCGGACTTGGGCATCTCGCCCGGCGGCCTCGCCGCGCTCGGCATCCGCATCGCCAAGCCAGGCCTGGTCTTCCCGCTCGACAGCCAGTTCGTCCGCGAGTTCGCCGCCGGACTGGAAACGATTATGGTGATCGAGGAGAAGCGCAGCTTCCTCGAGTTGCAGACCCGCGATATCCTCTTCGACCTGCCGCAACACCCGCGCGTGACCGGCAAGATGGACGAACAGGGACGCCCGCTCTTTCCGGCTGCCGGCGAACTCGACCCCGACATCATCGCCGCGGTTCTGGCTCAGCGGCTGGCGGCGCCGCGCGGCCCAAGCCGCATGAAAGAGCTCGCCGAAATCGACAGCCGTCCCCGCGAGTTCACCATGTTCCGGCTGCCGAATTTCTGCTCCGGGTGCCCGCACAACCGTTCGACTCTCGTGCCCGAGGGCGCCGCGGTAGGCGGCGGCATCGGCTGCCACGGAATGTCGATGGGCATGGGGGACTCCGGACGGGGCTTCGCGTTCCTCACCCAAATGGGTGGGGAAGGCACGCCTTGGATCGGCATGTCGCCGTTTGTCGAACGCAGCCACATGATCCAGCACATCGGCGACGGCACCTACTTTCACTCCGGCGCCCTGGCCGTCTCGGCGTGCCTCGCCGCCGGTGTCAACATCACGTTCAAGCTGATGCACAACGGACACGTGGCCATGACCGGCGGACAGCCCGCCGCCGGCGCCATCCCGGTTCCGGAACTCACCCGGCAGCTCGAAGCGCAGGGCGTACGGCGGATCATCGTCCTCAGCGACGATATCGCCAGGTACAAGGGCGCGCGCTTCAGCTCCAACACATCCGTGCGCGACCGCTCCGCGCTGATGCGGTCGCAGGAGGAGTTGGCGAAGGTTCCAGGCGTGACCTTCCTCATCTACGACCAGCAGTGCGCCGCCGAAAAGCGCCGCATGCGCTCGCGCGGAATCCTGGCGGAACCCACGCGGCGCATCGTCATTCACGAAGCGGTCTGCGAAGGCTGCTTCGACTGCGTGCGCGAATCGAACTGCGCCAGCCTGCAACCCGTCCAGACACCGCTCGGCGAGAAGCTTCGCATTCATCAGTCTTCCTGCAATAAGGACTACTCTTGCCTCTTGGGCGACTGCCCTTCGTTTGTCTCGGTTGATATCAAACCCGGCACCGGCCTTCGCAAGAAGCAGGCCCGTGTGTTGCCGGCCACCGAAGTTCCCCCGCCCGCCAGCCCGGTTCGCGCCGGCGCCGGTTACCGGATTCTCGCTCCTGGCATAGGAGGCGCCGGCGTCGTCACCATCAACGCCCTCCTTGCAGCGGCCGCCATGCTCGACGGGCTTTCGGTGCTGACGCTCGACCAAACCGGACTCGCGCAGAAGGGCGGCGCGGTCGTGTCTCACCTGGTCCTGAGCGAATCCCCCATCGAGGCGTCCAACAAGATTAACGCCGGCAACGCAGACCTGATCCTCGGTTTCGACTTGTTTGGCGCGGCCAACCGGGAAAATCTCAAGTGTGCGCACCCTGGCCGCACCGTCGCCGTCGTCAACACTCACCTGACGCCAACCGCTGAAGCCGTACGCAAACGCGCCGCTTTGCCGGGTCCGGAAAGCTACCTGGCCGGCATCGAGTCCGCCACACGCCGGGGTCGAAACGTGTACGTCGATGCGGCGCGGCTGGCCGAATCGCTCTTTGCCACGCACCTGGCAACCAACGTGTTCCTCACCGGCGTGGCTTTTCAAGCTGGACTGCTGCCTATTTCTCTTGCATCACTGGAAGCGGCCATCCGGCTCAACGGCGCCGCGGTGGAGCAGAATCTGGCCGCTTTCCTGTGGGGGCGCAAATACTACGTCGACCCCAAGGTGGTGGAAAGGGAGGCGGGAGTGGAAGACCAGCCACGCGATGCCGCCCTCGAAGTCCAGCCGCTCTCGCCGCATGACGAAGCATGGGTGAGCAGCCTGCCCGTGGAACTGCGCAGCGCCGCGCGGCGCAATCTCTCCAAGCTGGTCCACTACAAGGACGAGTACGAAGTGGCGAGATTGCTCACCAGCGCCGAATTTGAACGGCAAATCCTCGGGATGTGGGAAGCGCCGGTGCGCTTGAACTATCACCTCCATCCGCCGCTCCTGCGCCGGCTGGGGTTTTCGAGCAAACTCACCGCCGGCCCGTGGTTCAAGCCGCTCCTCAAACTGCTCGCCTCCTGCCGCGGATTGAGAGGCACTCCTTTCGACCCGTTCGGCTGGACCGCGCACCGCCGCATGGAGCGCGGATTAGCCGGCTGGTATCGCGAGTTGATGGACGCCGTCGCGCGCGGTTTGAATGACGGCAACCGGCCGCTCGCCCTGGAAATCGCCAATCTGCCCGACCAGATCCGGGGCTTTGAGCGCGTGAAGGAAGAAAATGTTCGTAAGGTTCAGGCTGTGGCGGCCGCCAAACTCACCCTGCTGCGAACGCCCCTGGATAGCACCACGTACGCCAGCAGCGGCAAGACACAGACCGAGATGCAGACCGGCTGAAACCCGTGCCGGTCCACGACCCACCCGATGACGGGTGAAACGGCGGTCTGCATGAGGCCGAACGCGAACGTGATCGCACCGACGCCCATCGCGGCATTCCTGGCGCCGAACACGTCCACCGGGAGCGTATACAGGTTCACGCTCCAGCACCCGGACCAGAAAAAGCTGGCGCCGATCCCCAGCACCGCCAGCAGTGGCGTCGGGGTGAGCGGAATCAGCGCCGTGACAAGCATGGCGAATGCGCTCAACCGGCACACCCAGAGGCGCGCGTCGGCCACTTCCATTCCGCGGCGCAGTACTCTTGCGCAAAGCGCGCCTCCCAGGAATCCGCCAAGTGTGGACGCCAGCGGCGGAAGCCAGGCAAACCGCGCGGCTTCGACGATGGTCAGTCCGTGCTCGCGCACCAGGTAAACCGTGGTCCAGTTGGTCCACAGCGTGTATACGACCATGCTCAGAAGATTGGCCGCGACCAGGGCCCAGATCGCTGGCTCCTTGAACAACTCGAATCCCGCTCTGCCGCGCTCGGAAGCAGGCTCCGGCACGCGCGGGGCGGCGCGCAGAACCAGCAGCCACAAAGGAATCCACACAAACCCCAGCGCTCCGGTGATGTAAAACACCGCGCGCCAGCCATACTGAACGGCAATCCAGGCCGCAAAGACCGGCGCCAGGATGCCGCCCGCGCTCAGGCCCGATTGATTGATCGCCGCCCCCAAGGGCCGTTCCGCTGGATGAAGGTACACCGCCGCCATCTTGCCCGACGACGGAAGTCCGGCCGACTCGGCCGCGCCCAGCAGTCCGCGCATCCACAGCAGGCCGGCAAAGCTGTTCACCAGTCCCGTGGCCATCCCCGCCAGCGACCACACGCCGACCGCTACGGTTACACCCACATTCAAACCCACCCGGTCAATCCACCAGCCCGCCAGCGGCGCGCAAGCGGCATAGGCCAGCGAGAAGGCGGCCAGGATGAGGCCAAAGTCCTGGGCGGTGATGTGCAGTTCCGACATCAGCACCGGCGCCAGCGCGGCGACCGTGAGCCGGTCAAGAAAGTTCAGCGTCGAGGAAAGCACGAAAACGAGGACCGCTGCCCAGCGCAGGACCTTTGCATCGAACATGGATCCCCTGAGTAGACCACAAGACGGCTACGTTGTCACGAAAAAACGTCTGTCCGCGCCTGTCCGCGGCGCGCCGGCTAACCGGCCATCTTGCCGTCGCGCATGGCCACCGTGCGGTGCCCGTAAGCGGCGGCTTCGGGATTGTGCGTGATCATCAGGATGGTCTGCCCGAGCCGTTCGTTGACCTCGCGCAGAATGCCGAGCACCTTGGCGGCATTCTCCGTGTCCAGGTTGCCGGTGGGCTCGTCGGCCAGCAGGATCGCCGGCTCGTTCACCAGCGCGCGGGCAATCGCCACCCGCTGCTGCTCTCCGCC
>JADZCI010000144.1 GCA_020851655.1 Bryobacterales bacterium
TCCGCCAGTCGCGGACCCTGTTCGCCGCGGTGGAGTTCGGCGTCTTCGATCTGCTGCACGGCTCGCCGCAAACGGCCCCCTCGCTGGCCAAGGCGGTAGGCGCCCGGCCGGAGCCACTGAAAAGGCTATTAGATGCCTGCTGCTCTCTTGGTTTGCTAACGCTCCAGGAGGAACTGTATTCGAATACCGAACTCGCGGCGGCCTATTTGCGGAGAGCAAGTCCGCGGACGCTCACCGGCTATATCCTCTACTCGAATCGCGTTCTCTACAGGCTCTGGAGCAACCTGGAAGACGCCATCCGCGAGGGGAGCCCGCGCTGGACTCAGACGTTCGGCGCGGAAGGCTCGATCTTCGACCATTTCTTTGCGAGCGACGAAGCGAAGGCGGCCTTCCTGGCGGGAATGCACGGCTTCGGACTGCTTAGTTCTCCCTCTGTGGTGCGCCTGTTCAACCTCAACCGCTTTCGCCATCTCGTTGACTTGGGGGGAGGGACCGGCCACCTGGTCATTGCGGCCTGCGAACGCTACGGCAATCTTCGCGGCACGCTCTTTGACCTTCCCGCCGCAGCCGGGTATGCCAAGCCGTACGTTGAAGCGTCTCCAGCCCGTGAGCGGATTGCGATTCAGGCGGGCGACTTTTTCACCGATGCCCTGCCGCCGGCGGACCTTTATGCCGTGGGGCGGATTCTGCATGACTGGAACGAAGAGAAGGTTCAGGCGCTGCTTCAAAAGATCCACACGGCGCTGCCGCCCGGCGGGGGACTCTTGATCGTCGAAGCGGTTCTCGATGACGGCGGGTGCGGGCCTCCCTGGGCACTCATGCAGTCGCTGAATATGCTGGTGTGCACCGAAGGGCGGGAACGAACCGGAGACGAATACCGCGGCCTCCTCGAGCGGGCTGGCTTCACCGCCGTCGACGTCCGGAGGACCGGCGGCGCCCACGACTGCATCCTGGCGCTCAAACCTGCGACATAATACGTTCGATGAGAAAGGTGCTTGCCGTAACCGCAATTTTGGCCATGAACGCCTGGGCAGAGATTCGAATTGAAAAGGTGAATTACAAGGGGTGGCCCAACAGCTACCGCATGACGAACGGCGAGGTGGAACTCGTCGTGACCTCCGACATCGGCCCGCGCATCATGCGCTATGGCTTTGTCAACGGCCAGAACATGTTCTGGGAAGACCCGGCGGGGCTGGGCAAGAGCGGCGAAGCCGAATGGCAACTCCGTGGAGGACACCGCCTTTGGATTGGCCCCGAAGACATCAAGTACACCTACGGTCCGGACAACGGTCCCTGCGAAGTGAAGCAGGACGGCGACGCGCTGGTGGCGACGTCCGCCGTGGAGCCCAGCACGGGCGTCCAGAAGCAGCTCATTATTCGCATGAACCCACAGGGTCCGGGCGTACGCATCCTACACCGGCTCTACAACAAGACCAACATGCCGCTGGAATTCGCAACCTGGGTCCTCACGATGATGGCTCAGGGTGGAACCGGCATCACGGGCTTTCCGCCGCGCGGCACACACCCCAAGGACTTGCAGCCCACCAATCCCCTCATCATGTGGGCGTTCAGCGACCTGTCGGACCCGCGTTGGACCTTCACCAAGAAATACCTGCTGCTCCGCCAGGATCCCCGGAACTCGACCCCGACAAAGCTGGGCCACTTTAACGCCAAGACCTGGGGCGCATACCTGCTGGGATCGGACCTGTTTGTGAAACGCTACGATGCGGATCCGTCCAAGCCGCATCCCGACTTCGGCGCGTCCTACGAAACGTTCACCAACGAGAAATTCCTCGAAATCGAAACGATGGGTCCCATGTCCAAGGTTCCATCGGGCGCCTATATCGAACACATCGAACGCTGGAGCCTGCACAAGAACGTGCAGGTCCCGGCTTGGACAGACGCCGAGATTGACCGGAACGTTCTGCCGCACATCGAGTAGCCCGGCGCGGCGGCCCGCGGCGCATCCGATAGACTTGAAAGAGAGGAGTCGCCTATTGATGCACAAGTTGTTGCCGCTTACTGTTTTCGCCGCATCGTTGCTGTTCGGTCAATACAAGACCGCGCCCGCCGGACCTCCACCCTCCGATCTTTCGCCATCGGTGCAAGCACTGCTGGTCAAAGACGGCGTCAAGGTCCTCAAAGCGGACGGTTCCGTACTCTGCGAGGTATGGATGCGGGCTGCTGAACCTGCCGGCGGAAGCAAAGAAGAGAACTCCACCTTTACGGCGTTCCCGCATGGCGCCCTCATCGGCGCCATCCGGTTCCCCGCCCGGCATTACGACCGGCGGGGACAGACGATTAAACCCGGCGTTTACACGATGCGCCATAGCCTTTTTCCGCTCAACGGCGATCATCTGGGAGTGGCGCCGCAACGCGATTTTCTGGTCCTTTCGCTCCCAACCGATACGGACGGTGCGGCTACGCCGGCATTCGATCCCCTCATGGAGATGAGCCGCAAGGCTTCCGGCACGCCGCATCCCTTGGTGTTGAGTTATTGGAAAAGCGATGCGGGCGCCAAGCCCGGATTTGAGCCCATGGGCGACCAAGATGTCGTGCTGACCATCAAGGTCGGTTCGACGCCCGTCAGCATCATCCTGATCGGGAAAGCCGAGGGCTAAGGCCGATTGTCCTGGCTGCTGGCAGCCTTGTTGGCAGTTCCAGTTCTGGGCATTCTCTATCAGCAGTTCGGCGCGCTACGTGACCGGCGCCGCTTTCCCCCGCCGGGCCGGCTGCTGGACGGGCTCCATATCTACGAGCAAGGCGAGGGTCCGCGGGACATTGTCTTGGAGGCGGGCGTGGCCGCCACCTCGCTAAGCTGGCAGCGCCTGCAACCGGTGCTGGCCAGACAGGCGCGTACCCTCAGCTATGACCGCGCCGGGCTGGGGTGGAGCCGCCGCGCCCAGACCCCGCGGACGGCGCCGAATCTTGTCGCCGAACTGCGCCGGACCCTCGACGCGGCGCACATCCGCCGGCCTTGCCTGTTTGTCGGCCACTCGTTCGGAGGACTGCTTCTGCGCCATTACGCGGCGGCGCATCCGGAAGATGTTGCGGCCCTGGTGCTGCTCGACCCGCTCGTGCCCCTGGAATGGAATCCGTTGACGCCCGAGCAGCGCTATCGCCTTTCTCGCGCGGTGTTCCTGTCCCGGTGGGGCGCGGTTCTGGCGCGCTTCGGTGTCGTCCGCCTTGCACTCGATCTGTTGGTGTCCGGCTTCCGCCTCATCCCGAAAGCCATTGCGAAGGCCTCCTCCGGACGGGGATCGGGCGTCACGGAACGCCTGGTGGGCGAAGTCCGCAAACTGCCCCCGGAGGTCTGGCCTATGGTCCGCAGCCACTGGTGTCTGGCGAAGAGCTTTACCAGCATGGCGGACTACCTCGATCAGATCCCCGGCGCCTGCGCGCTGAGCGTGGACGATGCGGCATTGTCGCGAATTCCGGTAACCGTCATCTCGGCCGAAACTTCACCGCTGGAGGTCATCGAGGAACACCGCCGGATTGCGTCCTGTTCGGCGCGCGGCCGGCATCTCGTCGCCAAAGGGAGCGGCCACTGGGTCCAACTCGACCGGCCTGACATTGTGATCGAGGCCGTTGGCGACCTTGGTTACACTTGAATCAGATGGGAATGGCGCCGGACCTGACGGTCAGTCTTTGCGGCATTCCCCTTCGCGCCCCCGTTCTGGCCGCTTCCGGAACCTTTGCCTACGGAGTCGAATTCGAATCGATCGTCGACCTGAACAAGATCGGCGGCTTTGTCGTCAAGGGCTTGTCCCGCGAGCCCATGAAGGGCAACCAGGCGCCCCGCGTGTGGGAAGCCGAGGGCGGGATGTTGAACTCCATCGGTCTGCAAAACATCGGTGTGCGCGCGTTTGCCGCCACGAAGCTGCCGGCCCTGCGGCGGTATGACACCGCGGTCATTGCCAACGTTTTCGGCTATGCGGTGGAAGATTACGTGGAAGTGGTTCGTGTGCTCGAAGACCATGAAGGCCTCGCCGCCTACGAGCTGAACGTGTCGTGCCCAAACACCCGCCACGGAGGAATCTACTTCTCGTCCGACCCGGCTTGTCTGTCGGAGCTTGTGTCGGAAGTCCGGAAGGCCTGCCGCCGGCCGCTTATCGTGAAACTGTCGCCCAACGTCGCCCGCATCGAGCCTTTGGTGCAAGCCGCGCAGGAAGCGGGCGCCGGCGCGGTCTCGCTAGTCAACACGTTCATCTCGCTGGCGATCGACGCGCGTACCCGCCGCCCGCGCCTTGGAAACGGCTTCGGAGGACTCTCGGGGCCCGCCATTAAGCCGGTTGCCCTCCGCCTGGTGTACGAAGCTGCGAAAGCGGCCCGGATTCCGGTTGTCGGATTAGGAGGAATCGCCACGGGTGAAGACGCCGCCGAGTTCATGATTGCCGGCGCGGCGGCGGTCGAGGTCGGAACCGCCACCTTCTGGGATCCTCGCGCGGTCTTGCGGATTACACGGGAGCTCGAGCGATTTCTGAAGAAACAAAAGATCCCGCGCGCTTCGGACCTCACAGGCACCCTGAGGATGGGAGACTAGAAAGAACACATGAAAGAAATCATCTCGACTCCCGCCGCGCCCGCGGCTATCGGACCCTATTCTCAAGCGGTCCTCTGGAACGGCATGGTCTTTTGCAGCGGGCAGATTCCTCTGGATCCCGCTTCCGGCCAAATGGTGGATGGCGGCGTGGCCGAACAGACCGTGCGTGTCCTGGAGAACTTGAAAGCCGTGTTGGAAGCCGCCGGTTCGGGTCTCGACAAAGTCCTGAAGACGACGGTCTTCCTGAAGGACATGAGCGAGTTTGCCGCCATGAACGAAGTCTACGCGCGTTACTTCGCGGCCAACCCGCCCGCCCGGGCCACGGTCGAAGCCGCCCGTCTGCCGCGTGACGTGCGGGTGGAAATCGAGTGTATTGCGCACACCGGACACTAAGCGGAACGCTAACGGTGGTAGAAGCCCCTGCTACTGTTGAAACCGTTGGTGTAAGTATATCCGCCTTCTTCAACCGTGATCTCGACTTCCCAAACTTGGTTGTACCTCCTGACCGCTATAACGGACCCCTTTGGCAGCGTGACTCCCCTTGAAATAGCGAAGGCCAGCGGGTCCGCAGCGGCCTGATCGCGCAGAGCCGGACTCGCCGCCAGCTCTCCCAGCGCAGTAATGAGGTTCTCATTCGTCGCCAGTTCGCGGGCGATCTCATGACCGCGAGCGATGGGGGCAAATGAGGTGAGCGTGAAGGTGGAAACTGATTCCCAGGGCATAACAAACTCCTCTTCAGCAATTAGTACCAGTTTTTTGCCACTTACGCACCTGCTTTCCTGGTGCTCACATTCGCCGCGTCGCGCCAGGGCTTCGGAGGATAGTTCAGGGCGGGACAGAAACGGATCGCCGGAACCAGTTCGTCCCTGAGCCGGGAGACCGACTCAAAGCGGCTCTTCGGGTCTTTGGCCAGGCAGCGTTGCAGCACGCGATCGAGGGCGGTAACCCGTTCGCCTTCGCCTTGTAAGTGGAACGTGTCGTTGAGCACGCCGCGCAGCATCTCGGCCAGCGTCGCGCCACGGAACGGCAGCTCTCCAGTCAAGGACTCAACCGTCATGACGCCAATCGAGAAGATGTCGCTGCGCTCATCAGCCAGGCCTGAAATAAACTGCTCCGGCGAGATGTAACCGAGGGTTCCGAGGATGGATCCAGGCACAGTCAGGTTGTCCAACCTCCCCTTCTCCATGAAACGAAGCTTCGCCAAGCCAAAGTCCAGAACTTTGAGATGGTCCTTGCCCTGTGACGAGGTGATCAGCGCGTTTTCCGGCTTCAGGTCCCGGTGAACAACCCCGACCCGGTGCGCGGCCTCCACTCCGGCGCAAAGCTGACTTACCCATTCGGCGAGCTGTTCCGGAGGAATTGTCCAGCACCGGCGTAACTCCGACCGCCAGGTCGTTCCGCGCAGCAGCTCCATCACCAGGTAGGCGCCGCCGCCCCGCAGCGTCCCGAAGTCGTGAATGGTGACGATATGCGGATGTGCCAGGCGCGCCGACGACCGGGCCTCCAGCTCAAACCTGCGCAGGGCGATATCGTCGCCAAACAGGCTGCCCACCATGATCTTGACGGCCACTCTTCGATGCAGGCGCAGGTCGGAGGCTTCGTAGACCGCTCCCGTGCCGCCTTTGCCCAGCAGACGTTCGAGGCGGTACTTGCCGTCGATCGTCCGCTCCACCGGGAGCGTCAAAGTCAGTTCTGTCCCGTCCAAGGCGCAGACCGCCGCCCCACCGTCGTAACAGGCGCCGCAGGCCGGGCACTCCCTGACAAGCTCCATTGCGGGGCCTTCCAGCCGCGCCAGAACGTCTTTGCGAATCAGGAGCTCGCGATTGACACGGTCCCGGAGGCGCAGGTTCTCCAGCACAACGCCTATCTGGCCGGCGATTGCCCGTAACAGACCGCGGTCCGTAGCACTGTAATCCTGCTCCGACTGCTTGCCGCCAAGCAGCAGCAGACCGGTGAGCGTGTTGACGGCATCCACCATCGGCACAATCAGCCGTATGTTGAGGCGCCCGAACCATTCCACTTCCGCCGCCGGCCATTGCCCGGCGCGCCCTGGAATGTCTTGCAGGACAGGCAGGTCCTGCATCGACTTCAGGATGGTGAAACCCGGCGGCATCACGAGGTCCTGCACAAGGTTCGCCGACGACGAACTCAACTTCATTTCCGGCGAACCCTCGGGACGATAGAACACGTACACGCAAGCCGGGTGAAGCGCGGATTCCAGTTCCGTCGTAACCAACCGGGAAACTTCTGGAACCGACTCGGCCGACTTGACGCGCTCGATCAGGCCCAGCAGAATCTGTTCGCTGTCGTAGGCCTCGCGAAAGAAGCGCCTGTCCACCCAGGACGTGAGCTGTCTGCGAAATCTCAAGCTGAGCGCGGCGGTGATCGTCAGAAAGACGTAAAAGTAGATCGAGTTCCGGAACAGAACTTGCGCGATGGTCCGGTGCGGGTTGGAGATAACGGAGAAGGCAATCACCAGGATTGGAACCAGCAGCACAAGTCTTAGGACGTTCTTGGCGAACAGGTACTGTACTCCACGCCGGACCACAACGTTGATTCCCAGAAGGCGGTGCCTGACCACGGCGTAGCCCAGCGTCACAGGAATGATGCAGGCAAAGAGATTGACGCAAACTCGCACCGTCCAGAGACGGCTGTCTTGCGCCAGCGCGCGATTTCCGGCGGCGAACAGCAGGAACGTCCCAAGCGCGTACACCAGCACCGGAAACAGACCCACCGCGGCGCCCCACGCTACCCAGCGAAGGCGGAGAAACTGCCCCGGATCCGTGACATTGCGGTAGTTTCTGGCCAGCACCGCGCAGATGCTCACAACGGTGATCAAGAGGAACAGCGCTTCAAACCAGTCGGCGTTCCGCTCGTAGGCGGCCAGCCAGTCTGGTTCGACTGGAATCGGACCAGGTAAGTCGCGCCGTTCGAGCAGCCGCAGTATGTTGAGCAGTAGCCTGGGCACAAAGATGGCGAGCCCATAAACAACGATGCCTATTCGCAAAACGATCCAGGGCCGGCTTTCGGACGAAGCGTCAGGAAACCGGGAGAAGAAGTGGTATCCGGCGATGAGATGCCAGGGAACCACGGAATTCAGCGCAGCCAGAACGACCGATTCGGCGCCCACGATCGTGTTGCGGAAGAATCCCAAAGCCTGACCCAGCATGTGCAGGGCGATCACCAGCCCCGAAATGCATCCAAGCCGGGTAATTCCCTGCTCCGGCCGCACCAGGCCCATCAGCATGCCCATCGCGCAATAGGCGACACTGACCAGAAGCAGCGGGAAGATCCACTGAGCATCGGCCCCCGTCGAAACGGCGCGATACCTCAGAATCAGGCTCAGCGCAAACCCGTACAACCCCACAAATACGGCGCCCAGACCAAGAGCCAGCCAGAAAAAGCCGGGCCTCTCCTGGCTTATGGGAACGCCGCTAGCCACGTGTAAGCACCCTCGTAGGCTTAATCATAATCCAGAGCTTTCAAGAGGGTTAGTTCAATAAGTTACCCCCTGGGCCCGAGTCGCTGGAGTAGACAACGCGCAGGCCGCGCATCCGTCAGTGAGACAAACGCCGGTTCCGGTCAGCGATATTCCAGAGAGCTCGCGCGAACGGTTCCGGAGTAACGTGGCGGGTGTGAAATTGCTGCCAATCGGAGGGATGCCTTTGGTAGACGGCATCGCGTTCGAGCGGCAAGAGCGGCGCCGTATACGACTTCATGCCGTGATACGGCAGCGGCAGCACTGACCTCGACAACCGAAAGTTATAGTCGCCTTCCTTGATCCATCCGTCGGTAATGAAGACGTAGTCGCGACTCCGGCCGTTGGAAACCGGAGGCAGCGCGGCAAACCGCAATCGGAGTTCGTCGGCGGAGTTTACCAGGACGATGCGATCGTCGCTCGTTTCCAGGAGATCACGAACATCACCGTAGCGAGTGTAATATCCCTCAAGATCCCGCCATCGCGGCGCTGTCCGGACAATCGTGTCGTAGTACGGCAACTCCGGTGACGAGGGTCCATCCTGCGTCAGCAGCGAGTAGCCGCGGTAGCGAAGCTCGGCTTGTTGAAGGACGGAACGCTCGGCCTTGATATCGGCATCAGGTAAACCCACAGCCCACGTGAGGCTGTCCCAATAAACCTCCATGTTTGTGCGGATGCGCAAGCGGCGTGGCGTGCCAGCGCGGAACAACCGGCTGACGTCGAACACTACGGTCTTCAAACGGCCGGCGGGAATACCGAGCCCCTCTTGTGCCGTCACCCAGCGGCGGCCGCTGTCGAGAACCTCGATGCGCAATGCCTGCGGTTTGGGGCTATCTCCCTGGCTTCGCGCCATGGTGATCGTCTCATCCCAGGGACGAATGTAGCCACTTCCAATCACGTAGAGGGGCCCGTTCTTCGGCGCATGACCCGGGATCTCCAGTTCAACCCAATGATCGTGAGTAAATCCTTGATACTGCCCCATGCCGAATGTGCTCAAGTACCGCGCATCGAGTTGATTTGCCGTGGCGCTGACATCCAGGCCCGCCTGATCCTTCACGCTCGCGAACGGCTCCGGCGCCGCCGTGACATAAACCTTCAGCGGCGCCGGTTCAGGCGCCACGCGCTCGTCGACGTAGACGTGGGAACCACTCGGATGATCGACAACCATCAGCGCATAACGATCGGCATAATGCGTTTCCCAATATTCGTTCGTCAGCCGAATGTCGTAGTAACCCGATCGCGGAACAAGCTGTCCGCCATCGATCTTGAACCACTGCTCCGTTTGATGGATAGGTTCCAGCGATTGGCCGTCAAGGTGGGCGCCAATGGCCGCGGACATGGGACCGACGTCCTTCAGGAAGCGCATTTGCCGTCCGTCCCAGGCGAAGAGAAACGGACAGGACCCCTTCAGGCGTTGTTGCGCAAGAACGGATTGATCCGCCTTCAAGCCGAACTCGGCCTGGATGATCCCGTTCGGCCATACGATCCTGGCAAACTCGACCCCGGCATGTTCTCCGAGCCCGAAGTGCAGGATCGGCGAGGTGATGATCTGTTTCTGTGTGAACAACCCGGAGCGGATTTCGATCTCTCCGCCGATGCCGAATGGATTGATCCGTTGGTCCCCCATCACCGTCGCAGCCCTTGGGCGAATCACCTGCCAGCGGTACTTTTTCGTGCCGGCGTTGGTGAGTTGCGCGGCCGTCCCCGCCGCACTCAACCCGAGCACGTCCAGGCGTCCATCCTGATTCACATCAGCGATCGAGAAGAAGTGAAACGGAAGTTTCGAGGCGGCGATGAAGCGCTTTCCATCTCCCAACAGAACCTGGTCGCCCGCCACGATGTCGAGGCTGCCGTTGTTGTCCAGGTCCGCAAGGGTTAGCGATTTCGCGCCCCCGGCCTGTTGCCCGATGTCCTGCGAGTCCCAGGAAGCGCCGAAGTCGCGGCCGGACAGCCGCACGATCCTCGATCCGGTTCGCAACAAGGCGAAGTCGATCAATCCGTCGCCGTCCAAATCGCCGGCGGCGACCGCCACATTGCCATCCGTCAGCTGCGCCGGTACATCTCTCCGGCTGTAGGAGCCCAGGCGCTCATTCATAAAGACGAACAGTCTCCCCGACGAGTCGATGAGTGCGGCGTCTGGAGTGCCTTCGCCGTCAATATCGGCGGTCGTAAACGACACAAGCCCGTGCACTCCTTTGAACGGATAAACAGGAATGAATGTCCCATCGCCGTTATTCCGAAGCACCGGCGGCTCGCCTCCCGTTGCACCCAGCACGACGTCCAGGTCGCCGTCGAGGTCAAAGTCGATCGCCCAGGCTCCCGTGTACGATCCGTTCCGGATCGGCGCGGCGAGCTTCGACCTTGCTCCCCAGTCCTTAAAGCCGCCCTGTGGAGTTTGCTGATAGATGTGCAGCCCGGCCGGTGTCGCGATTACCAGATCCGTCTTGAAGTCATAATTCAGGTCCGCGCCGAGAATTGCGTTGATTGAGAACATCGGTTGTGATGCGGCATCCCTGAGCCGCGCAATCGGCAATGCCGCACCGTTCTCCAGGCGGACCGCCGCGGAATCCGCCCACAAGACAGCCACGTCTTCCGCCGCACCGAGAGGCACAGCGCCCACCCAGGTAACGTTGCCCGAACCGCCCTTCAGCGCCTGTTCTTCGAAGCGGAGCCCGGTATCGGGCGGGGCGGGTTCCGAGGAAGCCGACGGCAATTTCAAGAACTTCAGAAACGGATCACCGACCGCGCTGTCGGGCAGCTTCACCTCATCCAGACCACGCCGGTAATTCAATGTCCGAACCAGCGTATTCCGGAGAAACTGCGCTTCAATGGCCGCACTGCGGAGATCTTGAGCCGCCAGGGCCTTCTGGAGCCGGGCGTAACGTTCTTTCGAAATGTCCGGCCACGACTCTTCGTCGCTACCCAATGACGTGACCGCCGCTTTCAGACGCTCGAGATCATTCCGTTTCGCGGCCAGCCGGATGATGTCGAGAAGGACCGGCTTGTTGTCCGGGCGTATCCGCTGAATCCGGGTCAATAACTCGAGAGCATCGGCATCACTGGAAGGACCCTGCGCTCGTTCCGTCTCCACAGCCCAGGCGTACAGCGCTCGCAGGTTGGCGCCATCCAGGGAAACAGCTTTCCGGTAATGGGCCGCCGCTTCGGCAACCTTTCCGCGACGGCTCTCGATTAACCCGAGTAAGCCTTCGATCCTGCTGTCGTCCGGAGCGAGTGCACGGGCCTGTTGCAGGTTTTGAAACGCCGCGTCAAACTCCTGCTGCCGGGCGTCCAGCAGCGCGAGATTCACCCAGCCGGCAGGCTCGCCCGGCGCGATCTCGGTAGCACGCTTCAGTCCCTTTCTCGCGTTCACATCCTCGCCGGATTGCAGGGCAGCCAAGCCGAGGTAGAACGCCGAACAGAGTTCGCGATACTCGCTAGATCCTGGGGACGGAAGACCCGCGGGCCGGCTGCAACCGGAGCAGATCACAAACAGCACAGTGGCGCCGAGCGCAACAGAAATCCGCCGGCTCATTGCGCATCGATTCTTGCGGGCTTGATATCAGCCGGGATGAACGATCGGTCTAACAACTCGCGAACATCGACACGGCCTTGGAGCAGTCCCGCTTTCATGGCCATATCGGCGATCCGCTGCATTTCCGCATCGCTGGGATTCAACATCCGGTAACTGACCCGGTCCGGAGGTTTTGTGAGTACGAAACGGACCAGATTCTCGTTCTGGCGGAAGTACGGCGAAACAACCTTGGCTGCTTCAATCCGGTGGCTCTCGGCCCATTCACCGCTCTCCGCAATGCCACGCACCAGATCTCTCACCACCGCGGGACGCTCTCGAATCAACTTCTCGTGTGCCACCAGTACACAGGAAATGAACTGCGGCCAGATGTCCTTGGCATAGTACAGGACGCGCCCGCTACCATCGAGTTCCGCCCGCGCGCAATGCGGTTCGCCGACGAAGTATGCGTCGATCGCTTTGGCGGCGAGCGCACCCGGCATGTCGGGTGGCGGCATCTCGATGAAATGGATCTCATCTGCGCCTACGCCCTGCTCCTCGAGAAGCCTGTTGATGACGAGGTACTGGTTGCTGTACTTGCTCGGGATCGCGAACACTCTGCCCCGGAGGTCGCGCAGGTTCTTAGCCGGCAAATCCTTCCGTACCATCACCTCCGACCCGTCGCGATGGCCCAGGTAGAGAATCTTCACCGGCACTCCCTGTTCTCGAAGTTTCATCGCTAGCGGCGCGATCATAAAGCTTGCCTCGAGCCGATCCGACTTCATCGACTCCACCATCGTTGGAAAATCGGTGAATCGCTGCGATTCAAAGCGGGTACCCCGGCTGGTGCGTGTGGCGAAATCGGTAACGGGACAGGTGAGATGGCAAGTCACAGGAAGAAACCCGACCTTGAGTTCTTCGCGAGGCGGTCCCGCCGGAGCCTCCGGCGCAACCCAGGGCTTGTAACGTAGGACTCCCAGCATGGCCGTGAAAACGACAGCTCCCAGAATCCATCGCGTTGCGTGTGAACCGGGCATCATCTACCTACCTTGGAGACTCGATGTCGACTTCGGCCAGGATCCGGCGCGCCGCTTCGACTACCGCGTTCTCGATCAGATCACGCGGGCGCGGTGACGCAATCGTGATCTCGCGCCTGATCCTTGCCGGGCGGTCTGTCAGCACCAACACGCGGTCGGCCAGTTGAGAAGCCTCCTCGATATCGTGGGTGACGAGCACAACGGTGCGAGGCCGTTCCTCGAGAAGCCGCACCAGTTCGCCGCGCATCCGTAGACGCGTCAGGTAGTCGAGCGCGGAAAAAGGTTCATCCATCAGCAGGATGTCGGAATCACCGGCCAGTGCGCGCGCGAGTTCCACCCGTTGCCTCATACCGCCCGAAAGCTGATGCGGATAATGATTCTCGAACCCGTGCAGCCGGATCAGATCTAACAACTCCGCCAACTGCCGCTGGCGTTCCTGGTCATCGGTCACGAATCGCAGACCCAGCGAGATATTCTCCGTCACCGTCCGCCATGGGAACAGGCCATCCTGCTGATAGACAGTCCTCACCTGTCCCTGCCGTGTGACTGTGCCGGTGGATGGCGCCTCATCGCCGGAGAGCACTTTGAGCAGTGTCGACTTGCCACAACCCGACGGCCCGACGACGGCGACGAACTCGCGATGAGCTATGGCCAGAGAGATATCGCGCAGGACCTCTACCACGCCGAATGAGAGTGAAACGTCCAGCAGTTCGAGCGGTTTCACTTGGGACGCGATGCTAACGCTCATAGCCCCACCGCACGCTCGGAATTGTGGTGAGTTGAACCAGCACCCGGTCGATCAGCACCCCGATCACCCCGATCACGATCATCTCCACAACCAGAATGTCGGAACGCAATCCGTTGCGGGAATCCATCACGGCAAAGCCGAGACCGTCGCGTCCCGCGATCATCTCGGCCGCAACCACCACCAGCCACGCCACTCCAGCAGTAACTCGTAGCGCCGTGATTACCTGCGGCATAATCGCCGGCAGGGTAACTTGGGTTAACTTCTCGAACCTGCGGAGACCGTAGCTGCGTGCGACTTGAAAGTGCACGGCGGGGATGCCGGCCACCGCCGCCATCGTTGCCAGGACGATCGGGAAGAACACCGAGAGGAAGATGAGGAAGATCGATGCCGAGTCTCCGACGCCGAACCAGAGAATCGCAAACGGCATCCATGCAAGCGGCGACAGGTTCCGGAAGAAGTTCGTAATCGGCAACAGCGCGGTTCGCGCCGGTAGTTTTTGCCCCATCCACACCCCAAGCGGGATACCGGCGGCGACCGCGATCAGGAATCCGCAACTGACGCGGAACAGCGACGTGACGATATCGTTGAACAGGCGTCCGCTTTTGGCTTCCTGCGCGAACGCCTTGACCACCGCATCAGGCGATGGAAATGCGCTGGGGGGGAACAGTCCGGCGGCCGAGACAAAGTACCAGACTACAATGAGCGCCGCTGCAACTAATGCCGGCAATAGAACCGAACGGGCTGCGCCGGGCTTCAAGCAGCCACCACCTTGTCCTCCAGTCGGGAATCGTGCCTAGCCTGCTTCCAGATCTCGATCGCCATAGCGATCGGACCGACTATCGTGAGGGCATAAAACGGCGCATAGATGACCTCTTCCAGCCGCAAGAACATCTCCACCACCGCAACCAGGATCGCCACCAGTATCTGAGCCCAACGAGGTTTCACCGTGGTCTTCGGATCCGTCATCATCAAGAAGACAAATAGTTGATACATGGGGCCCGTAATCGGCGCCACTTCGGCCAGAAAGGCATGGCCGGTGAGCGCGCTCCGTATGAATGCCAGAACGGCAAACGAAACGGCATAGGCCATGCTGATGTGGAACAGGCGCACGCGCCAGACCACCCAAAGGCCCACAATCCAGATGATGACCATGGGGCGGATATCGTTGCCCCATTGGATGCTTAGCGTCGCCACGACCTCCGGCGCAATTAACAGCACGGCGCAGATAGCGAAGTTGGACGGATTCCACAAATGCCGCCCGTGCCACCGGATGACGTATTTCGACATAATCGAGATCGCGCTCGTCAGGGCATAGGGCCAGTATTCAGGGGAGCGAATCAGAATGCCCACGCTGATGCCCGTCATGTAGGCGCTGCCGACGTTCAGAACCTTGCCATATACCAGGCGTCCCAGTACAAGCTCCAGCGCAATGCTGGTTCCAACCGCCAGAAGCGTACGGGAAAAGCTCTCCAGCAAACCAAATGAGAGATGTCCCACGATCAGGATCGCGGTGCTGAGCAGGGGCGGCAGGTAACGGTTTTCGTTGCGGAAAAATCGCTCAAGCCCGGAAGCGGAAATCACTTCGATGGCTCCTTCAATTGATGAATCTGGTCCAGAACGGGTGCGGTGATTGTCTGCCGCATGCCCGACGGCCAGCGAATCTCCACCCGGTCGATCGACTCGGCTCGTCCCAGCCCGAAATGCAGACGCCGTTGGTTCTGTGACGAGAAACCGCTGCCGCCGGAGACCTCTTGTACTTGCTCCTCGCCGTTCCAGAAGACTCGAACCTGCGCCCCGATCGCGCTGCGATTGCTGCGGCTGCCCTCCAGGGCGAATTCGATCCAGCGGTTAGCCGGCGCCACAGTGTTCTTATACAGCAGCAGCGGCGCTCGTTGGCTGGCGACGGCCGCATCCAATACGCCGCGATTGCTGAAGTCGGCCAGCGCCACTGCGCGCCCATCGTAGCGGTCTGTGACGCCGGCCATTTGCGCGACCTCGTTGAAGTGGCCCTGGCCATCGTTGATCCAGACACTTTTTTGCTGGTAACCGCTCAGTGAGCGTCCGTTGAGAGCGGGCCAGTTTGCCGCATCCGAGATAATCGCCTTGTTTCCGCCAGCAACCATGGAATAGTCGTACCAATAGCTTCGCTTCCGGTCGAGCGACAAATTGCCGTTCGTCAAATAGAGATCGAGATATCCGTCGTTGTTGAGGTCGCCGAACTGCGCTCCAAAACTCCATCCCCCCAACTCAACCCCCATCGCGTTCGCCGTGTTCTCATACCGCACTTTGCCGCTCACACCGCCCGCTTGAGGCATCCACAGATTGTTGCCTTGTATGAGCACGCCCTCTTCGGAAATGTTTGAGACGTAGATCGAGAAACGGCCCTGGTTCAACACGTCGCCGACCGCCGCATTCATACCGCTCTTGGGAACGTATCCGACGCCGGTCTCTCTCCCGGCTTCACGAAACCGCTTGCCCCCTTCGTTGACGTAGAACTCCGACATTCCGTAATCGTTCGCGACGAAGATGTCCGGGTACCCGGTCCCGCGAAGGTCCGCGGCGACGGCTGCCAGTGTCCAGCGGCGCGATTGGATTCCAAGCTTCCCGGAGACTTCCTCAAACCGTCTGCCGCCAAGATTGTGAAACAGGTACTTCCGCCCGCCATTGGACGCGTATTCGAAACTCTCGGGCATTATTTTCGTGGATTTGAGGCGCCACAAATTCACGCTCTCCGCATAGTAACCACCCGCGAAGAGATCGAGTTTGCCGTCCTTGTCAAAGTCCAGCCACACCGCCGAGTTGATATTCGCCCATTCCGGCAGGCCAACTTCTTCGGTCACGCGCGTGAACCGCGCGCCCCCTTCGTTGCGGAATAGTTCGGGCCGGCCCCACTTGTATACAAAGACATCTTCGTAGCCATCGTTGTCGTAGTCTCCCCAGACCGCACCCATGCAGACGCCGGTTCCAGCCGCGTTCAGGTCCGCCAAACCGGTTTCCGCCGCCACGTCCCGAAACGTCCCGTTCCCCAGATTCCGGTACAGGGCGTTGCGGGTGTCTTCCCCGCTGTTCACGACATAAATGTCCTGCCAGCCATCGCGATCGTAATCGACCACCGACACGGCGGCTCCCATGGATGCCACCTGCTCCATGATGTGCCCGAGTTTCGCGTCCAGAGTGGGGGCGCGATGGGTGAATTGAATCCCGGAAGCCTTGGCTGCCTCGGTGAATTGCAGCCCGTAACGGGCGAGTACGGGGCCGCTTGTCGAACTCGGGATCGTGCGCCGTGCCAGCAACACCCGCTTATAAATAGGGGGCGCCGCCAACAAAGCAACAAATAGAGTTGCGAGCACAATGCGCGTTACACGATCCCTCATGGTACTGATTGCTCCACTCCGCCTTCTCCCACTCGCCCAAACTCCGTTGAGTACTTCCGATCTACCGTTGGACCTCGACGCGTTGCCCGCGTATGAAGGTCGTAAGGTCCCTACTCCCGCTGCTGTTTCGATTTCTTCAGCAAGCTACTCCGCCGCCCGATGAGCAGTTTGCCCATTGCCCCATCGGGTCACGTTCCTGATTATTGTGGCTGCTAGCGGCATGGGTCAATAGTATGATTCCATTAGCGATTGCACGCGGCTCGGCCATCCGCCCGTAACCAGAGAACCCGCCCCAAAAAGGGAGCTCCATTCTTCGGCGAGTTGCCTCGCAGCCTGGAACTCGTACTGGGAAACCAATCGACGGAGGATCCTTGAAAGTGAACCGGCCGTATCCGTGTGAACTAATAAGTTCAAGTCCATGAGTGAGATAACTCTGCAAGTACAGCGCGACGAGGAATCGGGGTGGCTGGTCGCCTCATGGGACGACCCTGACGGGACTGGTGGCATCACGACTCAGGGGCGGGATCTCCGCGACTTGCAGGAGCAGATTACCGAGACCGTGGCAATTCACTTCGACGCGGGAA
>JADZCI010000145.1 GCA_020851655.1 Bryobacterales bacterium
CTACGTGGAACGGGACGCGAGTGTGAACTACCTCGATGCTGTCCGGGGCATGCACAAAACGGCGTGGTACACCGTGGCCTTCCGCAACCAGGCTCCAACGATCAACTCCGTGGAGATTCTGCAGTTGGCGCGCCGCGGCGAGAGGGAGTAATGGCGCTCTCTATGCACTCGGTACCAGCGAACTTGCCTCAAGCAAGGCAATCTGCTGGAAAACCCCTCTGATCGCCGGCGGCGGGCAGGTCGCCAAAGTTCGAAACGCGTCCAAGACGGGGAGCCACTACTTGCGGGATTCTGTTGACAGCATCCCGGCGGGAGAGATCCGCGATCCGTTGGCTCAGATTCGGTGGATCCTCTGAAGTCCCGGCCAGCGGTCAAAATCGCCGTCGAAGCTCAGAATCGAACGAATGCCGTGGCGCTCCATGACAGCAATGTGCACCGCATCGCGGGCCGAGAGTAGCGCCCGGTTCTGGGCGATTTCCCCTGCGCGCAGAACCTCCCTCTTCTCGATGGGAAACACTTCATCTACAATCTCCAGCGTAACTTGGAGCGCCGGTCCGATGGCTTCGCGCTTTTCAATCGCCGCATACCGATGGAGAATCTCCTGCAAGACCTCAGCGTCGGTAACCAGACGCTGCCCCGCCGCAATCAAACGCTCCAAAATCACCTGTGCCTCGGTCTTGTGGGGATGGGCTGCTCCTATCAGGTACATCGGAATGTTGGAATCGACAAAGATCAACCCTGGTACCCTCGCTCGATTTCGCGCAACATCTGCTCCAAGTCAGCAGTCGGGAACGAGTACTGCGCACCTCGCCGGATGGCCTTCAGCTTCGTTTCTGGATCGTTCACCGGCCGGCTGGCGCGCGCCTCCCGAAGCGCCCGGCGAACCCACTCTCCCACTGTCAATCGTTCGCGCTTTGCTATGCGCTGGATGTCGGCCATTTCGGGATCGGGAAGGACCACTTGGAGTCGCTTACTCATAAGGTGAGTATATCACGATCATTATGCGAGTATCCGATGGAAACTCGGAGAGGGGGTTGGACTCCTTGGTTCTTGGGGAGCCACCGTCCTGTAGCTCGATCCAGGACAGCCGTTTAGCTTGACAAGAGCGCCTTCCGACCCAACATTTATCTCAAACATCCCAAACATTTCGCGACTACTTGTTTCGTCCGACTGGGTGCCCGTCATGGGCACGGGCCAGCAGGTCGCACGGATCGCTCTCAACACATTGCGCGACCATCACTTCGATCAACACCTCCCAGTTGGACGGGGAGAGTTCGAACGCGTCGGGACCTAGGACCCAACCTATCCTTTGTTCGCGAGACCTCAACCAACGAATGGATCGACAATACGCACGCCGGCGTTCACGAAATCAGCACGATTTCGCGTGGCAACCGCCAGCCCGTGGACAAGCGCCGTCGCCGCGATGAGGCTATCCTTGATCGGCATGCCTTTCCCGGTTGTGCGAAGACGCGCCAGCAGTTCCGCCCACTTCAGCCCGGTGTCCGCGTCCCACGGAAGACAGTGGAGACGCCCCACCCCCGCGTCGAACCAGCGTTCCAGGGCAGCCCGCTTCTTTCCCGTGGGAAGGATGAGAATTCCGAATCGGAGTTCGCCGAGAATGACGGGATCGGCGGCAATATCCCGCTCATGTGTGCGAAGCCACGCCACGACCCGCGGATCGGGCGTCGGTTTCGTCGGCTCGCTCAGAATGTTAGCTTCGACCAAGTACTTCACAGCGCATCCGTCGACTCAGAGTCGATCGGGACGAAGAAGCCCTTCTGCGGACAGGCGAATAGCCAGTCAATGGCGCCCTCCTTCGACGGAGCCGAACGCCGGACGAGGCGATAGTCGCCCCGATCGAGACGCTCGACGTCGAACTCCTGCCCCGGTTCTACACGATCCATCTGCCGGAACTCAGCCGGCAGAACAATCTGGCCCTTGGAGGAGACAGTGGTCTTCATGCAAGTAAGATAACGTCTTGCCTGCAGGGCAGTGTCAAGCCCTACACCAGGGAACCCAGGGAACTACGACAAACGTTAGCGGCTAGAAAACTGGATTTATCGCCGGCGGCGGGCATGCCGCCAAGGTTCGAAACTCGTCAACGACGGGGAGCCAAGTCAGCGCCAGAATCCCAAGTTTCAAACCAAATCGGCTTCTGGCCTGCGAGTTCAGTCCAAGTCCATTGCCGCCTTCAGCCCGGCTGCCAACTCTTCCAGTATCCCGCCCGGCAAAGTTCCGATCACTGTTGGTCAGCTTCGCGCGGTCCAAGGTCCTTGTGAGGCCTCCGGCACGAGCTGGAATCTCGACGACCGTCGGATCCCGCCCGCCCTGTGATCCGGAAGTCGAGATCGGAACAACGATAACCGGCCGCCAGGCGGCGGTCTGATTACAGCCGTCGTGGGAGACGACAATTTACAGGGCGACGCCCCGTTTGCTCCGAGCCGGATCTCAGGACCAGATTCGCCGAGTAGATCTCGCCGCGTCTCACTGCGATTTCCTGCCCATCCTTGTCAAATGCTCAACTCCAGCACCCTCGAGGCCGGCGTCGAAATCGAGAACGGTGCCTGCGGCTTCCGCCGCATGCCGCCAAGGTTCTCCAGTTCGGCACAACTACGCGGCGGCTAAGGCTGGCGAGTGCAATCGAACGTTGCGACTTCGCGGGTCTTGCGGGCCTTGTTAGTCTCTTCGACAACCAGTTGGCAGCCGTCAGTCAAGAGGGCCGGATCTTCGACCAGCAGATAGTATGAGCCGTAGCCGTTCCAACTGTAAATTGGTTGCCGGAACTCACGGCCGCCCGAACGCAGCCGGGCGAAATACGAGGCGCCCCGGATGGAAGGCACGGTGAAGGCGACCACTGTGGGCCCCTCACCGCTAAGGGCACGCGGTGCGATTCCGCGCGTGCGGTTCAAATTCAGGTAAGTCAAGGATTGAATCCCTGGAACCTCAGCCGGCGGTGGGGGGGCAGGCGCCAGAGCGGCGGGAGGAGGCGCGGCGGGCTGCATTCGCCACCCGCGCCATGCCGGGATCAGCAATAGGCAGACACACGCCCACGCCACGGCGGGATGCCAGAACAAACGCCACCATGGTCCGCGTTTCCCCGATTCCTCCGGGCGGTCGAACTCTTTCAGTTTCTCCAGGATCAGGTCGCACTGTCCGCAAAGTACGATATGCCTGCGCACGGACTCGGACTGCGGCGCGGGCAGTTGGCCGGAGGCATACAGATTGAGCGTTTCGGCGCCGGGACACGGTCCCTTGCCGCGGGCGAAACCAGCGAGACGCTCGCGCGCCTTCCGGTCGAAGGCCGGATCATCTACCATCAACGTCTTCGCCCCAAAATTTCCTCAGCATTCGTCTTCCATTCTGAATGTGGGTCTTGACCGTCTTGGACGGATACCCAGTCTTCTGTGCGATTTCCTCGTAGCTCAGTCCATCAAAATAAAACAGCTTCACAACAATTCGTTGCGGCGCGGAAAGCTTTTGCAGGCAGGCTTCCAGTTCCAGACGCATCTGTTCATCCGGGCTGTTTTCGGCCGAGGCCATCAGTGACTCCGCAGTTTCGGCAACCTCGTATCGCCGGAAACTTCGCTTCAGCTCGTTAACACAACGGTTTCGGGCGATCGTAAGGATCCATGCCCGAAAATTCCTCGCCTCGAACCGTGATATCTCCCGCCAAACCTTCGAAAACACATCCTGGACCACATCGTCAGCCAGCGCAGCGTCGTCAAAGATTCTCAAACACACACGCTGGATGGACTTGCGATGCCGCCGGACAAGCTCTTCAAAAAAGTGGGGATCCCCTGTCTCCTGGAACTTAAGGACAATCAACTCGTCCGAGGATCCGGACAAGCCATCGTCCTCTACTGGGTGTAACAAAGCTTCCTCCCTTGAATCCACACCCGTATCTGGGACTGTGTGTCCCATTACGATATCACCAGGACGTGAGACTTGCGGGCTGCCAACCCCATCAAAGAAGCGCGGTAATCCTCACCCAGGAGAGATTTTGCAACTGACAGCTCTACTAAAACGTCAGTGAAGTGCCGATTACCTTACCAGGAAAAAGTATGGCAGGGACTCCGCAGATCGAAAGCCGGGATAACTGGATCGTTCTCAATTTCGAGACCCTTGACCAGGCGCTGCAACTGTTGAGCCCCTGGAAAGATGTGCGCCACCGTAAAGACGCTCTCCAGCAGATCACCAAGGCGCTCTCAGCCGTCGGGCTGAGCGTCGAAATCAAGGTTAAGGGCAGGCGGATTGCGGAATTAGTCGCCGGCCAGATTCGTGGCCCGATTGTCGCGTTGCTGGGCCCCGCGGGCTAAGCCGGCGTTCCGCGCTACCCAACTCAGGCTCTAGCGCGGACTCCTTTACCGTCCGAGACTCTTCTCCCTCGCCGCCAGAAATTCGTCTCCGGCGTTCCAGGTCGGCAGCGCATTCAGGTTGGCCGCCTCCAGCCCCAGAGTGAATCCAAACCTGGCTATCTGCTCCATGCCGGAAAAGTCCCATGTCTCCCGGTACTCGTCCGAGGGCGCATGATAGTTCTTCTCGTTGTATTCCTGAAACACCTTTTCGCCGTACCCTTCCGGTTTGCCGAGGAAATGATCCCCCTGGGCGACGGAGAATGCCGGGACTCCCACCTTCGCCATCGAGAAATGATCCGAACGGTAAAAGTGGCCCTGCTCCGGGTGCGCATCTCCCGTAATGGTCAGGTTGAACTGCTTGGCCACGCTCCGCACCACGGGCCAGAAGGTGGTGCGGTCCGCGCCGTCCAGAACCACGTCCGAGGTCCGGCCAAACGGATAGCAGACGTCAAAGTTGAGGTTCACCACCGTGCGGCCGGCCGGGATCAAGGGATTCTCAGCGTAATACTCGGACCCCAGCAACCCGCTCTCCTCGGCGGTGACAAACACAAACAGAGCGGTGCGTTCCGGCTTCGGTTGCAGGGAAGCCCACGCGCGCGCCATTTCCAGAAGCATGGCGCAGCCTGTGGCATTGTCCACCGCGCCGTTATAAATGCGATCGTTGTTGACGGCTTCGCCGATCCCCAGGTGATCCCAGTGGGCGGTCAGGACCACCGCCTCATTCTTCAGGACCGGGTCGCTACCCTCCACCGTACCCACGACGTTGGTCGTAACGATGTCGCGCAGCGCTGAGTCCATCTTTCCCTTCACCATAACGCCCAGCGCCTTGGCGCGAAAGCCGCGTGCATTGGCGGCGTTCAGCGCGCCGTCCAGGGTCATCCCGGCCATCTCAAACAGCCGCTCCGCCGCACTTGCGGAAAGCCATCCCGCCAACGCCAGCGCCGGTTCTCCGGTACGCCTCTTGACTTGTGGCTGTTCGCGCCCGTGTCCTTGTACGACGCCCCATCCGTAGCCCGCGGTCGGCGTCGTATGGACAATCAACACCGCCGTGGCGCCCCGGCGCGCCGCTTCTTCGTACTTGTAAGTCCAGCGTCCGTAATATGTCAGCGCCTTGCCGCCGAAAAACTTCGGATCATCCGACGGCGGCTCATTAGTGAACAGCACCACGACTTTGCCCTTCACATCGACGCCTTCATAGTCGTGCCAGCCGAATTCCGGCGCCGTGATTCCATGCCCTACGAAGACGGCTTCCGCGGTGAACCCCGTTGAGGGAACCTGCTGGAGCGACCGTCCGGTAAAGCCGGTCATCCACTCAAACGGCAGCGTCTTGCCTCCCTTGGCCGCCGACAGCGTCGAAGAAGGCTGGGGTGTCACAGAAACAAGCGGCACTTCCTGGTACCGCACGTTCAGCCCCATCGAGCCCAGTTGCGCGGCAATGTAGTCCACCGCCAGTTGGCCGCCACGCGTACCCACACCACGCCCTTCGAGCAAGTCGCTGGCCAGGAACTTCACGTGCGGCCGGATTCGCGCGCCTTCAATCATGTTCACCTGCCCTGCCAGCGGCAGCACAAACATCGCCAGCCACACCAGTCTCATTGGGAGGCTCCTTCCCGCACAAATTCGATCGTCCTCACGGCCAGGCACTCGCCGTCTTCTATCTCGATGGCGTGTCCGCGCGCGGCCAGCCGCACATCATCCTGAACCCGTCTAAGGCGGGCCGCCTGTCCCGCCGGAGCCGTCAGGACCAACGATTGGATCTCCCGCGCAGTGGAGACGCCCGCGTCGGCACGGCCCTTATTGATCAGCGCCAGGGCTTCCACCGCCTCCTCGAACAACGACGCGTCCTCGACCGCCGGCACTTGCGCAAAGTCCTCCGCCGACGGCCACTTTGCCTGGTGGATGCTGGCATGGCCCGTTTCCGCCGCAAAGCCCCAGGACCAGATCTCTTCAGTGATGAAAGGCAGGAACGGAGCAAACAACCTCAGCAGCGCGTTCAACCCGAGCTGGAGCGTAGCGATTGCCGAAGCCTGGGCCGCGGCGCCCATCGCTCCACGCGAGCGCCCACGCGACATCTCGATGAACGAGCCGGTAAACGCAGTCCAAAAGAACCGTTCGGTCTCGGCCAGCGCAACCTCGTGCTGATAGTTGTGGAAAGCCTTGGTGGCGCGGTCCACCAACTGCTTTAGACGCTCCAGGAAAATGCGGTCCATCTCGTAGGTGATCGCCCCGGGCTCACCCGGCTGGCCCAGCACGAATTTTGCGGCATTGAACAGCTTGGTCACCAGCCGCTTGCCGACCTTGAGCACGTTCACGTCAAACGCCGTGTCCGAGCCCAGTTGAGCATTCGCGGCCCAATACCGCACGCCATCGGAACCGTAGTCGTCCAGCAGGTGCGCCGGCGTCATCACGTTGCCCTTGCTCTTGGACATCTTCTTGCGGTCGGGGTCCAAGATCCAGCCGGAGATCGCCACGTTCTTCCACGGAATCCGGTTCTCGTGCAGCATCGCTTTGGCAATGGTGTAGAAGGCCCAAGTCCGGATGATCTCGTGGCTCTGAGGGCGCACGTCCATGGGGAAGAGGCGCCGGTAGCGGTCCTCATCCACACCCCACTGCGCCACGATCTGCGGCGACAACGAAGAAGTGAACCAGGTATCGAAGATATCGCCCTCGCCCGCAAAACCGCCCGGCTTGTCGCGCTGCGACTCGGCGTAGCCTGGGGGCGTCGCTGTCATCGGATCCACCGGCAACTCGGACTCGCCGGCCACGATCGGGTTCTCATAGTCAGGCTGCCCGTTATCGTCCAGGCGGTACCACAGCGGAAACGGCACGCCGAAATAGCGCTGCCGGCTGATCGCCCAGTCGAACGCGAGATTCTCCGTCCAGGTCCGGTACCGGTGACGCATGAAATCCGGGTGCCATTGAATCTTGTCGCCGAACTCGATCAGCTTTTCCTTCTTGTCCAGCAGCCGGACAAACCACTGGCGAGTCGTCACGAACTCCAGCGGCTGATCGCCCTTCTCGTAAAACTTGACCGCGTGCTCGATCGGTTTGGGCTCTCCCACCAGGGGCGCCGAATCTCCCGCCGCCGCATTAGCCGGGTCGCGCAGCATTTCCACAATCAGACGGCGCGCCTGCCTGGCGTTCTTGCCCACAATCTGGGAATAATGCCGGTTTGCCGGCGCTGGGTCCAGCGACGGCCAACCTTCCTCTCCGAACTCGACCGGCAAAATCCGCCCGTTCCGGCTCAAGATCTGGCGCAGCGCCAGACCCTTTTCTCGCCACCAGCGCACGTCGGTGGCATCGCCGAACGTGCAAACCATGAGGATGCCGGTCCCCTTTTCGGGGTCCGCCAGTTCGCTGGGGAAGATCGGCACAGGCACGCGGAATATCGGTGTTACCGCCCGCCGCCCGAACAATGGCTTGTATCGCGCATCGTCCGGATGCGCGGTCACTCCAACGCATGCCGCCAGCAATTCGGGCCGCGTTGTGGCGATGGTGAAACTCTCGCCACCGCCTTCCACTCCGAACCGTATGTCGTGAAAATGCCCGCTGGTATTGCGGTCTTCGAGTTCGGCTTGCGCCACCGCCGTCTGAAAATCCACGTCCCACATCGTCGGCGCTTCCAGGCTGTAGATATGACCTTTGCGGTAGAGATCCAGGAAACTCCGCTGCGCCGTGGCGCGGCAGTGATTGTCGATGGTCGAGTACTCCAGGTTCCAGTCGACGGAGAGCCCCACGCGAGTCCATAGCGCCTTGAAGGCTTTCTCATCCTCGGCGGTGAGTTTGAGGCACAGTTCGATGAAATTGGTGCGCGAAATCTGCCGCGGCGGAGACTTGGGATCCGGATTTTCGTCCAGCTTCAGCTCCGTCTCATAGGGCACGTGCGGGTCGCAGCGCACGTGAAAGTAGTTCTGCACGCGCCGCTCGGTGGGCAAGCCGTTATCGTCCCAGCCCATTGGATAGACCACCTGCCGGTCAGACATGCGCTGAAATCGCGCCAGCAGGTCGGTGTGCGTGTAGCTGAATACGTGCCCGATGTGCAGCGATCCCGAAACGGTTGGGGGAGGCGTATCGATGGCGAACAATCTGGCCGGGTCGGGCTGAGCCGGCGCCTGGTAGACTCCCGCCGCGTCCCACGCGGCGGACCACTTTTCTTCCGCGGCCCTGGAATCGAAATGCTTGGGCAACTGGCTGATATCAATAGACTTCATCGGGTAAACATCCAGGATACCAGGAAGCCCCCAAGTACCCGCCGTTTCCCCAGGCTCAAAAAGGTACAATGCCGGTTTGACCGGCTTACGGCTCCTGGCCTTCCTGTGTGCCTGCGCGGTGGCTCACGCCGCCGGCCGGACCATCCTCGCCATCGGCGCGCACTGTGGGGACATGGAGATCACCGCCGGCGCCGTCCTCGCCAAACACGCGCGCTTCAAAGATACCGTCGTACTGCTGCACCTTACTCTGGGCGAAGGCGGCAACCCGAAGATGGCGCCTTCCAGCTACGGCGACCAAAAGCGCCGCGAGGCGCTAGCCGCGGCCAAAGTTCTCGGCGCCGAGGTCCGGTTTGCACCCTACAAAGACGGCGAACTGCCGGATTCGCCTGAAACCATCCGCTTCGTCGCCGGCGTCATCCGCCAGGTCAAACCCACACACGTGATTACGCACTGGCGCGCCAGCATGCACCGCGATCATTCCCTCACCCACAAGATTGTTGGCGAAGCAGTGCTGCTGGCGTCGCTTGAAGCCTTCCGCTCGGCCGAACCGCCGCATCGCGGCATCCGGTCCATCCTCTACACCGAAAATTGGGAAGATCCGGAAGGGTTCGAGCCGTACGTTTACATCGATGTCTCCGAAGACTTCGAAACCTGGAAGAAGGCTGTTACCGAATACCAGTTCATCCGGGGAGGCATTTCGACCTTCGAGTATCTCGACTACTACCAGTCGCTCGCCCGCTTGCGCGGGATCGAAGCCCGCAAGCGGTTTGCGGAAGCCTTCGACGTCGCACCGGAGTCCAAGCGGCGGGTCTTGGAGGCCCTCCCCTAACGGCTGTCATGGAGGCGTTGAAGGCGCTTCTGGACTGATCCACGCAACGCTTCTGCCGGTGGGAGCGGCAGCAGTCAAGTTCCCCTTTTCACGCCGCCTTTGAGGATGACGGTATCGACCTTGCGCGTGTTGCCGATATCGGCCAAGGGGTCGGCGCCCAGCAGCACGAGGTCGGCAACTATTCCCACCGCGATGGTTCCGCCGCGGTCCTGTCGGCCCAGGAACTCGGCGGGGCGAACCGTGGCGCAACGGAGCGCCTCGGCGGGCGTCAAGCCTGCTTTCACCAGCAACTCCAACTCGTCGTGCAGACCCGAACCGGGGAAGACATAAGGATTGGGCGTGTCGGTACCCGCAAGAATCTTGACCCCAGCCCGGTGCATGGCGCCCACCATTCGCAGTTGCCGCTCGAAGTCCTTCCGCCGCTGCGGCGCGTCCTTGCCGTGCGTCATGCCGTTAATCAGACTCTTCCAGAGACGCCGGATCGGGTCGGGAACCTGCTTCAACCTGGGATCATTTTCGAACGCCGGATCACCGGCAAAGGCGACGGTCCGGAGCGCGGTCAAAGTAGGGGTCTGCCACGTTCCGTTCCTGGCGAGGTGGGCGAACACCGCCGGATTGTCCGGAACGCCCATAAGGTGTTCAAAGCTTTTCTGGCCGGCATCGGATGCTTCGATGGCTGAAACGCTGTTCGGCAAATGGCCGCTGACCGGCATGCCCGCGGCCTTCGCTTCGGCGGTGATTGCGTAATAGGCATCACGCGGGAGCAGCGAGTAGACTTTGACGAAATCCGCTCCTTCGCGTCTCAGCTTGCGAACCGCCTCGCGGGCCTCTTCCGCGTTCTTGCATCCGATCGAACCGGGCATATAGGGAGGGTCGCCGTCGAGGATTGGTCCGGAGGTTACTACGTCGAAATCTGGCCTGCCGGCGCGCAGGTTACCGATGGCAACCAAGTCGTCGTACATGCTCCGCACACCCACAATGCCGTGCTCCAGAAAGGCTGGAACAAAGTATCCCTGGGTAGCCGGGTCGCCGGGTTGCGGCGGCAGCGAGGACATCATGTGGACGTGCATATCCCACAGGCCCGGGATAAGGTACTTGCCGCGGCCGTCCACCACTTGCGCGCCGTGCGGCGGCGCAAGGCGGGCCGCCGGCGCCAGCGCCTCGATACGCCGCCCCTTGATCACCACAGTCATGTCCGGCCGGCTATACCCGGCCTCCACGTCCACCACGTTCACGTGGACAATCGCAAGCGGCGGCGTCTGCGCCAGCAGTGCCCATGACCAGAGAGCCACGCCGATTCTCATGCGGTCCTCGGACTACGGTTGGCGCGTCATGCGCATGTTCCAACTGATGCCTTGGCGGTTCTTCACCACGACCGTCCCGGCGATGACATCTCCATTCACATCGAGGTTGAAGGCGAGCTCAAGAGTGCCGGCGAGCGCTTCGAAGGTGAGGGTATTCCCGGCGAGCCGGGCGTCTTTGATGTTCCACTGGACTTCGGGCTTGGGTCCCGTCGTGCCGGTGATGGACGCGCCGTCCTGTTTCAGCGTCATGTAGTGTTTCTCGCTGGCCGGTCCACGCGGATGATTCACAGCCTCCCACGTTCCGGACCACTTTCCCGTGAGGTCCGCCGCGGCGGCGGCCGGGGAAGAAACCGCCATCAGAGCCGGCGCCAGGAGACAAATCAGAGTCCTGTATCTCATTGCCTTAATAGACGCCCGTGCGCGGAGACTTGTTCCCGGCATCATTCCGGCGCACCTCTGCGAGATACTCGGAAACGTGCCGGCTGGCGTGACTGTACCGCGTGGAGTGATCTGCTCCGGGAGCATCAACTACGACATCGTCGTGCGCCCCGTGGAGGCGCCGCAGTGGGGCACGACCACGTTTGTCGATACCTTGAACTACCTCGTCGGCGGGAACGGGGCCAACACCTCCCTGGCCCTCTCCACCTTGGGAATCCCGGCAAGGCTCGTTGGAGCAACCGGTAGCGACGAACCAGGACGTTACCTTCTCGATCAACTCCGGCGCGCCGGCGTCGACGTGTCCGGTGTAACCCGCCTGGACCTGCCGACATCCACCACGATTGTCATGATCAACGGCGAGGGGAATCGCAAGTTTCTGAACCGGCCGGGTACGAGCGGCGCCGCTTTCGCCGCGCCGGTGGAGTTTGACGGCGCATTGATCTCAGGGATGGCGCACTATCACATGGCGAGTTACTTCATCCTTCCGCGGCTTCGCAAGACCGCGTGCGAAACACTGCGCCGCGCGCGGGCGGCGGGCCTGACCACGTCGCTGGACACCACCTGGGACCCATTGGGCGAATGGATGGACGCGCTGGCGCCCTGCCTCGAACACCTGGACTTTCTCTTTATGAACGAAGACGAGGCGCGGATGGCGACGGGAAGCGTCAATCCCGCGGTGGCGGCGGGCGGGATTCTGGCCCGTGGCACGCGAGCGGCGGTGATGAAACTCGGCAGCCGCGGTTGCGCCATATTCACCCCAGGCTCGGAGACCTATGTCCCCGCCTTCGAGACGGACTGCGTCGATACCACGGGCGCCGGCGATGCCTTTGTGGCGGGATTTCTTGCGGTGTTGATGCGCGGCGGACCGCTCCGGACAGCCGCCGAGGTGGGCAACGCGGCGGGCGCCCTGGTAGTGCAGAAAGTCGGGGCGGTGACAGGGGTGCTCAACTTCGACGAAACGCTCGCCTGGATGCGCCGCGCAGCGGTGCGCCCGCTGACGCATGGCGGAGCGTGACACACTGGTAAACCGCTTCACAATGTCCGCAAGGAAGCCCTTAGACGGAATTCGCGTGCTGGACTTCTCCCACGCGCTCGCCGGTCCCTATTGCGCCATGCTTCTGGCCGACTATGGCGCACACGTGTACAAGCTTGAGTCGCGCGACGGCGACATGGGGCGGGGATGGGGTCCGCCGTTCGCCGGCGGCGTGGCCAGTTTCTTTCTCGGCCTGAATCGCGGCAAGTTCGGCCTCTCGCTCGACCTGAAAAAGGCCGAAGGACGGGAGCTTTGCCTGCGGCTCATCGACCAGATGGACGTGCTGGTCGAAAACTTCCGTCCCGGAGCGATGGCGCGTCTTGGCCTGGGCTACGAACACGTGCGGGAACGCCACCCGCGCCTGGTTTACTGCTCGATCTCCGGTTACGGCCAGCAGGGTCCTTCGAGAGGCGAAGCCGCAATGGACCTGGTGGTTCAGGGTTCGAGCGGACTGCTGAGCATCACCGGCACCGAGGCGGGCGAATTCGTGCGCTGCGGATACGGCGTGACTGACGTGACCGCCGGGTTGTTTGCCGTGATCGGAATTCTGCTCGCCCTCCGGGCGCGGGAAACAACCGGCCGGGGCCAGTTTGTCGACGTCTCGATGCTCGACGCGATGATTTCCACCATGAGTTCGAACTTTATGAGCTACCTCGGATCGAATGCCATCCCGACGCCGATGGGCACCTCGTTTCCAACCGTGGTTCCCTATCGTGTTTTTGAAACGCAGGACCGCGCGATTGCGATTGCGGCCGGTAGCGAAAAGCTGTGGTGTGCTTTCTGCCGGGCAATCGGCCGGCCAGACCTGGAAAAGCACCCGGACTTTGAATCCAATGCCGCGCGCATCCGCAATCGGGGAGTTCTCGAACCGATGCTCGAAGAGATCTTCCGGCAGAAGCCCGAATCGGAGTGGATCAAGCGCCTGCGGGAGGCAGGAGTTCCCTGCTCTGCCGTGCGCAACTTCAAAGACGTGGTTGAGGATCCTCAAACGGCGCTGCGGGCAATGTTCCCGGCTCTCCACCATCCGTCAGCCGGCGAGCACCGGGTCACGGGCACACCGGTGAAGTTGTCGGAAACGCCGGGCGGCTCCGAGATTCCGGCGCCTCTGCTCGGAGAACACACACAGGCCGTGCTGTACGAACTGCTCGGCCTCAAAGAGACGGAGATCGCCTCGCTACGGGAACGTGGTGTGATCCTACCGCCATGAGGGGATTGAAAAATCGAGACGGGAGGTCCACACTACAAGCGGAAAGCTGAATGCGATATGAGCGCCGCTTCTCACGTCTCGTCCCTGGCCGGGAGCTGGTATCCGGGCGACCCGGCGGCACTCCGCGACCTCCTGGCGAGTGTGCGGGAGCGTTCCGAGAAACGAACCGGCAGATTCGTTCGCCCGGGGGCTCTCGGCTTCATCGTGCCGCACGCCGCTCCCATGTATTCCGGAACGGTGGCGGCGTCGGTGTACCGGCACATTCGCGCTTCGGGCGCGGCCCGCATCATTGTCCTGGGCTTTTCTCACCGGCGTGCCCTCCCGGGAATTGCCGTTCCGGCGATCGAGGCATACCAGACACCGTTGGGAGAAGTGCGCGTGGACCGCGAGACTGCCACACGGCTGTCGGCAATCCATCCTTTCCACGCCGTCAATGAAAGCGCGGTCTCGGATCATTCGGTCGAGATCCAGGTTCCATTCCTCCAGGTGTACGCGCCGGAGACATCAATCGTGCCGCTCTATGTTGGGCGGCTATCGGTGGAAGAGCGCACCACCGCCGCCGAGGCCCTGCGGAATCAGCTTGACGGCCGGACCGTGCTGGTTGCCAGTTCCGACCTCACGCATTACGGACACGCCTTTGGGTACGAGCCGTTTGACGCTGCGCGCGCCGAAAATGGCGGCCTTCGAACCTTGGATCTTGGCGCGCTCGCCGCCAGTGGCAGCCTTTCACCGCCAGTCTTGAGTGACTACATCGCCAGGACCGCAACGACCGTCTGCGGCGCCGGTCCAATCGAACTCCTCCTGGAAGTCATGCGGCGTGTGCCGGAAGAAGTCTTCATGGAGATGTTTGACTACGAGACATCGGGCGCCATCACCGGCAACTATCAGCACTCGGTCAGCTACGGCGCGGTGGGCTTTTTTCCCCACAGCGCGTTTCATCTCGAGCGGGACCAGCAGGTTGCGTTGCTGGCGAGCGCACGCTATTCGCTCGACCAGTTCCGCCGCCACCGGGCGAGGGAATCGCGTGAGCCCGCCGATGACGCGCTCCGGCAAAAGGGCAGGGTTTTTGTCTCGCTGTACGAGAACAAACAGGTGCGAGGTTGCGTCGGCTGTTTCCCCGCGCCGCATCCGCTGGCTGCATCTACGGCGCGCCTTGCGGCATCGGCCTTTGAAGACCGAAGGTTTGGCGCCATTGAGAACAGCGGCAACCTGGAGGTCGAGATTCAGATTCTCACCCCCCCAAAGAGTCTCGCCGACTTGACCAAACTGAAAGGTGGCGTACATGGCGCCTGGTTGAATTCGGGAAACAGCGAAGGCTTGCTGCTGCCCATCGTCGCCGAGCGATACGGCCTTTCGCGGACGCAGTTTCTTTCCGAGCTCGCCCGCAAAGCCGGCTTGCCTGACAGCATCTACACCGGCTCGGACTGGCAACTATCCGTATTCCGGGTGCAACGTTTCGCCGAATCCGATTTCAACTCAACAACGTCATGACGACCTTGGCCGAAGCTCTGGAAAACGAGGTGCGGCGCGCCGAGCTGTGGGAACCGCTCGACGAGCGGCGAGTTCGCTGCTTCGCCTGCGGGCATTGCTGTCCGGTCTTCGAGGGACAATCAGGCGTCTGCAAGGTCCGCTTCAACCGGAACGGCATCTTGTGGGCGCCGTGGGGTTACGTACAGTCAATTCAGTGCGACCCGGTGGAAAAGAAGCCGTTCTTCCACGTTCGTCCCGGCGCCACTGCCCTGAGTTTTGGGATGCTGGGCTGCGACCTGCATTGCGCGTACTGCCAGAACTGGGTGACTTCCCAAGCCATTCGCGACCCTGGCGCCATCGCATCCTGGCGCAGGGTCACGCCAACCCAGCTTGTCGATGCGGCCAAGCGCTCCGGCGCTGAAATCATCGTCAGCACGTATAACGAACCCTTGATCACCGCCGAATGGTCCGCCGCCATCTTCCGCGAGGCCAAAGCTGCGGGACTGATCACCGGATTCGTTTCCAACGGCAATGCCACTCCCCAAGTGCTCGAATACTTGCGGCCCTGCCTTGATCTGTACAAAGTGGACCTCAAGTCTTTCGACGACCGGCGCTACCGGGACCTTGGGGGGCGCTTACAGCCGATCCTCGACAGCATCCGGCTCATCTACGAGATCGGCTTCTGGCTCGAAGTGGTGACGCTGATTGTGCCCGGATTCAACGATTCCGATGAGGAACTGAAGAGCATCGCGTCGTTCCTGGCTGGAATCTCGCGCGACATCCCCTGGCACATTACAGCGTTTCATCCGGACTATAAGATGACCGGTCCACCGGCCACGCCGGCCGCGACGTTGCGCCGCGCCGCCCGCATCGGCGCCGGCGAAGGCTTGCGTCACGTCTATGTGGGCAACCTGCCCCTGGAGGCCGGAGACCTTGAGAACACGCGCTGTCCGGGTTGCGGGTTCACGCTGATCGAACGCCGCGGTTTTCGAGTATTGCAAAACCGGTTGGCGCAATCAGAGGCGTGTCCGCGCTGTGGCGAGCGTATAGCCGGCCGCTGGCTGCCGGTTCAGGAAGCCGTCCATCCGCTGCGATAAGGCGGGTCGAGTAACGCATGGGCTTCCGGATCGTTTGTAATCCGCGGAGCAGTCGGATCGTATTCCAGCAAGCGTGCGAATCGCGCTCCCAGGGTTCCCAAAAGGGCGATCTCGGTCATGCTGGCGCCAAAGTCGAACGGGCAATGCGCCGGTTTACCACCCTTACACGCCGCCACCCATTCCTGGTAGTGCCCGGTTGACCGGCTCAACACCGGCTCCGGGGGCCGAAAGTCGCGAAAGCGCTTCTCGGGGAGCAGGCGGTTCTTGCCGCCGGAATAGCCGGACATCAGCTTGCCCTTGTCGCCGATGAACAGAATCCCCGAGGTTGGCATCTTCGCGTCTTGCGCGAGTTCGACCGGCCGGTGCGGCCGCATCCCGCCGTCGTACCAGTGCATTCGCAAAGGCGGATGCGCACCGCGTTCCGGAAACTCCCAGGTGACCACTGACGAATAGCTCTCGGTCTCAGGAGTGGTGATGCGCGGCGGCAGCGTTTCCTTGCCGTCCGGGTGCATCACCAGAAAGCCGCCGTGCATGGTAGTGCGGCAGGCATCAATCATGGAAGGGCGCCCCAGCGCCAGCGCGTCATAGAAGACGTGCATCGAGTGGCACAGCATATCGGCCACCGTGCCGGAACCGAAGTCCCACCAGCAGCGCCAGATCCACGGATGGTATTGAGGACTGTAAGGACGGTAAGGCGCTGGTCCGATCCACAAATCCCACGACAGCCCGTCAGGCGGCGGAGGTGTGTCTTTGGGCCGCAACTGAGCCGCGGGATAGATGGGATGGTCGGTCCAGACGTGCACTTCGCGCACCGGACCGATGACGCCGCTCATGAGGATTTCGGCGGTTGACCGGGCTTCGGGGCTGGCGCAACTCTGCACGCTCATCTGCGTGGCCACGCCCGCTTGGCGCGCGGCAGCCGCCACACGCCGCGCCTCCATCACGCTGTGGGTCAGCGGTTTGGCGCAGTACACGTGCTTGCGGGCGCGCAAGGCGCGCGACACGATCAGCGCGTGGGTATGATCTGGCGTGCCCACAATCACCGCGTCGATGTTCTTCTCCTCTTTGTCAAACATCTCGCGAAAATCGCGGTAGCGCCGCGCCGAAGCGTACTTGCGAAACACGGGCGCCGCAAAGGTGTGATCGACGTCGCACAGCACCTCGATGCGTTCGGTCGCGCAGCCTTCGAGATAACGGCGGCCCATCCCGCCAATCCCGGCGCCGGCGA
>JADZCI010000146.1 GCA_020851655.1 Bryobacterales bacterium
GCCGAGCGGCGGCGCTGGACTCAGCGGCCCTGACCCGCCGTTTCCCGGCGATGTTCGAGAAGCGCGCGGTGCTTTTCAATCTCAATCCGGAATAGCGCGTTCTCGCCGAGATCGCGATACAGGTTGGCGAGCAGGTAGTGGATCTGATCATCGCCCGGACGCGCTTTGGCGACAGATTCCCAGAGGGCGCGCGCTTCGCTGTTGCGGCCCGCTTTCCGGTACGCCTTGCCGGCCTCGCGGCGGGCCTCGATCGATTCCGGCATCGCCTTGAGAGCACGCTCGAAATAGGGTAACGATTCTTCGGCGCGATCCAGAAGGAGCAGTTGTCCTACGCGGAGGTTGGCCATTCCATGCTGGGGGTTGACAGCGAGTTCCTTGCGCAGTTCGATCAGCGCTTCATCGGTCTGGCGCTTGAGCCACAGGATGTTGCCGATGCGATAATGCGCGCCGGGCCGGTCATCGTGGCTTTTCGCGGCGGCCCGGTATTCAGCCAGCGCCGCGTCCAGGTCTCCGGTCCATTCGTAGCGCTCGCCGGCGAGTTCGGTTGCGGCGGGTGAATCCGGCGCCACGGTTTGCAGTTGGGCCAGGTGGCGCTCGGCCATCTCGCGGAGCAAACGTCCCGCTTCAAGCCGGACATCGGGGGCTACGGACCCGGTGAGGGCTTTCTGGAGCTCGGCGGTGGCTTCAGGATTGCGGTGCAATTCCACCAGCGTGCGGGCCAGCCATACGCGTGTCATCCCGTCCGCGGGACGCCGGCGCAACGCGCTGCGGAACGCGGCTTCAGCGGCATCAAAGCGGCGCTCCCGCCAGGCCGTAAGCCCCGCCGCGTCGACTGCCATCAGCAGCAGCACCAGGCTAAACGCCACCACGCCCCGATTCTGACACAAGTCAGGACGTCCAAAAGGTGTCGTCAACTGGAGGCGCGGGGGGGAATCGAACCCCCGAATAAAGGTTTTGCAGACCTCTGCCTTACCACTTGGCTACCGCGCCGCTCCGGTGGGACACCTTTACTATAGCGTAGGCTGTCGCCGGGAACGCCCCAAGCGGACTGCGCGTCTACAATGGTGTTGTGCGGGGTCTTTGGCGTATCGCGTGCCTCAGCCTTACCGCGGGCAGCCTGTTTGCACAGAGCCCGATACTGCCTCTGTCAGCGGTCAAGGCTGGCATGAAAGGCACCGGGCGAACCATTTTCACGGGCAACCGCGTGGAGGAGTTTCAGGTCGAGATTCTCGGGGTCCTGGAGAACGTCGGACCCAAACAATCCATTATCATGGCGCGCCTGTCCGGAGGACCGCTGAACGAGACTGGCGTGCTGCAAGGCATGAGTGGGAGCCCGGTTTACGTCGACGGCAAGCTGATTGGGGCGGTGGCGCTTTCGTTTGCCTTCTCCAAAGAGCCCGTTGCGGGCATCCGTCCCATCGAGGAAATGCTGCACGCCCACGGAGTCAGGAGTGGTACGGACGGCACTCGGGCTGTCTTGCCGAAACCAGGCACGACTGAACTCGCATCGCTTCTGCCCAAACCGCTCGACGTTGCTTCCGGCGGCGCCCGCCTGGTGGAGATTTCCACGCCGCTGTGGCTGGGCGGGTTCACGCGCTCCACCCTGGAGCAGTTCTCGCCGGGCTTGCGCGCCGCGGGTCTGGAACCGGTTCAAGGCATCGGCGGCGGCGGCAAGGCGATGGCCGCTTCAACGCCCGCGCGCCCCGAACCGGGCTCCATGATCAGCGTGCACTTGATGACCGGAGACCTGGTTGCCGGCGCCGATGGAACCGTGACATACGTGGACGGCAATCGCGTCTATGCGTTCGGCCACCGCTTCCTGGCCACCGGCGACACGGAACTGCCCTTCAGCCGCGCCGAAGTCATTACCCTGCTGGCCAGCCAGCAGGTCTCCTTTAAGATTTCGACGCCCAAGGAATGGATGGGCGCGATACTTCAAGACCGCAGCACGGCCATCTCCGGCGAAATCGGACGGCGTGCGCGAATGGCCCCCGTAACGCTGAGACTCCACAATCGCGGCGCGGGCACCGAAACGGCTTATCACATGGAGATGGCCAGCGACCGGCTCTTGTCGCCGGTCCTGCTACAGATGGCGGTGTATTCGGCTCTCGATGCCACCGAACGGACAGCCGGTTCGTCAAGCGTGGCGATTCGGGGACTGTTGGAATGGACCGACGGACCTCCCGTCAAGATCGACAACTTTGCCAGCGGAGATTGGGGTGTGCCGCAGCAGACTTCCGCCGCCGCCGCCATCCCGCTCTCCTACGCCCTCCAAAGCAGCTTCGATGCCCTGCGTCTCAAGAGCGTCAGCCTCGACCTGGACATCTGGGACAACAAGCGTTCCTGGCAGATCGACAGCATTACCGCCGCGCCGCGAGAAGTCAGACCCGGCGAAAAGGTGCGCGTCAGCATCGGCTTTGCCGGACCGAACGGCGCTGAACAGATATCCACGCTGGATTACCAGTTTCCGGTCGGCGCTCCGTTGGGCCCAGTGACCTTCACGGCATCCGACGCGCTGCGCGCTAACTTGAGCGAGTATCAGCAATTCCTGGTGAATCCGCCACACAGCGTCGCGCAGATGGTGGAGTACTTGAACGGCCTGAGACCCAACCGCAAGGCTTACCTGCGCATCTCACGAAACTATCCGTCGTATGTGGTCGAGGGTGAGTTGCTGTCATCGCCGCCGCCTTCACTGGCGATGCTGCTGGCGAAATCCGGGGCGGCGCCCGGTATCTCGCAAGTGGCGGAAATGGAAGTCAACGCGCCGTCCGGCGCAATCTCCGGCGGCAAGTCCGTCCAGGTGGAGGTGAAGGAATGATCCGCGCCTTGCTGATTGCCGCGTTTGCGGCGTCGCTGTGGGGCGGCGGCGCCGCGACATGGGAGAGCAACACCTTCGGCGACTTTGTGCGCGGCAGGTTTACCGGCGTGTCGCTCACCAAAGACGGGCGGCTGGTCCTGGCGCCCTCGCCCGATGTCCTCTTTACGTCAACCGAGGGAGCGGTTTGGAGCGTCGTGCAAGCCAAAGACGGCACGCTCTACGTGGGCACTGGGCATAGAGGAAAGGTCTTCTCGATCAGGAATGGCCAGTCCGCGCTGCTCTGGACGGCGCCGCAACCGGAGGTGTTCGCCCTGGCGTTGGACCCGCAAGGCGTGCTCTACGCGGCGTCCTCGCCGGAAGGCCGCATCTATAAGTTCGAGGGCGGCAAGGCAACCGAATTCGCCAACCCGCGGACCAAGTACGTTTGGGCGCTCGCGTTCGGTCACGATGGCGCGCTCTATGCGGGTACCGGAGACCAGGGAAAGGTGCTCCGTATTGGCAAAGACGGCAAAAGCGAGGTTTGGTTTGAGACCGGGCAATCGCATGTGACCGGGCTGAGCGTGGACCGCCAGAATCGCGTGCTGGCCGGAACCGAACCCAACGGAATCCTGTACCGTATCGAGGCGCAAGGCAAGGCGTTCGCCCTGTACGATTCCAGCTTGCCGGAGATCCGCTCCATTGTGGGTGGCGAAGACGGTTCGCTTTATGTCAGCGCACTGGGCGGCTCGGTGGCGAGGCAGAATGCGCAGGCGGCGCTGAGCGCGGCCGCGGCGGCCGCCTCGACGCCAACCATCTCGACCACGATCACCGTGACTTCGGATTCGGCGCAAGCCGGCATCGACCTGAAACCGAAACCGGAGGCCAAAACGCCGACGCCGCTGGCGCCCGCCGAACCCGTCGCCGGAGCGCAGCAGGTGGTGGACCTGAGCGGAATGGAGAAGTCCGCCATCTACCGGATTTACCCCGACAATACCGTCGAAACCTTGTGGAGTTCGAAGGAAGAGAACGTCTATGACATTGCGCGCCAGGGCAAGGATATTTTGTTCTCCACCGATTTGCAGGGGCGCATCTACCGGCTTACCAGCGATCTGAAGGCCGCGCTGCTGGTGGAAACCCGCGAGGGCGAGGCCACGCGGCTGGTGGACACCGCCAGCGGCATTCTGGCCGGCACGAGCAACCAGGCGAAACTGTTGCGCGTGGATTCAAAGCCCGCGGTGAGCGGCGTCTACGAGTCACCCGTTCATGACGCCAACAGCGTCTCCCGCTGGGGTCACTTGGCCTGGCGCGGTGACATTGTGAAGACGGCCAAGGTGGCGTTTCGAACGCGCAGCGGCAACTCGGCTCGTCCGGACAGCACCTGGAGCGATTGGTCGCAACCGCTGACCGGAGACGGGTCGGCGGAGATCCCAAGCCCCAGCGCGCGGTTCATACAGTGGCAACTCGAGATGTCGGGCGGCAACGAGGAAGCGCTGGCGATCGACTCGGTGGCCGTCAACTACCTGCCCCAGAACAACCGCCCCATTGTTCGCGGCATCACGGTCACGCCGCAGTGGGCCGCGGTCAGCCAGAAGGGCGGAGCGTCTGGCGCCGCCGCGCAGCAACCCGCCAGCTATAGCATCACCGTCACCGATACCGGCGAGGCGGGCACCCCGACCTCTTCCGGGACGCCGACCACCACGGTCGCGCGCAGCGGCGCACCCCAGTTGATGATCGCCTGGCAGGCCGATGACCCGGATAACGACAAGCTGGTGTACGCCCTATGGTTTCGCGGCGATGGCGAGAAGCAGTGGAAACTGGTCAAGGACCAGTTGACCGAGAACACACACATCATGGATGCCGAAGCCCTTGCTGACGGCCGGTACCAGTATCGGGTGGTGGCGTCCGACCGGCTGAATAACCCCGCCGGAAGCTCGCGTGAGGCGGAACTGGTGAGCGCGCCCGTGCTGGTTGACAATACCCCGCCAGCGGTGACGCTCGGGCAAGCCGTTCGAAAAACGGCCGGGGCGGATTTGCCGGTGAACGCGCACGATTCGGCTTCGCCGCTCCGTCGGGCCGAATACAATGTCGATGCCGGACCGTGGGCACTGCTGGAGCCGGTGGACGGCATCCTGGACGAACGGCGGGAAGATTTCGTAATCCGGCTCACCGGCCTGGCGCCAGGCGAGCATGTCGTCGTCGTTAGGGTGTTCGATTCTTCGGGCAATCCGGGACTGGCCAAGGTGGTCCTGAAGTGACGCGGGCGGCGCGGATTACCGCGCTCGCGTTAGCCTGCATCTTCGCCTACGACGTCTTCCGGGCCGCCAATATTGCGATTACCGTCGACGAAGCGTTCACCTACCTGGACTTTGTTCGAACGCCGCTTGCCGACGCCACGAAGTACTACGACGCCAACAATCACGTCCTGCATACCATCGCCTGCCGCGCGGTTACCGGCCTGCTAGGCGTGAGCGAGTTCAAGCTGCGGATTCCAGCGCTCATTGGCGCGTCGGTCTACCTGTACTTTGTCTTTCGTTTGACGCGCAAGCTCTTCGGCGAAACCTGGCTCATGCTGGGCTGCGCGCTCTGGCTGGCGGCGCATCCGCAGCCCCTCGATTTCCAATCGCTGGCTCGCGGCTATGGACTGGCTCTCGGGTGCCTGCTCGGCGCGATCACTTTGTGGGCGGAGGAGAAGCCGGCGTGGATTGGCGTCCTGCTGGGATTGTCGGTCTGCTTCAACCTGGTGTTCCTTGTGCCCGCGGTGGCGATACTTATCGTGATGCGCCAGTGGCGCCCGGTATGGCAGTTCCTGGCGGTGACGCTGCCCATCCTGTGGTTCCCACTGAGCAATGCGCGCCGCGACAACTTCTATTTCGGGACCAATTCGATTCTCGAGTCGGCCCAGAGCATCTTCGAAGTCGATTTCCAGCAGACGACGAACCGCATCCTGTTTCCGCTGTTCGCCGCCGGGGTCTTCCTGATGCCGCTGGCGCCCAAGGGCAGCGTGGTCCGGAAGCTCTCGCTCGTCGCGCTGCTGTCGGCCGCGGCGCTGGTTGGCGCCCATTACGCCGCCAACGTTGTCTACCCGGCTGGACGGACAGGAATCTACTGGGTGCCGCTGGCGGTGCTCGGGTTGTTCTCCGCGATTCCGGCGCGCTTTCGCACGCCGGCCGCGGTCGCGTCGCTTGCGGCCATCCCCTTTTTTCTGGCGGCCTGCAAGCCGGATTTCTACGAACCCTGGCGCATCGACGCCGGAGACCGCCGCATCGCCGCCCTTATCCGGCAGGCAAGCCCCAAGCCGTCGGTGGTCGCCAGCCACGGGCTCTCCTACCCGTTGCGTTTCTACCTGGGTGACGAAGCGGTCAAGCGCGTCGAGGACCAGGCCGACGGAGAATTCTGGGTGCTGCTGATAGAGCACAAGGCTCTTGTAGGGGAGAAGAAACTCAATGTGTTCTACACGGACCCCGTGTCCGGCGTTACGGTGGCGCGGAAGTAGCAGCGGCGCCGCCTGGACGCCCGTGCGATAGCCGCCTGTCTACAGGCGGTCACCGTACTCCTTCACCGCAACAGCCAGCGCGCGGTCGAGCCAGACGCCGAAGGCGTCGCGTATCTCTTCGGGATCCGTGCGGCCGGCGAAAACGAACGGTTCGGCCGAGCATTCAAAGAACCGTCCGGCTACCGCTTCGCGATCATCAGAATCCTCAAAGGACTCCAGCCTGGCGAACGCAGTCGCCTCCATAACCCCAGTCAACTCACGGCCAACATGATGGAACGAAGTGACGAAGACAAGTTGCTCTCTACAAGCTCGAATGGCTGCCTTCACGAAGTAGTGGTCCTCCGCAAAGTTTGCGAACTTGCCTGCTTCCCTGGCGGATGCGCCAACTTCGAACCTGTACCAATGCGCATTGCCACGGTCCGGGCCGCCAAGCTGGACGAATGGCTCTTCTTGAACGGCGGCGATGGTCTCCCTGATCCTCATGAACGAAGCTTGAAGAGCCTCCCGAGCCTGGTCGCGGAGGCGCCGTGCGACGTCGTTCACATGACGTAGCTCCGCGGTTTTCGCGTCTTTCCGTCTGGCGAGCCTATCGGCCAGAGAATTGAGTACTTCGGAGGTCAGGGCGCGCTGTCCAACCACCTCCGCATCAGCGTCGACGCCGAGCGCCTGGAGGATTAGGGCTCGCTCCAGGCGGGCGAAGATCAATCCAAGGGGTACGAGATTTCCAAGATCCGCGGATTCGAGGGCCGCGATGTACTCTACCCTCATGTCACGGCCGATCACGATCGGCAGGATGCCGGCCCGCAGCAGCACCATCGTGGTAAGAGCGCGCGCAACACGCCCGTTCCCGTCCTGATAGGGATGGATCTGCGTGAAACGGTGGTGGAGCCAGGAGGCGACAATGACCGGGTCCTCTTCCTTATGCTCAGCCATGCGAGGAGGTTCGTCATTTCGCTTTCAACGTGTAAAGGCGGGCAGTATTCGTGCGTGGCGCCGCCGGGCCGTCCCGGATTGTTCGGTTGTTCCTTATACTTGCCCCGCGGCGGAGGAATCTCCATGTGCCTTCCGAACTGGTCGACAGCGGTTGTCGTCTCCTGGCGCCTCGTGAGAACGGCATGCAGTTCGTGGATTAGACTCTTGGTAAGATCACGGGCGCTGGCGATGCAATCCATGACCAGTTGGATCGCAGCTTCCTGGTCGCGAAGCAGGTCAATCAGCAGTGCGGGTTCGAGATTCGTGCTCGCGCGTGTCACCAGTTCTTCGGCAAAACCGTGTGCAACCAAGGCCTCCGTCGTCCCGCGGTCGAGCTCATACAGGCGCTCAAGGATTCCCGTTTCGACGCTGAGGCGCCGGATCAGGCGTTGGTTGAAGTCCGCGAACTGGCTGGGGCTCGACTGCTGAATGCGTTCCTTTGAGGCGCGCCAACTCTCGCATAGCGGGCGCATCGTGGCCAAGTCAATGCGCTTGTCAGCCTCGGACAGGGGCTCGATTGGGCGCCAGACATAGCCGGGCATGAGTGCCTCCAATTTTATCGGACTCGCCCCGCGCTGACCCGGATTACGCCTTCCGCGATCTACAGCAGGCTCGCCAGTTCCTTCCAGGCGATGTTCTGCGATTCGGCGACCGCCGGGTAGACGCAGTGGCCCTTATAGGTGTTGATCCCTTCGGCGATTGCCTGGGATTCTTGAACCGCTGCTTCGACCCCCTTGCTCACAATGTGCATCAGGTAGGGGAAGGTGGCGTTGGTCAAGCCGTACGTGGAAGTGTGCGGCACGGCGGCGGGCATATTCGAAACGCAGTAGTGCAGGACATTATCGACGTAATAAGTCGGGTCGGTGTGTGTGGTGGGACGCGACGTTTCAAAGCAGCCGCCCTGGTCGATGGCGACATCAACCACGACGGCGCCGCGCTTCATGCTGCTGATATGTTCGCGGCGAACTACTTTCGGCGCGGCGGCGCCCGGCACGAGCACCGCGCCGATGACCAGGTCGGCCAGGCGGAGCGACTCGCGAAGGGTCCCGCTGTTGGAAGCGAGAGTAATGACACCGCCGTTGTAGATGTCGTCCAACTCGCGGAGGCGGTTTAGATTGCGATCGATGATCGTGACATTTGCTCCGAGGCCGTGCGCGATTTTGGCGGCGTTATGGCCCACGACGCCCCCGCCCAGGATGACCACGTTCGCCGGTGCAACTCCCGGGATTCCGCCCAGCAGCACGCCGCGTCCGCCGTTGGGCGCTTCCAGATACTGCGCTCCCACCTGGACGGACATGCGCCCGGCTACCTCGCTCATCGGCGTCAGCAAGGGCAGGGAGCCGTCGTCTTCGCGAATCGTCTCATAGGCGATCGCCGTCACGCTGGATTCCATCAGCTTCTGCGTCAATTCCGGAAGCGGCGCCAGGTGAAGATATGTGAACAGGGCCAGCCCTGGACGGAAATACGCGTATTCGGAGGGTTGCGGCTCCTTCACTTTGACGACGACGCCGGCCTGGTTCCAGACGTCGGCCGCGGTGTGCGCAATGCGCGCCCCGGCTTCGGCGTATTCATCGTCGGTGATACTGCTCAGGGCGCCGGCGCGAGTCTGGACGATGACCTGATGTCCCGCTTCCACTAACGCATTGACGCCCGCTGGCACCAGCCCGACACGGCTTTCATGGTCTTTTACTTCTCTCGGTACACCGATGATCATGGTTGTGTCTCATCTTTCCGGGCAGGCGGGTTCGCCTGTTCGACGGCGATTTCCTGTGCAGGTCCCAGGCCCAGTCCAATCAGGGTCAGCGAGCTTAGTTTGCCGGTCGGCTCAAGCCGCTGCTTCTCCTGGAATCGCTTCAGCGCATCCACCGTGGGAGCGTCCAGCAACCCGGTCGCTTCCACCGGGAAACCGCTTTTCGAGAGCGCCTCCTGGATTTCCTGCATGCGATCAGGCGTGGGAGCGGTTTGTCTGGGCGGGGAAGATTTGCGGGTTCGAGCGCTTTTCGATTTCGATTTCGAGGTTTTTGAAGATTTCTTGCCGGCCGGAGTGCTCTTCGACGATCCCGGCTTGGGCTTGGGTGGAGCGCCTGCGCCGCTCAAAAGCGTCAATCCGGTCCAGGACGCGATGAGTACAAAAAGCAACCGGGGCGCCTTCACCACCGATCAGTCTATCAGACCGTCGGGGAGAAGACGCCCCGGAATGCTCAATCGATGGCGGCGTTAGTCGTTCGGGATCGTTCCGCCCAAGTACACGCTACCCCACTCGTATTTTCCGCGACGGCCTTGGCCCGTCGGACGCATGACTTGGAAGGCTACCGCGTCACCAGGCTTTAGTGTGCTCTGGATCTTTTTGACGTCATCGAAGGAGGCAACCGGCTTGCGGTTGATGGAGACGATGATGTCCTTCTCCTGCAAACCGATTTCTTCGGCAAAGGAGTTTTCTTCCACCATCGTGACCATTACGCCGCCGGGCTCGGTGAAGTTCAACGATTCGCGCTGCTCGCTGGTGAGCGGGCGAATGCCGATGCCAAACTTGGCGGTTTGCGTGGTTGAGTCAGGCTGGTCGGTCATCTCCGGCCTGTTGCGCGCAAAGCGCGGATCGTCTTTGAATACCTTCTCGCGATCTTCGATGGTGACCACCTTGTCGAGCCGCTGGCCATCGCGGTCCAGCGTGATCTTCACCTCGGAACCGATAGCCATATTGGAAATGCGGTTGACCAGATCATCGCCATCCTTGACGGGCGAGCCGTTGAGCGCCAGAAGGATGTCGTTCTGCCTTAGACCGCTGCGCGCAGCCGGACCGTCTGGCCGGACCACGCCGACCACCACTCCGTGATCGACGCCCAGCGCCTTCAAAACCTCAGGCTTGATGTTGTTCGAGAACTGGATGCCGATGGACCCGCGGCTCATGCGGCCCGTCTTGATGATGCTGTTGTAGACTTTGGCGGCGGTATTGATGGGCAGCGCAAAGCCGATGCCCTGATAGCCCCCGCTGCGGGTCGCGATCATCGTGTTCATCCCGATCACTTCACCGTTGATGTTCACCAGCGGACCGCCGCTGTTGCCGGGATTGATCGCCGCATCGGTCTGGATGAAGCGCTGGAACTGCTGCGCCCCGATATCGCGGCCGGTAGCGCTCACGATGCCCGCCGTGACGCTGGTTTCCAGCCCAAACGGCGCGCCGATCGCGATCGCCCAATCGCCCACCTGAACGCCGTCGGAATTGGCGATCTTCACGGTAGGCAGCGGCCGGCCCACGTCAATCTTGATGACGGCCACATCGGTTTCCACATCGCTGCCGATGAGCTTGGCCTTGTACTCGTGCTGCTCGCCAGTGAGCTTTACCTTGATCGAGTCGGCATTGTCGACAACGTGCTGGTTGGTGATGATGTAGCCGTTCTTGTCAACAATGAACCCGCTGCCTGCTCCTTGCTGGCGGAACTGCCGCGGAGCCGGCCCGCCAAAGGGAGATTGTCCAAAGAAGCGGCGGAACATGTCCGAGCCGTCATCATCTTCGTCAGCCGGGCCTTGGCGGTTGCGGTTGCTCGACTGAACCTGCTTCGGCGTGTAGTCGGTGCTGATGTAGACCACCGAGGGGTCCAGCATCTTAGCCAGTTTCGTGAACTCGGTCGGAAGCTGCTTAACGGCCGGCACCACCAGCGGTGTGGCGTCCGGCGCAACCGCTTGTTCCCGCGCCGCCTTGACTCCCGTGGTGAAAGCCGCCGCCAGCAGAACGCCGGCGCACAGCGTGAACACAAATACACTAAATGAGAAGGATCTCTTCTTTTTCAGCGTTTCCCAGATACTCATAGTCCTATCTGTCGACCTCGATTCCTCAAACTACCTACTCCCCATTATCGATGCGATGAGCAACACTCCGCGCGGCAATCCCTACGGGGAAAGATGTCTTTGTGCGGGCACGGGTTTCAACTCCGCCGATAGAATACCGGTGAGGATGAGCGCCGCTCCGGCAACCGACCTGAACGTCCAGGACTCTCCAGCCAGCGCCCACGCCGTCAAACCGGCAAAAACAGGCTCTGTCGAAAAGAATAGCGCGGCCCGCGTCGCCGAAGTATGCGCTTGAGCCCAGGTGTACAGTGCAAACGAGATTGCCGTCGCAAATACCGCCGTCAACGAAACGGCGAAGATCAACCTGGGTCCCCACGTAATGTACGGGGTTTCAAGCCATCCAAACGTCAGCAACGAAAACAACGCCACTCCTCCAATCTGGAGAACACTGAGAACCTCGTAGTTCACCAGCCGTGAATAGTGGGCCACCACCACGATGTGCGCCGCAAATGCCACAGCACACCCGATGGTCAGGGCATCACCGCGGTTGAACTCCGACTGTACTCCTCCGGATGTCAACAACGCGGTCCCGCCCGTGGCGAGCCCGATTCCGAGCCATTCCATCCAACTCGGTCCACTTCTTTTGACGAACGAGCTCAATAAAGGTATCAGGACGATGTAGAGACCTGTGAGGAATGCCGACTTGGAGACCGAAGTGTAGCGTAGGCCCACGGTTTGTAGCGCGTAACCGGCGAACAACAAAAGCCCCGCCGCGCAACCGCCCGTCCAGACCAGCCTCAGGGGACCCGGATTGGAGAATCGCCCGCGAAACAGGACCATCAGGAGCAGAAACGCCAGCCCAAACCGGATGAGGAGAAACAGGATCGGCGAGACGTCATCAAGGGCCATCTTGACGACCAGAAAGGTGGAGCCCCAGATGAAGGAGACGAGAACCACGGCCAGTTCCGCGCGCAATCGCAGTGACGGAGGTACGGTCATGCCTTGCCGGCGAGGTGGCGCATCATGATCAGTGCGGTGAGATAAATACGGCGGAGGCCAAGCTCGCGCCCCTGGGGATGATACCACTCCGATGGAGTGTGGGCGCCTCCACCCTGCCCGCCCGCCCCGATCGAGATGGCGTGCAAGCCCATCGACAGCGGGACGTTGGCGTCGGTGGAGGCGCAATCCAGATGCGAACGAATCCCCAGGTGTGCGTCCACCGAGCGCACGGCTTCGAGCAGCGCCGCATGCTCGTCGAGTTTTCCGCCGGGGCGCGAACCGGCTTCGCGAATCTTGACGGCCAGTTTGGCCAGGCTGCAGCGCTCGTTTTCGATCTGCGCCGCCCGCTGAGCCATCGCGGTGACCTGAAGAACCATGTCATCCAGGATCCCCGGATCTTCGCAGCGGAGATCCACCTTGGCGCGCGCCACGGCGGGGATGGCGTTAATGCTGGTGCCGCCGTCGAAGACTCCGAAGTTGAAGGACAACCGTGGCGTGGACGCCTCTTCGGCCCGGCAGTCGCAGAACCCGCTGACGAGGCGGCTGAGGGCATGGACCGGATTGGGCGTGCCGTGGTCGCTCCAACTATGCCCTCCTGGCCCTTGCATGATGATCTCGAAGCGGCGGCACGCCAATGCCTCGGCGGTGATGTGGTCGAGGTTGGGACCGTCGAGCACGAGGAATGCCTTGACGCGCCCGGCGAACGGCGGTTTGGCGCACAGGTGCCGCATCCCGTTGAGATTGCCTTCCCCTTCCTCGCAGACATTGGCGACCAGTACGATCCCGGCATCGCGCAGCCGCTCAGGAGGAACCTGGGCGGCAACTTTGGCAATGGCCAGCAGCGCCGCCAAGCCGCAACCGTTGTCCGAAACGCCGGGACCAAACATCCTGCCGTCACTATCGATGGATATGCCCCCCGGTCCGGAGGGCGCCAGCACGGTATCAAGGTGAGCGGTCACCGCCACTAACGGCTGGCCGCGGTCCGGCGCCAGCGTGGCCGTGACATTTCCCGCGCGGTCGATCCTGGCATCCCAGCCCAAGGTCCGGAATTGACCCGCCATCCACTCTGCGCGGCCGGCCTCCAGAAACGTCGGAGCGGGAATCCGGCATAGCTGTAAGTGCATGTCATCAATCCACTTACGCTCTCTGGCAAAGAGAGGAAGAGCCTGGCGCGCATCCGGCGCGGCGGTCAATTCCGCCACCTCGATCGTCCCGGAGGCGGCGGGCCGTTTCCTCGGAAGACGAGCCTCACCAAGCATTCCAACTCCAGTGTATCGTTCCCGGCCGATTTTGCCGATAACAGAGAGGAATTCGCGGTGCAATGAGCGGCCGTCAAGAAGACAAGGGGAGACTGAGACTTTAACCATGTTCGCAATCATCGGAATCGTTATCGTGATTGGCGCCATCGTGGGTGGGTACCTGATGGAGCATGGCAACCTGATGGTGCTGGTCCAACCGGCCGAGTTGGTCATCATCGGGGGCGCCGCGCTGGGGACGCTGTTTGTAGCCAATCCATTGCACGTGATCAAGGGGATATTCAGCGGGCTGGTCGGCGTCTTGAAGCCCAGCCGGTATTCCAAGAGCTTTTATCTCGACAACCTGAAAATGATGAGCGAGATTTTCGGGCAGGCGCGCAAAGGCGGCCTGGCAAAGCTGGAAGCCGATATCGAAGCGCCGGAAAAGAGCCAGTTGTTTGCAAAATACCCGTTCATTTTGAAGGACCACGAGGCGCTTCATTTTGTCTGCGACTCGCTTCGAATCGCGGCCGATGGCGTTGCCGGCCCGTTTGAACTGGATCAGTTGATGGAAATGGATATGGAAATTCAGCACCACGAAGAGTCGATCATCCCGGCGGCGCTGTCTACGGTGGCCGATTCGTTGCCCGGCTTGGGTATTGTCGCCGCCGTGCTGGGCGTCGTCATCACGATGGGCGCGCTCGGCGGACCTCCGGAAGAGATCGGACACAAAGTCGCCGCGGCTTTGGTCGGCACCTTCCTCGGTATCCTGCTGTGCTACGGATTCCTCGGTCCGCTGGCATCGTCCATGTCAAAGCAGTTGGATGAGCGGGCGATGTATTTGCGGATGTTGCGAACCGCCATCATCGCGTTCGTAAAGGGCTTGGCTCCAGCCATCGCCATCGAGTTTGCGCGCCGCGCGGTTCCTCCGCATTGCCGGCCCTCGTTCAAAGAGACCGAAGCCAAAGTCAAGGGCAAGCCGGTCGATCAGGCGCAGGCGGCATAAGCAGGGACCGGATATATGGCAATCAGCAATCCGACTCCTCCGCCCATCATCATCATCAAGAAAAAAGGTGGACACGGCGGCCATCACGGGGGCGCTTGGAAGGTGGCCTACGCCGATTTTGTCACCGCCATGATGGCCCTGTTCATCGTGCTCTGGCTGCTCAGCAGCAGTGAACAGGTGAAGAAAGCCGTGGGTGGATACTTTCAGGATCCAACAGGTACGGGAAAGCACACCGGCACGACGCAAATGGGCGCCGGAGAGGGAATACTCGTCACCAAGGACGACATGAGCCAGCTTGAAGAGAC
>JADZCI010000147.1 GCA_020851655.1 Bryobacterales bacterium
ACGCCCATCCATTCATGCAGGCCCAGGCCCGGAATCACATCGGCGGCGCGGCCGCGCTCATTGTTCCAACCGGCGCGGGCTTCGGCGGCGAGCGCGCCGCCGCGCTGAACGAAGTCTCGCAACGGCGCCGCCGCCGAGGCCGGAAGCATCAAGGGGTAGGGAAGATAGACCAGCCGGTATTGGCCGAGTTCGTCGAGGTGTTGCACGTGCACATAGTCCACGGCGGCATTGGTGGAAAACAGCGCCTTGTAGATGCCGAGCAGAGAATCGCGTTCGATGCCCGCCACTTCGCCCTGTGGTCCGCCATAGGCCGCGGCGCGCTGTCTGCCGCCGACAAAGTGCGCCAGAGGGTTGTAGACGATAGCGACCTGGGCTTTTGTGGGACGCGCGCTCACGAACAGGCTGGCGTTCTCGTTTACGGCCGCCGCAATCCGCCCGGCCGCGCGGGCTCTTTCTGTGATCGAACCGTCGAGGTTGATCATGCCGAAACCGCCGGACTCGTACCCGGTGCTCATCGGGTACCAGGCGTAGTAATTGATGGCCTTGGCGCCGCGCGCCAGCGCGCTCCACGTCCAGATGCGGATGTCGTCGGGCGTGACCGGCGTGCTGACGTTGAGCGCGATGGTTCCGAATCCGCTTTGCAGTTCTCCAATCCAGAATCCGTTGCGCTTGCCCTGGAACCCGAAGGAGCGGGTGAAGTCCAGGAGTGCGGCGCGCCAAACCGGGTCGCGGTCGACAAACGCCGAGTGTTTGGGATAGAACGACGTGCCGTAGAAGTCGACTTGCGGGGCCATGGACCAGTCGTCGGACTGGCCTTCCCAGTGCAGGGGTGAGGCGAACAGTCCGACTCCCGCCGCATGGCTGGTGATGACCGCGCCGGGCGCCACCTGCTTGACCGCGTCCCGCCTGTCGCGCAGGTCTTCGGCCAATTTGTCGGCGATGAACGTTTTCCAGTCGATGTAATCGGTAAAAGAGAGGATGGTGCTCAGGCGGTTTGGTTCCACCTCGCTCCAGTCCCGATAGGTGCGGTACCAGGCTTCGTTCAAGGCTTCCAGGGTGGGGTACTTTTTCTTGAGCCACGTACGGAAGCGCGCCCGGGTGTGGGGGCAGAAACAGAACTCCGGGTGGGAGATATAGGTTGGGTTGGCCCAATTGATGACGTGCGGTTCGCTCCACAGGTCCCAACCGTAGAACGCCGGGCTGCGCCGGGCGCGTTCGGCGAGCGCGCGGTAGAAGGCCAAGTCGCTGGCGCGCACCCCGATGTGGTCGCGGCAGTAGCCCGGGGCGGACTCCGGGTGAATGGCCTCGCCGTTGGAGGAGACGAACAGAGAGTCCGGATAGCGGCGTCCGACCCAGGAGGGCGCCGAATCCATGTAGACCTGAAGAATCAGCTTGAGTTTTTCTTCTTCCGCCAGTTGGAGCAGCACGTCGAGCGTGTCGAAGTTGTAGCGCCGCTCGTCGGGCTCTCCGCTGGACCAGTCAATCCACGCTCGTATGGTGTTGAAGCCGAGTGCGCGAATCTGGCGCACATCGGCGCGCCACTGTTCTTTCTTGGCGCGCGGGTCTTTTTCGAGCATGGGGGCGCGGGCCTTGCCGCCTCCGTACCAGACCGCCACCGGAAAGAAGTTTGACTGGGCGAGCGCGGGCAGCACCGCCAGCACACTCGCGGCGAGCAGGCGGCGCACCTACTTCTCGCTGGACGGAGGAACCAGGCCCTTCATGCGCAGGTACGTCACCATGTTTCCGTAATGCTCCATGCTGTGGGCGTTGTGAAAGTTGAGGACACCGAGTTTGGTCATATCGCGGCCCAACATCTTGGTGGTCTCCAGCATGCTCCTGTCATTGAGCGCGGCGAAAGCGGTGTCGCAGTAGGCCGCGGCGGCGGTTAGGGCCTTGACGAGGTCCGCTTTGGCGCTGACGGTCTTCTCGATGTTTCCGGCCGGAGGCTTCTCGGGGTTCACCCGCCCGCAGAAGAAGTAGCTGGCATTGGCCACGTGGCCGACGAGTTCGCCGAAGGAGCGCACTTCCGGAACGGGCTTGAACGAGTAATTCTCTTCCGGCATCTTCTCGGCCGATTTGATCAGGTTGCCCTTGATCATCGTCCACAAGCCCGTGGAGTCGGCGATAACGGGGCTCTGTGCAAAAGCCGAGGCCGCCGTGATGAATGTGACAAGGAGTGTCTGGCGCATGAGTCTTATCGTAGCGTCCCGGCTGGCCGCGATTTCACACGCCGGCTGTAACGATATTCATTTGTGATCTGTCGCACGACTCCTCGCCGGATAGGCGCTGCCGGCGGCTGACGTGACGGAGGCGTGTCAACTCGACCAGCGGGCTCCAAACGGCGTGCACCAGGTGCTGCCGGATGAGAAATCGCCACAGCCAGTTGGAACGCTTGTATAGGTAAGACATCGCCACGTAGGCGGGAACCGCCTGCCAGCCGGACGGACGCCGCCTCCAGATGGATGCGTGAGAGAAGAGGCGCTGGTAGAGCCAGGCGTAGCCCTCCTCCAACTCCTGCGGCGACATGTTTCTGGGGCGAAACACTGCATGGGCGGTGTCATAAAGCGGCCAGTCGCGATGCAGCAGGCGGTTTTCGCTCTCCATCTGCCGGAAGAGGGGCGTTGCCGGGTAAGGCGTGAGGATGTGAAACGTTGCGCACTCCAGGCGGTTTTCTTCGATCCACGCGGCGGTGCGGGCGAAGACATCCTTGCGGTCGTGATCAAAGCCGACCACAAACGAACCGTTGACTTGGATCCCGTAGTCGTGGAAGATCCGGCAGCGGCGCGCGTAGTCCGCCGTCTTAGGGGTCCGCTTCCCGGCCGCGGCGAGGTTTTCATCGGCCAGTGACTCGAAGCCCACAAAGACACCGGTGCAGCCCGCAACGGCCATCGCGCGAATGAGCGCCGGATCGTCCGTGACATCGATGGATACGGCGGCGCTCCAGATCTTTTGAAGAGGCCGGAGGGCTTCGCATAGCGCGCGCAGGTAACGGCGGTTGGACCCGAGATTGTTGTCGACGAAGACGGCATATGGCTGTCCGTCCGCCTCGAATTCGGCGGCTACTTGCGACGGGTCTCGCATGCGATAAGGCATCCTCAATCCGTCCGTCGCCAGGTAGCAGAAGCCGCATCGATTGTGGCAGCCGCGCGTTGCAATCAGGCTGGTGGTGGTCAGGAAACTGCGCCGGGGCAGGATCGCCCGCCGGGGTGGCGGGTCCAGCCGGTAGTCGCTGTCGTAGTTGGCCGAGTACCTTGGCTGAAGCGCGCCCGCTTCAATGCCGGCCAGAATCCTGGGCCACAGGACCACGCCGTCGCCGAGCGCAATGGAGTCGGCATGTGGGGCGCATTCTTCCGGGCACGACAGGACATGAAGGCCGCCCAAGACCACCTTGCTTCCGCGCCGGCGATACCATTCGGCCAGTTCAAAGGCGCGTTTCGCGAACGTCAGGTGAACCGTAATGCCTACGACCTCGGGCAGCGGGTCGTAAGGAGGTCTGCCGTCGAGCAGATTTTCATCCCAATAGCGAACCTTCCAATGCTCCGGAGTGGCCGCCGCGATACTCGTCAGCGACAACGCCGGCGTCAGGACGTGCTTGCCGAAACTCGCGTGCGGGTCTTTGGGATAGAAGGGATTGATCAGAAGCGCATATCGCGGTTCAATTGGTCCCGCCTGCGTTGAATGGTCCAGGTGCGGCGGATAGGCCATGTCGCGGGGCAGGCGTGGACGGCGCAGTGGGAGTTTCGTAATGCGGAGGGCAGGCATGACAAGTACTTTACGTTATAAAGTAGCTGCCGGTCAAGACCCATGAGATGCTGGAGCAAATCCGCCAGGAACGCGACTCTTAGCGAATCTCGGCCAGGCGGAAGGACCGGGATTCTTGGATACCTGGGAAAGCCATCCGCCTGCAGGCAGGCCTGGTTTTCGCCGATAAGTTTAGGGAGGCGTTGCAAGCGCCGATTGTACTGCGGAACGCGCATTAACTGATCGTAGATCGCCAAAACAATTCAGGTCGATTGTGTTACAACAGCAAGGGAAGGATAATGAGGGATTTAGGGGTGACGACATGGCAAGGCTTGCGCTCGTACCAAAGCCCGAACCCGTTGAGGCCCGACCTGGCGAACCGGGCTGGTTGACGTCGCTTCGCGTAGGCGAGGCGGAATTGTGGGCAAGAGTTCGCGCTCACGGCGACCACCGCCGCGAGCACCTTTCCGAGCGCGCGACGTACATCCTTGCGGAAACGGTCAATTGGCTTTCCGATCTGCCGCCCCACTCTATTCACGCGATCGTGACGGACCCGCCCTACGGCCTCATCGAATACGACGACAAGAACCACAAAAAACTGCGCGCCGGACGCGGCGGGGTGTGGCGCATCCCGCCATCGTTTGACGGCGCGAAGCGCCAGCCGCTTCCCCGCTTCACGGTTCTTTCAAGCGAGGAGATCAGAGCGCTTCACGGCTTTTTCAGCGCCGTTGCTTTCGGTATGCTGCGGGCGCTCGTACCGGGCGGACATGTGTTCATTGCTTCCAACCCTCTGCTGTCGAGCATGACGTTTCATGCGTTGCAGGGGGCCGGTTTCGAGAAGCGCGGCGAGATCATCCGCCTAGTGCAAACCTTACGCGGCGGCGACAAGCCGAAAGGAGCCGAGGAAGAATTTGCCGACGTGTCGGTAATGCCCCGCTCCTGTTGGGAGCCGTGGGGCATTTTCCGCAAGCCCTTCGCCGGCACCATCGCCGAAAATCTCCGCACATGGGGAACAGGCGGCTTGCGCCGGACGTCGACGGAGGAACCGCTGAAGGACGTCATTCATTGTTCGCCCACACGTGGAGCGGAAAAGAAAATTGCGCCTCATCCTTCACTGAAACCACAGCGTTTCCTGCGGCAGATCGTCCGCGCGGCCCTTCCCTTGGGTATCGGCATCATTTACGATCCCTTCGCCGGTAGCGGCTCGACACTGGCCGCCGCTGAAGCCGTCGGATGTTGTTCAGTGGGAACCGACCGCGACCCACAATATTTTGGCATGGCCCGGAGTGCGTTCCCGCAGCTTGCCGTCTTTCCTGTGCGGGAGCGTGATGAACGCTAAGGAACTGTTTCAGGATTTCGAGACGGGTTTTCCCAAGCGGAAGTTTTCTGCTGGGTTGCTGATTGCTTTTATCGACTTTCTGAAAGACCTCGACGTAACGGCGCACAAATTCAAGAGCCTCGACGACATGCTGAAAAGGTACCCGCGCCAGCCGACGACGGCAGCGGGCCATCATGCAAACACGCTCATTGTGGACCGTGGCGGAAAGGCCGGAACCGTCAGTTTGCGCCCGTTCTACAACCAGGCCGAGCGTTTTTTTCGCGCCGAGAAGAAGCGTTTCGACTATCCAAGCTGCGCCCCGCATGCAACGCAGGCATGGGCCGATTACCAACGCTGGCTCGACGCTCTTGTGACCTTCACGCCAAAGCAACTCGACGGCTTGCGCGACAAGGTTGCTGGCTACGTCCTCTCGCAACTCAAGAGCCAGGAATTTGACCCGGCTTCTGTCGAGGCAGACCCGCCGCTATTCCGCATCGTGCTGGAAAGTTTTCCCATCAAAGCGCGGAAGGGCGAACCGTCCGGCGCGGCCTTTCAGGGCATCGGTTTCGGTTTCGTCAGGGCCGACAATCCGCACCTGCAAGTCGAAATCGACAAGGTACGCACTGGCTCCAAGCGATTGCAGCGCGTCGGCGACATAGACTGTTGGGAAGGCTCGCGCCTCGCCATATCCGCCGAAGTCAAGCAATTCACGCTGAAGAAAGGCAGCGTGCCGAACCTTAAAGCGTTTGGCAACGAAACCGGCAAGCGCGGCGCTCTTGGCATCGTGATGGCGCTTGCGTTCGATGAAGGTGCAAGGGATGAGATCGAGGCTCTTGGACTGAAGCCGCTCGACCGAAACGATTTGTTACGCATCGTCGAGCTTTGGGATCCACTGAAGCAGCGCACGGCGGCGCAGTCGCTTGTCTACTACGCGCAGCACGTCGAGAAGAATTCATCCCTAACCGACTGGCTGAAAGCGTTTCTGAAACAGGCGGAGGAAGCGGCAAAGACGCCTGCAACGGCAGATTACGCCGTGCCGACTGCCGAGCCATCCATTGCTTCGACAAAGTCCAAGGAGAAATCTTGATCGTGGCGTCGCGCGTTCTCACAGCGGCGCACAAGAGCGGTAAATGACGCCTATGCGCGGGCTTTCGGGCGGGCCGCAGCCGTGCTGGAAGATCTTGTGAATGGGAAAGAGTTGCGGCGGCACTCGATCTGAGCGGAGAACCGTAAGTCACCGGTGCGGCGGGTCAGCAGGTCCTTGTCCACGGCGGCCAACCCCACCACTTGATGGAAGAACGCCGGCGTCAGGACGTGCTTGCCGAAACTCGCGTGGGGGTCTTTGGGATAGAAGGGATTGATCAGGAGCGCATATCGCGGCTGAACGGGACCCGCCAGCGTTGAATGGTCCAGAGGCGGCGGATAGGCCATGTCGCGGGGCAGGCGTGGACGGCGCGGTGGGGGTTCCGTAGTGCGGAGGGCAGACATGAAAAGTACTTGACGCGCTAAAGTAGCTGCCGGTCAAGACCCATGAGATGCTGGAGCAAATCCGCCAGGAACGCGACTCTTAGCGAATCTCGGCCAGGCGGAAGGACCGGGATCGGCGGTGCTGTTCAGGAAAAGTACTTCCGTTCACAAAAACCGAATGCCAAGAGCGCCGGCCAACCCCGAGCGCGTACGGCGGGATATATATTTGAAAGATCATGCAGGACCAGACCATTCCTCGACGTGCCGTTGTGACCAGCGCCGCGACGGCTTTCACCACCTCGCTCTTCACGGGCAGGGTGAAGGGCGCCAATGACCGGATTGCCGTCGGCTACATCGGGCTGGGCGCCATGGGCTCCGGAAATCTCAGCATTTCCATGAAAGTGCCCGATATTCAGCCGGTGGCGATTTGCGACGTCTACCAGCCGCACCTGGAGCGCGCGGAAGCGTCGGCGCGCAAGGGCGGCTTCCAGCCGAAGAGCGTGAAGGATTTCCGGGAGGTCATCGCGGACAAGTCGATTGACGCGATCTGCGTCTCGACGCCCGACCACTGGCATGCCTACATGGCGGTGGAAGGGTGCAAGGCGGGTAAGGACGTTTACGTGGAAAAGCCCGCGTGCGTGTATGTCGACGAGGGCCCGAAGATGGTTGAGGCGGCGCGCAAGTACAACCGCGTCGTTCAGGCGGGCACGATGCAGCGCTCCGGCGGGTACTTCCTGAAAGCTTCCGAACTGGTGCATTCCGGCATTCTCGGCGACGTCACGTTCGCGCATGCCTGGCAGGCGGGTCTGAGCAAAGAGGCGGGGTGGGGCAACCCGCCCGATGGCGCCGACATCCCGCTCGGTCTGGACTGGGATATGTGGCTCGGTCCCGCGCCCAAGGTGCCTTTCAACGCCAACCGGTGGGGCGTGAAGACGGCGACTTTCCCCACATTCCGGTATTTCTGGGACTACGCGGGCGGCGCCATGACGGACTGGGGCGTGCACCTGATCGACCCGATACACCAGTGTTTCGACGAAGTCATGCCGAACGCGGTGGTGGCGCTGGGCGACAAATACTACGTCAAAGACGACGTTCAGACGCCGGATACGATGCTGGCGACGTTCCACTACCGGAAGTTTCTGGCCAGTTACGAAAGCCGCACCTGCAACCCGATGCCGATGTTCCACAATGCCGGCGCCGCAACTTCCGTTCACGGGACTGAAGCCACGCTGATTGTCAACCGCGGCGGGTGCTGGCTGGTTCCCAATCGCGGATCGAAGGTGGCTGAGCAGACCTTTGAGAACGACAATGCGATGCGGGACATGAACCTGCCGCATTGGAAGAATTTCGTCGAGTGCATAAGGACGCGGAAGAAGCCGATCAGCGATATTGAGACCTGCGTCCGTTCTTCGACTGTCTGCATTCTGGGGAATCTCGCGATGCGCTTCAAGTCGCGGCTGGACTGGGACGAACAGAACTGGACCGTAGCGCAGGATGCGGTGAAGCCGCATCTGAAGTCCCATTACCGGGCGCCCTGGAAACTCGAAGTCTAGATTCGAAGGCGCACGCCGGCTTGGCGATGACGATTCCGCCGTATCTTGCCTCCATCTGCCGCAAGACCGCGGCAGGCACGGACTGGCTCGGACGGTTGCCCACCTTGGCCGCTGAGTTGCAAGCCCGCTGGCGGCTGGACCTGGAAGAACCTTTCGCGAGTGGCGAGGCAAGCTGTGCCTGAGTTGCGCCCGCAACGTTGAGAGACGGCACGCCGGTGGTATTGAAGCTCGGCATGCCGCACATGGAGGGCCGGGATGAGATCCCCGGGCTGCGCTTCTGGAACGGTGATCCGACGGCCGCGCTGATCGCGTCCGATGAGACCGCGGGAGCGATGCTGCTGGAGCGCTGCCGTCCCGGAACGGCGCTGCGCGAACTAGCGGAGCCTGAGCAAGACGGGGTTATCGCCAGGCTGTTGCGGCGGTTGTGGAGGCGGCCAGAGCAGCCGCATGGCTTCCGTCCGCTTGCCGCGATGATCCGGCTGTGGAGCGGCGAGACGCGTTCGGCGCGCGAGTTCTGGCCTGATCCGCCGCTCGTCGAAGAAGGACTTTCGTTGCTCGAACAGTTGTCGCGGCCGGCTCCCGGCGATGTGCTTCTGGCAACGGACCTGCATGCCGGCAACGTCCTGCGGGCGCAGCGCGAGCCGTGGCTGGTGATCGATCCAAAGCCGTTCACCGGCGACCCTGCTTATGATGCGACACAGCACCTGTTGAACTGCGCCGCCCGGCTGTTGGAAGCTCCCGGGGCGACGATCGGCCGGTTTGCGAGCCTGCTCGAGGTTGACGCCGAACGGGTCCGCCTTTGGACCTTTGCCAGAGCCGCGGCGGAGCCGCGTGAGGATTGGCGGGAGGCGGCGTATTCGGCGATCGCGGCCGCGCTGTCTCGGATTCGCTGCTGAAGTTTCCGTTCCATAATGTCGAAAAGGCCGGGGCGGCGCCGACTCATGTCAAGAAGCCGCGCCCGGCGTGGCGTCAGAAGGGAAACAACGCATGAAATTCATCCTGATGATGAACATGAAGAACGACGCGGACAGTCAAACGAAGGGGATTATGAGCTGGCCGCACGAAGATATCCAGGCTCACATCCGCTTTATGATGAGCCTCAACAAAGACTTAAAGCGTGAGGGCGTGCTGGTTGCAGCCGAAGGGCTTGCCTGGCCCAGCGAGGCCAAGATTGTGCGCGCGGGCCAAGACGGCGCGCCGGCGACGGACGGCATATTTCCCGAATCGAAGGAATTCCTGATCGGGTATTGGATCGTCGATGTAGACAGCGCGGAAGGAGCCTACAAGGTGGCGGCGCGCGCCTCGGCGGCGCCCGGCCGCGGAGGCGCGCCGCTCAATATGCCGATCGAAGTCCGGCAAATCATGAGTGGGATTCCGGAAGAGTTTCAGTGACTCCGGCAGGCTTCGAGAAACTGTGGCGCGAGCTCGCGCCACAGGTGCTTGGAGCCTTGACCCGGCGCTACCGTGATTTCAGCGGCGCCGAGGACGCCTTGCAGGAGGCGCTTCTGGCCGCCGCCACGCAGTGGCCTGGCGAAGGCGTTCCGGACAATCCGCGCGCCTGGTTGATTCAGGTGGCGTCGCGCCGGCTGACCGACCAGATACGCAGCGACGTGGCGCGGCGGCGGCGGGAAACCGAGTCGGCGATGGAGGCGGGCTATTTCATCCCTCCGGTTGAGCCGGCTCAAGGTCAGGATGACGATGACACATTAGTGCTGATGTTCCTGTCGTGCCATCCGTCGCTGACGCTGGCGGCCTCGATTGCGCTCACTCTACGGGTGGCCGGGGGACTCACGACAGCGGAAATCGCGCGCGCCTTCCTTGTACCGGAGCCAACGATGGCTCAGCGGATTACTCGCGCCAAGCAGACCATCAAGGCCTCGGCGGTTCCGTTCCGCCGGCCTACGCCGGAAGAAGAACCACAACGGTTGCGGATTGTGCTGCATGTCCTCTATCTGATCTTCAACGAAGGTTATACAGCCAGTTCCGGCGCGCAGATACACCGGACGGACTTGTCGGCGGAAGCCATCCGGCTGGCCCGCATCCTCCACGCGCGCCTGCCCGGACATACGGAGGTCTCCGGACTCCTCGCCCTGATGCTGCTGACCGATGCGCGGCGGAACGCCCGCACGGCTTCCGGCGGCGAACTGATCCCGCTGGACCTCCAGGACCGGAGCCTGTGGGACCGGCGGCAAATCGAGGAAGGCATCGAAATACTGTCCAAGGCGCTCGTTGAGGGCAGCGCCGGGCCGTATCAGGTGCAAGCCGCCATCGCCGCCGTGCACAGCGAGGCGCTGAGAGCGGAAGAAACCGACTGGCCGCAGATTCTGGCGCTTTACGAACTGCTCAAGAAGATGTCGGACAACCCGATGGTGTCGTTGAATCATGCGGTCGCAGTGGCCATGGCGCACGGAACACAACCCGGACTCGATCTGCTGGAACGCCTGGCTGCCGATGAGCGGCTTGCCACGCATCACCGGTTTCACGCGGTGCGGGCACATCTGCTGGAGAAGGCGGGCCGGCTGGTTGAAGCGGCCACCGAGTATCGTTGCGCGGCGACCAAGACCGCCAGCCTCGCCGAGCGGCACTACCTGCTTGCGCGGGCCTCCCAAGCTGAGATGGTGAAGGGCTGAGGCGAAGCGGCTGTCCGGCTTGAGCGTGCTTGTATACTCAAGACAATGAGTGTGTTTTGGCTGCGATGCGCGGTGGCGCTGTACGCAGTCGGCCTGTTGGACGCAATCATAGGGATTCTCCGCAGACGGACCGAGACAGTTCGTGCCGTGCTGGTTGCATTCGGCGTTGGCGTTGTTCTCCATTTCGTCGCCATCGTGGAGCAGAGTGTCGCCGACCGCCACCTGGCGGCGAATAACTTCTTCGAGACGGCGTCCCTGTGCGGGTTTCTAACCGCGCTGGTATTTCTCTTCGTTCACTGGCGCTATTCGTTTGCCGGGCTCCGGCTGATTCTGTTTCCGCTCGTTTTCCTGATGACGTTTGCGGGCTCAATGGGGACTCCCATATCGAGCTGGACGGATCCGCGGATTCGCGGCGCCTGGCTGTTGACGCATATCGTTCTGGTGGTGGCGGGCTTTGTCGCGCTGCTGCTCGCCGCCGGCGCCGCTGCGTTCTACCTCATTCAAGAACGCCGTCTCAAGCGGAAGCAGCACGGCGCCGCATTCGGCGTCGGACTGCCGTCTCTGGACACGTTGGACCGTCTGATTACCCGCTCCATGAGCATCGGATTTGCCGCCATCACGCTGGCGGTGATTGCGGCCAGCGCGTGGGCATTTGTCGAATCCGGCACTCGTTGGATCAGCGAACCGAAGATTGCGGTCTCGTTTGCCACGTGGGGGTTTTATCTTCTGCTGATCGTGTTGCGGCTGTCGGCCGGGTGGCGGGGCCGCAAGGCGGCTCTCGCTACGCTTACCGTATTGGGGTTTGGCGCGTTGACCTGGGCGGCGCATATAGGCTTGCGGCCGCTCCTGACTCGATGAGGGTTCTACTTACAGGGCTGAGCCACCACACCGCGCCGGTCGAGGTGCGCGAGAAGCTGGCCTTTTCCGAACCGACGCTGCCCGCCGCGCTGGACACGCTGCGCGGCCTGCCGGGTGTCGACGAGGCGCTGATCCTATCGACCTGCAACCGCGTGGAAGTGACGGTCGCCGTGGGAGACCAGCCGGGATCGGAGCAGCGCCTGATCGAATTTCTCTCGGTCCACTCCGGTTTCGAGCCGGCCTGGCTGGCGGCGCATCTGTATCACTTCCAGGACCGGGACGCCATCCGGCACCTGTTCCGGGTGGCGGCCAGCCTCGACTCGATGGTGTTGGGCGAGCCGCAAATCCTGGGGCAAATGAAAGCCGCCTATGCCGAAGCCAAAGCTCACGGCGCGGTCAATGGATTTCTCGATGCGGTGATGACGCGCGCATTTAGTGTGGCCAAGCGCGTCCGTTCGGAAACGGAGATCGGTAAGAGCGCGGTTTCGGTCAGCTACGCGGCGGTTGAACTGGCGCGGCAGATTTTCGGCAACCTGATGAGCACGCGTGTGCTGCTTATCGGAGCGGGCAAGATGTCGGAACTGGCCGCCCGGCACCTGCACCGCAGCGGTTGCGCGAAGATCTACGTCACCAACCGGACGCTGGCGCGCGCCGAGGAGGTGGCCGAGGCCGTGGATGGCGAGGTGATCCCTTACGACACGTTTCATGCCCGGCTGCCGGAGATCGACATCGTGGTGGCATCCAGCGGCGCGACCGACTACCTGCTACGCAAGGACGAGGTTCGCCGGGTTTTGAGCACACGGCGCAGCCGGCCGATGTTTCTGATCGACATCGCCGTGCCCCGCAACATCGAGCCGGCGGTGAATGAGCTGGAACACGCGTTTCTATACGACATCGACGACCTTGGCTCCGCGGTGGCCGAAAACCGCAAGGCGCGGCAGAAGGAAGCGCGGGAAGCCGAGCAGATCATCGAAGAGGAAATCCGGCGGCTGGACGAACGGCTGCGCGCGCGGGAGGTCACGCCGGCGATCGTCGAACTCCAGCAGCGGCTCGAAAGGCTGGCCCAATCGGAAATGGAGCGGCTGCGGCCGAAGTTTGGCGTGCTGTCGCCGCAGCAGGAGGAGGCGCTGGCGCAGTACACGCGCTCGCTGATGAACAAGGTGGCGCACGGCCCGATTACCGAACTCCGCCGCGCGGCGTCGCACTCCGATCCTCATCGCGTGATTGAAATCATCCGCCGTGTCTTTCGAATCGAGGATTCCGGCAATGGCTGAAACGGTGGTGATTGGTTCGCGCGGCTCCCAACTGGCGTTGTGGCAGGCGCGCTGGATCCAGGGGCGTCTTGCCGGCATGGGTGTGGAGAGCCGCATCGAAATCATCCGGACTACCGGCGACAAGATCACCGATGTGCCGCTGGCCAAGGTTGGCGGAAAGGGTCTTTTCACGAAAGAGATCGAGGATGCGCTGATCGAGGGCCGCATTGATTGCGCCGTCCATTCGCTCAAAGACCTGCCGACAGAACTGCCGCCGGGTCTCACCGTTGCGGCAACGCCCGAGCGCGAAGCCGCCAACGACGCTCTGGTTGGCGCGACGCTGGATACATTGCCGCAAGGCGCGCGCGTGGGCACGAGTTCGCTGCGGCGCGCTGCGCAGTTGCGCGCCATCCGGCCCGACCTGGTGATCGAACCGGTGCGCGGGAACCTGGACACGCGGCTACGGAAGCTGGACGAGGGCCAGTATGACGCCATTGTGCTGGCCGCGGCGGGACTCCTGCGCCTGGGCTGGGGCAACCGCATCGGGCAGTTACTGCCTGTGGACTTGATGATTCCGGCGGCCGGCCAGGGCGCGTTGGCGGTCGAGACACGCGACGACGGAGGGCCCGCGTGGCGTCACTGCAAGCGGCTCAATGACGGCGGCACGGAGATCGCGGTCAACGTTGAACGCGCCGTGCTGGGCGGATTGGGCGGAGGCTGCCAGGTTCCGATTGGCGCGCACGCGGAGGTGCGGGGCGGGGAAGTGGCGGTGCGGGCCGTGGTCATTTCTCCCAACGGCGAAACGGCTGTCCGCCAGAGCGCCAGCGCTCCGATCGGCGAAGCGGCCCAACTGGGGCGGCGCGTGGCGAAGGCGCTGCTTGAATCCGGCGGCGCTGCCGTATTACGCCAGGTGTACTCTCCGCTGGCGGGGCAGCGGATCATTGTGACGCGCGCCTCGCGGCAAGCCAGCGGACTGTCCGAGCGGCTGCGCGGCCTCGGCGCCAGCGTTGTGGAGATGCCCGTCATCGACATCGCCGCGCCGGCCGACGAGGCGCCGCTTAAGGGCGCTATTGCGGCCATTGATTCCTACGACTGGATCATCTTCACCAGCGTCAACGGCGTCGAGTGTTTCTTTGGGAAATTGCCGGCGGGCGCGAAGATCCGCGCGCGGATTTGCGCCATTGGTCCGGCGACGCGCGCGGCGCTGGCGCAGCGCGGAATCGAGGTGTCGCTGGTTCCGGATGAATACGTCGCCGAGAGCGTTGTGGCGGCGTTTGCCGGCACGGGAATCGCCGGCAAGCGAGTTCTGCTGCCGCGCGCCGCGGTGGCGCGAGATGTCATTCCAGACGAGCTGCGCAAGCTGGGCGCGGAAGTCGATGTCGTGGAAGCGTATCGCAACGTGGTTCCGGCGGGACTGGCGGAGCAGGCGCGGCTGGTTTTCGGTGGTCCCGCCAAGCCCGACTGGGTGACGCTCACCAGTTCATCGACGGTCAAGAACCTGCTGGCCGCCGCTGGCGCCGAGTCACTCGAAGGCGTCAAACTCGCCTCCATTGGCCCGGTCACATCCCAGGTGGCGCGGATGCACGGACTCGACGTAGCCGCCGAAGCGGCGCCGTACACGATCGATGGCCTGGTGGAAGCGATCCGCCAACACAGCCGGTGATATCCTGACCAGTTATGTCCGCCGTCTTCGGCTCGAATGTGCTGGCCGGCAAGGCCGCCTATATAACCGGGGGTTCCAGTGGGATCGGCTTCGGAATCGCGCAAACGTTTATCGCCCAGGGGGCGCGGGTGGCGATCCAGGGGCGCAACCGGGAAAAGCTTGACCAGGCGGTGGACGCGCTGGGCGAGTCCGCGCTGGGCTGCGCGGCCGACGTCCGCAATTACGAAGCTACGGCGGCGGCGCTGGCTGGCGCGTCGCAGAAATTCGGCGCGATCGACATATTGGTGTGCGGAGCGGCCGGCAACTTTCCCGCGCCGGTGCTGGGCATGTCGGCAAACGGCTTCAAGGCGGTGGTTGACATCGACCTGCTGGGCACGTTCAACACGTGCCGGGCGGCGTTCGAGCACCTGCGAAAACCGGGTGCGTCGGTCATCAGCATTTCCGCTACGCACGCCTTCCAGCCCTACGCCCACCAGGCGCATGTGTGCGCGGCCAAAGCCGGCGTGGACATGCTCACCCGGGTGCTGGCGCTCGAGTGGGGCGGCTACGGGGTTCGCCTCAACATCATCTCTCCGGGTCCGGTTGATGAAACGGAGGGCATGAAGCGGCTGGCGCCGACCGAGGAGTCCCGGCGGCAGGTGATGGAAGGTGTCCCGCTCAAGCGCTTTGCCGCGATTTCGGAAATCGCCGGCCTCGCGCTGTTTCTGGCCTCCGACGCCGCGGCATACATGACCGGCGCGGTGTGCGTAATCGACGGCGGCGCCAGCCTGGCCGGATACCGCCGGCTTGGGGAGTAAACCATGCGTGTAGTGATCCTGTGTTGCACACTTGTCCTTGTGAGCCTTGCACAAAAGCCGCGCGCGCGCGACCTGGGCGTGCCCTTCAACGGGACGCCGGGAAAATGGAATGCGATCACTGATGTGGCCGGCGTTGAGGTCGGCTACTCGACCATTACGGAAGGCGTGGCGCGCACGGGCGTGACCGCGATTTGGCCGCGCGGAAAGAACTCGTTTGAGACCGCATTTGCGGGGTGGTTCTCACAGAACGGGAACGGCGAGATGACCGGCACGGCGTGGATCGAGGAATCGGGCGAGATGGAAGGCCCGGTGATGATCACCAACACCCATTCGGTGGGAACCGTGCGCGACGAGTTCATCGCCTGGCAGATGGACCGCATGAAGAAGGCGGGCAGAAACATCGCCTTTCTGTGGTCGCTGCCGGTGGTCGCGGAAACCTGGGACGGCTTCTTGAACGACATCAACGGATTTCATGTCAAGAAGAAGCACGTGGTGGAAGCCTTGGAGTCCGCGGCCTCCGGACCGGTCCGGGAAGGGAACGTGGGCGGCGGGACCGGCATGATCTGTTTTGAGTTCAAGGGCGGCTCGGGAACCGCCTCGCGAGTGGCCGGCGAGTATACGGCCGGGGTGTTTGTGCAGTGCAATTGCGGACGGCGCAAACAACTGACGATCGCGGGCGTCCCGGTAGGACGTGAACTGCCCACCGGAATTTATCCGGAGCGGCGCGAGAACGGATCGATCATTATTGTCATCGCCACCGACGCGCCGCTCCTGCCGCATCAGTTGAAGCGCCTGACGCGCCGCGCGACGATGGGCCTGGCGCGGCTTGGCGCCACATCGGGCAACGGCTCGGGAGATTTGTTTGTGGCGTTCTCGACGGCGGGTCCGGGCCCCCGCCAGAATGTGCGGCAGGTGCCGATGCTGGACAACGAACGCATGGATCCTCTTTTTGACGCGACGGTGGAGGCCACTGAAGAGGCGATCGTCAACGCCCTGGTGGGAGCCGAGACGATGACCGGAATCGAGAAGCGCACCGTCACGGCTTTGCCGCACGACCGGTTGAAAGAGGTCTTGCGCAAGTACGGCCGCTGAGGCGGCTCCAAACGATATAATTGCTGTTTGTTCCGGTTCTTCTCACTGTTTGCCTTGTTCTCAGCGGCTGCCTATTGCGCCGATCCCCCCGCCGCCGATCCCTTTTGGGGCCGGTTTAAGCCTTCGGTGGAATTCCGGGCGTGGCTTGAGCACCGCGATGCGCCTTCGTTCGGGAAGAACCCGGACTTTACGACGGTGCTCATCCGGACGCGTTTCAACCTTGAATACCGCGCCAGCAGTTGGTTGAATCTCGGCGGCACGGTTCAGGACGCGCGCGCGCCCGGCTACTACGACCCGAAGCCCGGCTCAGCCAAAAATCCAACGGAACTACACGAGGCGTACGCGGAGTTTGGCCGCAAAGGCGAGAACGGCTGGGGAGGACTCATCGGGCGGCGCCACTTCTTTCTCGGCTCGCAAAACATCATCGGCGTTCCGGAGTGGGGCAACAGCGGGCGGACCTACGATGCGGCGAGGGTGTACTGGCGAAACCCGGCCATGCACCTTGAGGCGTTGTATGTCTCCATCGTGAAGTTCAATGCGAATGGCTTCGACAAACCTGTGTTGGGCGACCATCTGATCGGCACTTACAACACGTTTTCCAAGGCTGTGCCGAAGGCCAAGATGGATTTATTTCTGCTGGGCCACAGTCAGAATATCCCGGCCGGTTTCGCGGGGCCGGGCCGGCTGCAAACGTTCTCTTATGGGGGACGGCTGGCGGGCGCGGCGGGCAAACCCTGGCTCTACGATCTCGAACTGATCGGCCAGACCGGCGAAATCGCCTACAAGCCGCACAGCGCGTTCGGGACCAACCTCATGGCGACCCGGAAGAGCGCGTTCGTGGCGCCGCTCGACCTTGTGTTTGAGTATAAGTACGCTTCGGGCACCTCCGATCCGAAGGCCAGCCGGAGCAACACGTTCGATCAACTCTACCCTGCCAACCACGACCGGTTTGGACACGCCGACATGTTCGGGTTTCGGAACATCTCGACGGTGAGATGGGTAAACCGAGTGCGCTGGGCAAAGCACACCACGATCAATGTCGCCTACGCCAACAACTGGGTGGCCCAAGCCAAAGACGGGCTCTACGACCTGCTGGGCAAGCTCTATGCCTCTCCGCCGGCGTCCAACACGAGCACGCATGTTGGCCAGGAACTGGCCATCTACAGCATGACCAGGGTCGGCCGCTTCCAGTTTGGAGCGGGGTATGCTTACTGGTGGATCGGAGATTACGCGCGGGCCGCCACTCCTGGCGCAAGTCCACAGTACCTTTACCTGCATCAGTCGTTTGTGTTTCCGTAGCGCGCCGGGCCGGGGCCTGTTCAATTCGCGAGGCGCCGCCGCAGTTGGGAAGCGATCAGCGCGGCGGCTTGCGGAGCGCCATCGGGTTTTGCGGCGTCGTACTGGAAAGATTCGGCCCAAATCACTTTGCCGGAATGAACATCGGACAAGCGCGCGCTGGCGTGAATGTTTCCGGCGGCGTGCCGCACGGAGCCTTCCAGCATGACTTGGGCGCCGAGCAGCCTTGCCATGAGGTTGACCGGAAAACCGATGCGCTGGTAGCGGCGTGTTGTCGACGGGGAGACGACATGAATGGCGGGGATGCGGGAAATCTCGACCACGAGCGCTTCATTCAGGGCCAGGGGGACAGAGGGCTCGACCTGCGCGCCGAGGACTTCGAAGGGGACCAGCACAATGCTGGCGCGGGCGGGCGGCAAGTAGCGCGAAGGCGCGTAGAATTGCCAGTA
>JADZCI010000148.1 GCA_020851655.1 Bryobacterales bacterium
CGCCGGACCATGATGCCAGGGTGTCATGAGAAGGTTCCTCCACCGATCGGGCCGTGGCGCAGCCTGGCTAGCGCGCTTGCTTGGGGTGCAAGAGGTCCCGGGTTCAAATCCCGGCGGCCCGACCAAATAACTCAAAGAGTTACAGACCCCACTCTTCCCCAAGACCCCATTTCAGGTCCAAGTCCAGGTCCAAAACAGGTCCACACCACAAATGGGGGCGTGCCTTGCAGGCTGATTGAGCTGGCTCCGGACCGGACTACGCCAAACAGCGGCGGATGACGGTGTCAGCAAAGACCGTGCCGTCCTGTTCTGCTTCCAGACCGTGTTTGCAGGCGAGCCCTGACGCCTTTGAGGCACTTTTGCACGTGAGAGCTTGAGAAGGGAGCCACGTCCAAGGCACCCATCATTGACCTGCAAGATCTTTCAGTGTAATAATGGCTTTCAGCAACCGCTGAAAATGGCTTTCATGGTGAAAGGGCAAGATCTTGAACGTGACGCCGCCGACCGGTTGGTTGCGGGCCTGCGGGAGGTCCCTTTTCTCGCACCAGCCAGCATACGGCGAGAAAGCACGCGCAGCGATTCACGAATCGATTTCATCCTAACGGTTCGTTCTCCAGCGATCGATCGTCGCCTTGTGTGCGAGGTCAAGTCCGGGGGACAACCGCGAATGGCCAGGGAAGCATGTCTGAATCTCCGGGACTATGCCCGGTCCGACGAGCGGGATTACCCGGTGTTCATTGCGCCATACATCTCGCCCGCCGCCGCAGCCATTTGCGATCAGTACGGGGTCGGCTACTTCGATCTAGCCGGCAACTGCCGCCTGGCGTTCGACCAGGTGTACATCCGCCGCGAAGGCTTCCCCAATCCGTCCGTACAGAAACGCGATCTCCGATCGCTGTACTCGCCCAAGGCCGAACGAGTCCTCCGCGTTGTCCTCGCCGCCGGAAAACGAAGCTGGCGGATGCAAGAACTCGCGGACGAAGCTAGAGTCAGCCTTGGCCAGGCAGCCAATGTCAAAAAGCTCCTTTCCGATCGAGAGTGGATCGAAGCGGAAGCCGGCGGCTTTAGCCTTCGTTCGCTGGACGATGCGGTCCTGCCCATGCTCACGGAATGGGCCGAGAACTATCGAATCGAGCGCAGCACCGCCAGCGAATACTACTCATTGAAGCCGATTCCGCAGACTGAAGCTGAACTCGCAGCGACCAGCCGGGGAATCAGGGCGCAGGTTGCCTTCAGCGGCTTTTCTGGTGCGGTACGGTTCGCCCCATCTGTTCGATATCAGCGGGTAACAGCCTACATTCTGGGCGACCCAACGGCGCTGGCCGATCGACTGGGCTTGAAGCCGGTGTCGTCCGGCGCCAACGTCACATTGATAGAGCCGTACGACGAGGGCGTTCTTTACGGCACGAAAGAAGTCGAAGGCGCGCCCGTCGTCTCGCCTGTCCAGCTCTACCTCGATCTCACGCAAACTAAGGGGCGCGGGGAGGAAGCTGCGTCGGCGATCCTGGAGGAGGTTATCAAACCCACATGGCGCTGACCTTTCGCGACTACTCCGCCGATCAAGTTGAGGCGGCACGGTCGGTTCTGCTGGAACTCGTACACCTGCTGGGCGAATACCGTGACGACATCGTGGTCGTCGGCGGGTGGGTTCCGCAACTCATCCTGCCTCCGGGCCCAATACAGCACGTCGGCAGCATCGACGTGGACCTCGCCTTGAATCATCGAAACCTCCGGGAAGCTGGATACGCAACCATCCAAGCGCTCCTTTTGCGTCGCGGCTACGAGCAAGATCCGCGACAACCATTCATCTTTCACCGCACTGTCGTCGTGAACGGCAACGCAATCAAAGTGGAGGTTGACTTCCTGGCTGGTGAATACGAAGGCGCCAGCAGGAAGCATCGCACGCAGCCGGTGCATCAAGGACGCGCCCGCAAGGCCCGCGGCTGCGATCTTGCATTTGATCTTTACGTCGAAACCGAGATCGAGGGTGACCTGCCCGAAGGCGGACGGGACCAAGCTCGCATCAGAGTGTCATCGGTCGCCGCGTTCCTGGTGATGAAAGGCATGGCGCTCCACGACAGGCTGAAAGAAAAAGACGCATGGGATATCTATTTCACCGTGATCAACTATCCCGGCGGCCTCGACGCGCTCGCCCAACAAATCAGGCCTCACATGGACAAAGGCTTGGTGCAAGAAGGCCTCCGGAAGATTGCCGAAAAGTTCGCATCTCCGGAACACATGGGTCCCAAATTCGTCGCCGACTTTGAAGACATCCAGGACCAGGACGAACGCGCCCAACGAACTCGGGACGCCTTCGAGCGCGTCAATTATCTGCTGAGAGCTCTCCGCGTGCGCTAACCCACCGAAATCATGCGGAGCCAATGACCGACATTTGCCGCATCTCGTCACCCACGGGCACCGCAATCCAAGTAATCGCGACACCAGGTTGCGACAGGGCCAATAAGGGACGGCCACGTGGAGCACCCCGCGCCGTCCCCTTCGGGATCAATTCTCCACGCGTCCCCCGAACTCTCGCTCGCACTCGCGCCAATACCCGCAGTACCGTCGCGAGCAAAGCGGACTGCCACGCCGCGGCGTGTAGATGCCATCCTTCATGGCTTCCTGCACCATCGGATAGAGTGTCTCGGCATAGCGGCGCTCCTCTGGACCGATCTCGCAACTTTGCTGCACAAGTTGCACTGCCTTTGTCTTCGTGACAGTGTCCAGTCGGCATACCCCGGTCGCCCCAGGCGTGATCATCGAATAGGTCGTCAACTGAAGGCTGTGCTCTGGCGTGATCCCGACCGGGCGACGGGCCGCTGTCTTGCAATCGATGATGCGCCCTTCTGCGTCCAGCAGATCCACTACGCCCTGCACGCGTGCACCTCCGATGGTTCCTCCGACCGGCAGTTCCACCGCTTTGGGCTGGATGGAGGAGGCGGCTTCCGCCATGTACTTTGCGACAAGCGTACGGCCCGTCTCAATCAATGCCGCCGGTTCCTCGTCCTCGCGAAATTCGGCGTCTTCCACCGCGATCGCGAACGCTTCTGTGAAGGATTCTTGCAGAGTCTCACTCGGGAGGTCTCGCCCGGTTTCCATCTTCTGCCGGAAGTTTGCCGCTAATACAGAATGAAACGCAGTGCCTAACGCCAGCGCGCCGGTCGTCGGCTCCCTCAATCCGAGCGCATACCGGAAGTACCACTTCGCCGGGCATGACAAGAAGGTGTTAACTTGGCTGGGGGAAAGCAGCTCCCCCAGCATCGTATCGACGACGGCCGCGGTCATCGCAGGCCTCCTTCCCGCGCGTGCTGGATGAACAGGCTGAGCGCCATCGCGCGCAGGTCTTCGCTGCCGAACCGCACCGAAAACCCCTTCGTGGCGGCGTACTGTTCGGCCGCAAGGGCTGCGTCAATGCTTGATGCGAGCGCGTTCTGCACGTGAGACACCGCGTGGCCATTCGGAGGCTTCGGGCTGGCGTGCCCGTTCACCTTGCCATTTGGCGATGGCGTTTCCCAAGGCGGCTGGTCGTTCGCAACATTGTCTTTGTTCACCTGCCACTCGATAAAGCGGCGGTTGCCCTGCTTCCGCTCAGCCTTACAGATCGTGAACAACTCGCCGGGCTGGATACCGAGTTCAACCAGTTTGTTCCGGACCACGGGCGGCACGTACATGACACGTTCGTCGGCTAGCGTATACATGATTTGATCTCCGAAGCGGCCTTCAACTTGGAGGCCATCGGCATATGCCAATGCGACAGTGACCGGCGCATTGGTTTGGAATGCGATTTTCTCGCGCATCATTCATCTCCTTTCGGGTTGTCGTTTGAGTAAGCCGCTCCCCAGCCGAGGAACGGAAAATCGTGAAGAACTGCTGTTACCGGACCAAAAGCCGAATTTCTGCAAGTCCGGAGAATTTAGTCGGCGCCCAAGTCATTAAAAAGGCGAGGACCTCGCCGCGCCTCCGGTAGCGACATCGAAGGCCAACGGAAAGTCAAAAGCACTTGGCGAGCCGTCTGCGTGTTGGTGTTGCTCCACTCTATGACGATTGGCAGTGTGCACAGCAGCAGCACTGCGCGATCCTGGGCTGCACGCTCCAGGCATCGGATTTGCGCGCACACGCCCACGGTTTGGCACTCGTCCGATCGCCCAGAAGCAAAGCCGGAGCGCCTACGTGCCGATCCGCGTCGTGTCGAAGCAGGCATGCCCCAGAATGTCCCGCAGAAGTCCGGCAGCGTGTTGGTATCGGATTCCTACGCTGCTTATGATTCCATCGCCTGGTCGGCCGGAGCCCTTCGCGCATTCGAAAGAGGTACAATATTGCCGCGCAGGCGAAGCGCGTCGGTCGGCAATGATCGTCTTCTCTGGAGGCGCACGAGACCATGGATGAGGTGGGTTGCAGACCATGAAGAGAGCCAAGGCGCTGTCATTAGAAGGTGAATCTGTTTCTTGCGAGTTGGAGGACGCGGAGGCGCGCGCAGACGCTCAGGCTGCCAAAGATCCCGCGGCAAACCCGTCATCTCTCGTTGGGGATGTCCTCTATAGCGCTCCTCCCGAGTCCCCTGCTCGCGCGCTAGTTCGGTGGCGAACGCTCGACGGAACGTTGCACGAGCGCTCGCTCGCCGTGGTGAAGGGTCTTGCCCTGGAAAGGGGAGACCTCGTCTCACTGCACCGGCCTGGCAACTGGCCTAAGTGGGTGGTGACCCATGTCATAGAGGGCAGGAGAGAGCCGCCGCCGGGTTGCCGAAGCGCGGGCGAAACGAAGCTGGATGTGAAGATCGGCGACAAGCGCATCGAGATTCAGGGCCAGGACGAGGTCGTACTGCGATGCGGACAGGCAAGCATCACTCTCCGGCGCAATGGTCGCGTCATCGTGCGAGGTACCTACGTGGAATCCAGATCCAAGGGGACAAATCGGATCAAGGGTGGCGTGGTCCTGATCAATTGAGGCAACGAGGATGACACCCATCCGGCATGCCAAGCCTGACTTGATTCTGTGGGACGTTGTCGAGGAGCACTTTGAGGAAGCGGAGTTCCTCTTCGAGCAGTGGGAGGGTGCCCTACGCTCGCCGAAATACAACTTGACCGAGCTTGGCGCAACACTCGAGCAGCGGCTCGAGGCGCACCTGGATGCGCTGCTTGTCGGTGGGCCGAGTGTCGCGGAGCGGGTTTTGGATCCGGAGTTGGCGAACGCCGACGAGCCTGTTCGGGCAACGGTGGCGGCTCTCGCGCTGCTCCTTAATGAGGAGGCGGAGAGTGCCGGGCGCGTGATCGACACGGCGCTGCATACCGACGGACCTCTCCAAGTGGCGCTCGCGCGCGCGCTGGCGCTGGCGAGTGTGGAGCCCCTCGATCGGATGTTGCTCGAACGTTTCCGGGCGTCGCGGACGGAGCCGGAAAGGGCGGTCCTTCTGGGTATACTTACGAGTCGTGGGATGGACGTCGGCGATCTGCTGCGGCGCTGTTTCGAGTCGGACGACCAGCGGCTGGTTGGCGCTGCTCTCGATTCAGCCGGCCGCTTCGGCCGTCGAGAGATAATCGCTGTTGCGGAGAGGCATCTGCGGTCGGACCATCCCCGTCTCCGGGCGAGCGCCATAAAGGCGAGCCTCGCCCTCGGTTCCCGGGTGGCCTGGCAACTCTGCCGTGAATTGGCGCAAGATCCGAACATCGATGATCCAGACCTAATGCTGCTGATTGCGATTCTCGGCCCGCCCGCGGATCACCAGATTCTGTATTCGCGACTGGAGAATTCTGCGAGTGTCGAGCGCATCCTCTGGACCCTGGGATTCTGTGGTACAGCGCAAGCCGGCAACGCGTGCCTGACTCGCCTTGAGAGCAAGGACGAGCGCGTGGCGAAGGCGGCCGCTGAGGCCATGGCCTGGATCGGCGGGTTTGACTTCAACGATGAGCGATTTCAAGAGTCCCCGCCTGAGCCCAGTGAGGACGAGACGCTACCATCCCTCGAGGGAGACGACTTGGATGTCGATCTGGACCTGGACGGATTTGACGATCTCCCGACCCCGAACCGAGCGGCTATCACGCAATGGTGGAAGGAAAACTCTGACCGACTGGCTGCAACCCAACGTAATCTGCTCGGCTGTTCCCACTCTCCGGGGACCGTAATCCATGCGCTGGACGTCGGACCGCTCTGGCGTCGACACGGGGTCGCCTTGGAACTGGACATTCGGAGTGGTGGGGAGCTACACGTCTCAACAGACGCCTTCTCGTCGCGCCAGCGTCGTCAAATCGAAACGTTGGCTAGGATGAGCGCTGGACAGTGGTCGCGGGTTGAGCCGTAGGGTCGACTCTCTGGTCCATCTCGACCCTTAAGGTCGGCAGAGGTTTGCAGTCGAGCGCAAGAGCATGCACCAGGACAGCATCCAACGTACACGGCCACAAGGTCACTCGATCGTGACCTCAGTGATCGGGGTCAGCCGATGGTGCAGCACCTCCAACATGTTGATGAGGCAGTAGAACCCGGCGTCGTCGATGACTACATCGTCAAATACCCCACCGATGCCGGTGCTCGTCACCTGCAATTCTTCCTCAACGAAGATCTTCGTTTCTTCCGGGGCGTAGTCTTCACTCGAGAACCCACCATGGGCTGCAACCTCGTACCAGGCGTCCCAAGCCTCTCGAAAAGGCTCGGCAGCCACAGGGTCCTGCCGGTCGCTGAAGTCCACATCGACAGAAACCTGTGTACTCTCTCTTTCATAATTAACGATAAAGGGGTGGGGCTCGTAGTCCTCGGGGAGTTCTTCTCTAACAGGTGCACCGTCGCTCAACAACTGGCTTCGGAGCACAAGTGACTCCAAGGGCGCCACATTGAGATGCAGATAGTGCGCCACGTTCTGGATCACGAAAGCCGTGCCTGAGTGCACCCTCGTCACTTCGAACTCCCATCGAACGCCGCCGATCCCATGCCGCGTGCCATCGGCCACCAAGACGATGGTTGACTGCTGGGGCGCGTAACTATCTCCAGCCATTCCACCCCACTGCCCCATCTTGGCCAGCGCCCGAAACGGCCTATCCAGCCTCATTACCAAGTCTTCGGTCAGCTCGACACCGGTCTTGAACTGCAGGACAACCTGCAAGTTGCCGCCCCCTGACAGGGGGGCAGACTGGCAGTAGGTTGCAAACGGTCTAGAGAGCATCACTGTTATCCCAAGGCCGGCCCTCCGAGTGGTCCATCCGTTCGATCCACTTGGCAGCGTCGAAGTCGGGGTTCCCTGTCGCGAAGAAGGTTGCTTCGACGTCGAGGCGCGTCGGCTTGAGCAGGCGGGCGACATCCGGTAGGCAGCCAAGATCGGGGGCCTTGCGGTTGATGTCGCCGATCGGTGGCAACTTGGCGCCTCGGATTAGCAAGCCTTTCCGGAGCTTGCGGACCTCGCATTTTGATAGCACTGCGATTATGACATCACGCCCGCCCAGCGAAGCGGCGAGATCATCGTCGACATAGTTGAGCCAATGCGCGGTAAACGTATGCCCAAGCATCTCGTCGCGCAGGTGCCGGTCGCAGGGGCCAAAGCCGAGATAGCGTGGAAGCTTCTTGTCAATCTCGAGCCTTGCATCGCGCTCGGAGCCGGATGTGCTCTTAAATGTGAAACCCACATTTGCAGATTGCACGTGTGGGATCTGGGCGATTTCAGACACGAATTCGATGAAGTCGTCGGTATCATGCTCTTCCAACCACTGCGCCGGAAAATCGACGCGCAAGAAACTCGTCCGATTTTCGAACACCGGACTGTCCTCGTACGAATCGATGTAGACACCGAATCCGCCCGGTTCGCCGCCTTCTCCTGAGTCATACTCAATCCGAATACCGACATGATCTTTGGGAAAGTCGCGCAGGTGCTTCAAATCCTTTTCGAGAATGCGCTTCGTCATCGGCTTCCAGTTGCCGCTCTTGGCCACGTAACTCTTGAGAGCATTCAGGCCCACGAACTTGACATACCGCTCGATCCCGTCCGCCAATTCTCCGGCGACCTCGTGAACGCCAGCCGCCAGGTAGAAGAAGCCGCAAAGAGCTGGCAGAAAGGGACGGTCGCCCTCGCTGTCGCGGATATCGAATTTTCGCCAGTCAAATTGCTTCATTTCCTGCATCCCTTGTTGTCAACGATCCTCGGGGGCGTGGTGATCGGGGGCTTCTGCGCCTTCCCGAGTTCTTTATACTTCTCCTCCTGGTTCGAGCCGTTCTTGTACTGAGTCCATGTGGGCCACTTGCCGGGGCTGCTCGCGGGTGTCTTGATCCAGAGGTTGCCACCCTTCTTCTTCTTGCGTACCGGTGTGTTCGGAGGGCACTTGAACTTAAAATCGACGAGTTGCTTGTTCCCGTTCGCGTCTGTAATCGTGCAATCGGGCCAACTGGTGCCTTTCCCGAGGCCCGCCGCTCGCGCTTGGGTCCTGGTCATTCCGGTTATGGGCTTGTAGTCGGGCTTCGTTCCGTAGCCCTTTTCTCCCTCAATCTGAGAATGGCCTTTCTTCTTAATCGCTTCCTCACAGCAGGCGTGCTTCTCCTCTCCCAGTTGAGCGCACGTCTTTTGCTTCTTACCCGGCGGCGCCTGTTGTACCTGGCGATTGCACTCGCAGACAATGGCCTTCAGCATTCTGAGGACCGTCTTCTCACTCGCCTGCTGCTTCACGCCTTGCAGAGTTGCCCCTGTATTCGGAGGGGTCCCGCCTGCGGCACAATTGTTTAACATCGGCTCGCCAAGCAGGTGGACACTCTTACCCTCGATCTTCACCGTCAGCGAGCCGGGGGTAATGAACTTGGCGGGTCCGTGAGTGTTGGCCGAGATCAAGCCGCCGCCGGTCCCCTTGCTAGCAATATCACCGATGCTTTCGAAGGTCGCCCCTCGGATGGCCACGGTGTTGCCCTCTATCTTGACGCTAGTCGAATAGCCTTTGGGGGACAGCTCCGATTTCGCGATATTGGGCAGAGGAGAAGGTACAAATGGGGCTGGCGGCCCTGGCATCTTGCACACGTTAGGGACGGTATTCTTGGCTACGCCGTGGCTGCCTTTGGTGACCGGAGTTTTCGGGGGATGGATGCCTACGCTAAACATGGCCAGCGCTCTGTTACCGTTCGACCACGCCTATTATATCCGCGGGCAGCCGATTTGAATATTGCCGCTCGCACCGTGGAAGTCCTCGTGCTCGACGTTGTGATCGGCAGGCTGACAGAGTCTGCATACCCGGAACACAGCGCAATCTCCGTCGAACGGCAACGAACACTGCGGCCGCGTGGATCCACGGTCGAGCTGATGGAGAGGGCTCCTGTATAGGCTCGCCTTCCTGCTGTTCAACCATCAGATAAAAGGTTTCTCGCGTATGACAGTTTCCTCCAAGTAGTCGCCATCGTTCCGGCAGGCCAAGCAAGTCGTCCATACGGTAATAACGCGCGGATAATCGGGCTCGATAATCACCGTCGCGAGCCGGCTCCGATGTTCTTCGACGCGGTTGTCAATAAGCGTTGTAAATGTCAGATAGATTTTGGGGAGAGCAAAGCGCAATCTTCCGTCTGGAGTCAGGTTGATGAGTTCTACAGGCTCCCCCCCACGAAGGTGCTGATCGGGACGCTGGTCTTCCGGCGAGCAAAGGAGCGATCGAGCATTCCAATCGGCGGGTAAGAGCGGTCGGCGATCTCGATTCCAGGCTTCGTCGTAGGTGCCATGTAGTTCTCTGCGCGGCGACCAGGAGATGTCGATCGCACCAAAACCGGCAGGGCCGCTCCGCTCGAGGCTCCCGGTTGGGTATTCGAAGTTGGGGGCGAGTCGCCCTACCAACCGCTCAGTCTGAACCGCGACGCCCGTACCGACCGGATTACGGGGGTCAAGACGCTGGTTTTTTGGATTAGAGTCCTCCTGGTCAAATCCGCCGTACGCGCGCTCGTAAATGATTGGAACATGAGTGACAGGTTCGGCCGTGGAGGGTTTGCAGCCGAAGACACCTCCGATCCACTCGCGATCCCCTACCACCTTGATCTGTTTGCGGACCGGGCCGACCGAAAGCTCAACAAGAAACGACCGGCTTGGGCGTCCATCAGGAGCGTAGGCCGTGCCGTTGAGCAGTACGTCGCTCGTTGGTTTGGGCGCGACGAGATCCGCTTCGTATCGCAGGCTTGATATGCCGGCTTCCCCTACGTACTGTGGGACCAGCAGGGGTTCTGTTTGCTCTTCGGCTAGAGCGAGGCTTCCATCGGCCTTGATGTCGTGAGTCGCCTTGACAGCCACGATCCACTGGTGGACGCCGTCCTGGTCGCGGCCCCACGTACTCTCGGCCCTATAGGGCGTGTGATTCTCGAGATACCACATAAGCCCGCCGACGATCGGATCCAGCCTCGCAACTACAAGCGGTCTTTGAGCGATGACGAGACCGCGAATTCCTCCGAGGCCTCCATTATACGGTACCCTGCCGGTCGCGGAGCAACTTTCGCGATGTCTCCCTGCAGGCTGTCGTTGGGCGGGCTGCGGATGGCGTACTTCACGCTGTGCGCCTCCAGCGTCTCGTAGATCTCCGGCATGGCGAAGGCTGCGCCGGCCCGGAACACCACACCCGGCCCAGCTTCTGCTGCCACTCGATCTCGCGAAAGAGCAGTTCTTCTCAGTCGTCGGCGCTGTGGACGTTGCCGGGGCGTAGTTCTGCCGCCAGATAGTTGCCCTCCCGACTGAACAGCAACAGCGGGTGATAACAGGTTGACTCGAAGTGGCGGTTGTACGAGATGTTCTCCTGCTGGCCGTACACCGGGACCTCCGTCGATTCGATGGCCACCATCATCATCGAGCCCGACCATCCGCGCGTGATTATGGTCTGGCAGACCTCGCTGGCACCTCGCGCGGAGGTAGACTATTCGGAGGAAACTGTTGTGCGCGAGAAGCGGCACATCTGATGACGACTTCGATCAGTATCGTAGCCACGGGCGCACGAACGCCCGTGGGATTGCAGGCTGCGCCCGCGGCAGCGGCCGTGCGCGCCGGAATCAGCAGACTGGGTGAGCATCCGTACATGATCGACCAAGGGGGCGACCCGATGCCGGGTGCCCTGGACCCTCGGCTCGATCCCGGTATGATCGGCCCACAGCGGCTTTTGGCGTTGGCCGAAACTGCACTGCGTGAGGCGTGTGAGCCGCTCGGTGATATTCCGGCATTTCGGCTCCGGCTGCCGCTCTATGTGGGCCTTCCCGAACTTCGCCCCGGATTCACCCCGCAGGACGCCCAGGCGGTGCAATCCGGTCTCGCAGGATTCGAAGGGCTGCCGATCGAGATCTTCGGGGTGAGCGTCATCACCGAGGGGCATGCTGCGGGATTGTCGGCGCTCGCAACAGCCACGCAGCAGATCCAGCGGGGCACGGCAGAGGCGTGCCTGGTCGGTGGCGTCGACAGCTATTTCCAGCCGGACACAATGGAATGGCTGGATGCCAGTCGGCAACTCGCAGGTGCCGTCTCGCGCTCCGGGTTCGTGCCGGGCGAGGGAGCCGGATTCTGTCTGGTCATGGGGGACACAGCCCGGAGGCGGCTGGGGTTGATTTCTCTGGCACGTGTCCTCTCAGTCGCCGTCGGCAGAGAGACCAAGCTCATCAAGACCTCGGACATATGCCTGGGCGAAGGTCTGGCGGCCACAATCCGCGATGCCTTAAGTGACTTGCGCGCCGGCGGCGAATCCATTAACGCTGTGATCTGCGACATCAACAGCGAACACTACCGTGGCGAAGAGTGGGGCTTTGTCTGTTTACGATTGCCCCTGTACTTCGATGACCCTACAGCCTACGTGTCACCGGCCGACTGCTGGGGCGACATGGGTGCCGCCTCGGGACCGTTGTTTGCGATGTTGGCCTGCCAAGCCGCTGCTCGCGGATATGCCAAGGGTCCCAGAACCCTGTTGTGGGCGAGCTCCGAAAAGGGCCTCCGCTCCGCCGCGGTGCTCGGGTTCGACACGGTGGGCACGGATCTGCGGGGATCTATTGCGCATCTTTAAGGCCAATCTTCGTCCGCCGAAGAGCTCGGTTATCGGCTCCGGGAAGTGAGCTGCACGTCGTTGCATGACATCCCAGTTCAATCCTATGGCCTGCGAACGCTCGTTCTACGATGCTATTCCCTATCGGGGGATAGTAGTACCCAACACCTACCCTGCCCATCTCGCGCTGTGTTCCCTTTGGCACCAAGGTCCACGACCGCCATACGACCGCTTCCGCCTCGCCGAGATAGGCTGCGGAGACGGTACCAACCTGCTCTCCTTGGCGTTCTACGATTCCGAGTCCGCCTTCGTAGGGATTGATAATTCCAGGGCGGGGCTAGAATCGGCTCGCGAGGCCGCCAGAAGCTTAGGCCTGGAGAACGTCGGCTTCGTGCTGAGCGATATCCGCGACCTCAGGCCAACGGAGCTTTCATCGTGCGATTACGTAATCGCCCACGGGCTCTATTCCTGGGTGCCGGAGGACGCCCGCGACGCCATCCTCGCTTGGTGCCGGCAAAGCCTCGCGCCATCCGGCCTGGCCTACATCTCGTACAATGCTCAACCCGGATGGGCGACTCGTCGCCTCGTGCGGGAAACTCTGTCACGTTCAAGGTCTGTGCGCGAAGCCGCGATGGAATCCAAGGCGGACCGCGCCACTGAAGTCGCCGCTCAGCTGCTCGAAGATCTGCCTTCGCGCGACTACGCATCAGCCGTTTTGCTCGCCGACGAACTGGAGCGGGTATGCCATGGAAAGCCCTGCTATGTGTTCCACGAGTACATCGCCGAGGTCAACGACGGTTTCTGGCTCGGGGATTTCGTTCAGCGCGCGCGCCGGCACGGGCTCGACTATGTGACCGACGCCCAGTTCTGCCGCTGGGAAGGACGCGTACCTGAGCAATTGAAGACCGTGCTGGCCAATCGGCATCTCGATCGCATCGAACAGGAGGAAACCGCGGACCTTCTCTGCCATCGTTACTTCCGGGCATCCATCCTCTGCCGCGAGGATGCCCCGCGCGTGCCCGCGTCCCGCCGGGACCTTCTTGGAAAAATGCACCTCGCTACCTCCCTGAGCGCCCAGGCTGACCGCTCCGACCTGACCGATGGAACGGTGGAGAGATTCCGCGGCGTAGGTGGAATGGAAATCACGGTCGAGGCATGCATCACCAAGGCCGCAGCGGTGCTGCTGGCCGCCCAGTGGCCGCTCGGTATGAGGCTGGAAGCGCTATACGGCAGGGCCACCGAGTTTCTCGCAGCGCACGCCTACAAGGCATCGGCGGACGCCCAATCGCAGCTATCGGACGATTTGATGGCGCTCTTCGAGGCGGGACAGGTCGATCTCCGTTTGCGGGAGCCTGCATACCACACCAAGGTTCCTGACTACCCACAGGCGCACGCACTGGCCCGCTTTGAGGCCGGGCATCGCGACGCTTTGACCACCCCTTATCACTTACCACTCCCGTTCGATCCCCAGGCGTTATCGTTCGTGCGGGCGCTGGATGGATCGCGCTCGCGGTCAGAACTCCAGCGAATGTTCGGAGAGGAACTGGTGACGCAGACGCTCGAGGTTACCCGATGGACCTGCCGCTCATTCAGCGGCAGACCGATGCTGAGGGCCTCGATTACTTCGAGGTTCCACTCACGTTTACGGAGATGGGAGATGACTGAACAATGCGTCTGGATGCGGCCGCCCTGGGGCACGGGCGAGCCGAAACAGGTGGAGGCGACGCCCGAAAAAATCGGACCCCTGATGAACGCGGGCTGGAGCCAGTGCCCGCCACCGGAGAAGGAAAACCATGTCGACGACGAGACTCCAAGAAATCCAGATCTGCTTCGGTAAGGGCAAGCAGACCGACATTGCCACTGCTCAAACTGCCGCCAACATGTGGCAGTTAGGGGACTGCCCTCTCGACAGGACGGTTACCGGCCCGGTCGATATACTGCTCGTTTATGTCGGGTGAATATTGAAAGCGCACCCTTGTCCGCCGAGGAAGCATCCACCGGCAGCAGCAGCACGCCGGCGGCATTCTGCGAACCGTCGCTGGCGGCCGGCGCGAGCTGCGTCACCTTCCCACTGGCCGTGATGATGCCGACCACCGTACCGGTGGCCAGGTTCTGGCCGGAGACGACCACCACTTCGTCGCGGCTGTAAAGGCTCTCGTCTTCGTACTTGAGCCAGTCGCCGAGATAGTTCTGTTCTGATTGAACGGGCATGTTAATTCACTCCCTTCCCGGCGAGGCGCTCGACGGCCTTCATGACCGGATTGTTTTCGGGATTCGCCTTCACGCTGGTCCCGGTGTCGGGCATGACGTGGGAGCGAATTTCGTCGTGACCGGCTTCGGCCCGCAGAGCGAGCAGTTCCTTGCGGACGTCGGCCACAGCGAGGCGGCGTTCGATGAAGCCGGCGGCAAGAGCGGGCCGCCCCGCGATGCCGCACAGCACGACGATCTCGGCAGCCTGGGCGTAGCCCTGCTCACGGGCTGCAGTCTCGATCGCGGCGAGGTCGGGAAGAGGCGGGCTCGTTGCCGCCTGGTTGGTTTCGGACACGGTGGTTTCTCCTTTGTTGAAGTTGGGTCTTGACAACGACTCGGTCATGGCGGCCAGGGCTTCGCGAAACGTGCCGATGCGGTCGGCAAAGCCGCGGCTGACGCTGTCCTCGCCGTAGAGGATTCCTGCTTCGGTGCTGCGCACAGCCGCGGCGCTCACACTCCGGCGATGGGCCACAGCCTCGACGAACATGCCGTAGAGCCGGTCGACTTCCGTGACCAGCACGTTTCGAGCGTCCTCCGAGAGCGGCTCGTGCGGGTTGAGATCGTTCTTGCGGTCGCCGGCGAAAACGGTGGTGTAGCGCAGGCCGTTCGCGGCATCCCAGCCGCTTTGGTCCAGGTGCATGGCGATGATGCCCACCGACCCGACGCCGCCCGTGCGTGTCACCCAGATGCGGTCTGTCGCCGACGCCAGCAGATATCCGGCACTGAGGGCCCAGTCGTCCACCGACGCCCAGACGGGCTTAATGCGCGCGGCCTCTTCGATGAGGCTGGCGACGTCCCAGGCGCCATTGGCCTCGCCTCCGTAGCTGTCGAAACGCAGCAGGATGCCTTTGACGAGCGGGTCCGTGGCGGCATCGAGGATCTCGCTGCCCAACTGCTCATACGAGGTGAGCCCGGACTGCGCGTCCATGCCTGAGGCGCGGTTCACCAGGCTGCCTGCCACCTCGATGATTGCGACGCCGGCATCGGAGACGGCGTAAGGCTTCCGCGAGCGCTGCTCTGCCAGCAGCGCGGCTTCCACTGCCGGCGGATCGACCCCCAGTCGCGGGGCGAGCACGGCCAGGATCGCCGCCAGCTTCTTCGAGTCGATCATCAGTGGCGTGTTGAACACGCGCGAGGCGATGTGGGTGAGATTGGTCATTGCGTTTCCGTTGCGGGGGGCTGGTCGGCCACCCTTTGCCCGTTGGAGGTCGTCCGGCGTGGGTCGGAGTCGAAAGTCAGGCCGAGCGAATCAGAGCGCGCGTTGTCGGCGGCGACGTGCCGGTCGACGTCTTCCTCGTCGTAGCCCATCTCGTTGATGACAGCGCTGCGCGGCTTGAAGCCCGCGCGCACAGCCGCGACCTCAGCGTTCATGTCCTTCAACGGGTCGACCCAGTCCCAGGACGGCGGCCGCCATTCGACGTCGAGGTAAACATCCTGATTGCGCGCATAGTCGCGCGCGTCGATCGCGCCCGCCACTGCCGCTGCCTCGATCCATGCCTGCCACACCGGGCGGCAGAACTGAAACACCATCACCTGGTGCTGGAACTGTTCGCAGCGTCGCCGGAATTCGAGCAGGCCCGCGCGGATGGACGAGTAATTCACACGCTCCAGGTCCCCCGTGAGCTGCTCGTAGGTGATGCCAAGGCCTGCAGCCACCGCGCGGAGCTGGACCCGCATGAACTCCGTGTACATGCCGCCCACGTCGCCCGGCTCGGTGAATTTCACATCCTCACCGGGCAGCAACTTCACCATCGAACCCGGCTCGATACCAGCCAGCGGCACGCCGCTCGCATCCGATTCGCTCTCGCCCGGCTTGCCCCCGATTACCGGATCCTCGGGATTGTTCTCAGTGATGAACGCCGCGAACATCGCCGCCAGCTTCTTGCGGACCAGTTCGGCGTCGTCGTACTGGTCGAGCTCGTGAAGCTTCACCAGCACCTGCGTGAGCCAAGGCTGCCCGCGATGCTGCCCGGGCCGAAGCGGCTTGTAGATGTGCAGGACGGAGTCCGCCGGCACGCGAATGGTCTCGCCCGCGTTGGCGAACATCAGCCGCTCACCCGGATGCTCGCGGTAAAGGTGATAAGCGACGCGGCGGCCGATCTTGTCGAACTCGATCCCGGCGCGGATAACGTTGCCGTTGGGCAGGTTCTCGTTCTTCGTGGCCGGGAGGTGTTCCGCCTCGAGCAACTGCAACTGGAGTGGAACACTCAAGCCGTCCTCCGACAGCCGCGGCCGGAAGCGCACCAGGCACTCGCCGCCCTCCATCGTCGACCGGCAGACCAGAGACTGCAGCCCATAGAAATCAGTGAGCCCCGCAGCATCCGCCTGGTCCGTCCACCGTAGCCAGAGATCTTGAAGCCCACGCTTGATCGCGGGATCCGGATGCTTCGCCTGCGGCTTAATACCCGTTCCTCCGCGACGTCTGCGCCAACCTGTTGACCGTGACGAAGGGCGCGATCTACGTCTGCATGTCCTCATCGGAACTCCACACACTGCATCGGGCCTTCACGGAGAGCGGCGGCCACTGGTCCACGTTCGTCATCTGGGCGAAGAACACGTTCACCATGGGGCGTTCGGACTACCAGCGGCAGTACGAGCCGATCCTCTACGGGTGGAAGGATGGCACGGATCACTTCTGGTGCCTACGTCAATCTTCCAACGAGAGTGCGTCCCTAATGACCTGGGCGATTCGCACCAATTCCCGGTTCAATTCGGACGAAGTTAGCGAATCAAGGGGGCGCGAAGGATCGTTGGCCGCTTGGTACTCGCCGATTCTCGACTGCTCGAAGGGACTTGCGCTCACCGCGATCCAGACTACGCGCACGCCATCGTGCGCGGCCGCTTCGAGTAACGGAGGCAGTTCGTTATGGGCTATGAAATCGGAAGCGAAGAAATACCGGCTAACTAGCAAAATGGCTACTGATGCTGACTTCAGGCTCTCTTGGATAGACAGCTTCCATTTCTGCCCTGGCCGGATTCTGGTGTCGTCCCAGAGTACAAACTCGTCTTCCCTTATGAATGGTCGCAGGGCGCGCATCCACGACGGTCACCTCGTTGTCGACCTCGAGGCCTACGCCGACCTCTATCGCCAAACAGCCGAGGCGCTCGAAAAGCCTTTGGCTCCCACGCCGAAGTCCGGCCGTCAAGCGCTGATCCGGAAGTTCTGCAAGGATCATGGCGCTACGGTGACGGACGTCGCGGAATGGGCCAACGTGAACCGGTCCGATCTGAACAAGTGGAAGCTCGGCAAGGATGAGATTCCCGACGGCGGGGAGCGCGCCCTCAGAATCGAGAAACTGCTTCAGCGCGACCAGCGCACCCGGCCTTGATTGGCCCCTACATTTCCACCTACATCCCCTACATTGAGCCCCTATAGGCCTCTCGCCCGATCATGGGCGCGTGGAACCGAATCGAACAAGCGCGGAGAGCCGAGAAACAGGCGAGCCGACGATTCAAACATTGCTGGACGAGCGGGATGTGGCGCGGTGGATTCGCGTCTCCGTGGCCACCCTCCGTTACTGGCGTGGAGAGGGAAAGGGGCCCCGGTATCGCAAGGTCGGCCAACTGGTCCGCTATGCCCCGTCGGATGTCCAGGATTGGCTGAACACCCGCCCTGCTGGCGGCGAGGGTGTGGGCGAGGAGGCTTCCCGTGCCTGAAGCCGCCTTTGCCGATGTCGATGCCGGCCGCATTCTGCTGCGGGCCCCGTTCTCGAACCTGCTTCTCTGCAAGCGAGTTCCGGGTGGCTCCTGGGACACCGCACGGCGCGTTTGGACCTATCCTGCGACGCCACAACACGCGCGCCTGATCCTATCCTCGATTCCGCGGCTTCAGGCCAGCGACAGATTCTCCGCACTTCTGGCCCCCAAGCCGGCGGTTGAAGCCCAAGTGCAACCGGCACCGGCGCCGCCGGCCCAGCCGGAAACCACCGTTGAACTTCCCGCCGGACTCAAAACTACGCTCTGGCGACACCAGATCGACGCGTTCCGATTTGCGATGGAGCGCCTGCTGCGTGGTGGCGGCTCCGCACTTCTCGCCCTCGAGATGGGCGTCGGCAAGACGCTCGTCGCACTGATGGTGCTGGCCGCGATAGCCGCCCGACGTATCCTCATCTGCTGCCCACTGCGCGTTGTGCAGGTTTGGGAGCAGCAGATCGAGCGCCACCTGGACCTCGCGCTCATCGTCGTGACCCTGGACGACAGCGCGGGCAGCGTCGCCAACAAGAAGAAGCTCGCCGAGGAGAAACTCCGGCTCGCCGAGGCCACCGGGCGTCCGCTCGCCGTCATCATCAACTACGACTCCGTCTGGCGCGCGCCCTTTGCGGAGTGGGCTGCGCACCAGCAGTGGGATTTGATCATTGCGGACGAATCGCACCGGCTGAAAGCGCCCGGCGGCAAAGCGAGCCTGGCATTCAAACGGCTTCGCTCTCGGGGCCGCGCGCGCCTGGCACTCACCGGCACGCCGCTCCCGCATTCGCCACTCGACGCCTATGCCCAATTCCGTTTTCTGAACCAAACCATCTTTGGACCATCCTTCGCGGCCTTCCGGCAGAAGTACGCCGTCATGGGAGGGTTCCAGCGCAAGCAGGTTACGGGCTTCCAGCAACTCGATGAACTCGAAGCGCTGATGAAGACCATCACCTTCCGCGTCTCGAAGGACGTCCTCGACCTGCCGCCTGAAACGCACGTGACTTATGAGTGCGAACTCTCCCCGGAAGCGCTCCGCGTTTACCGCGACCTCGAGGAAGACTTCGTCGCCGAGGTCCGCGATGGCCGGGTGACGGCCGCCAACGCCATGGTGAAGCTGCTGCGGCTGCAGCAGGTGGCCGGCGGCTGGGTGAAGACAGACGATGGCCAGTACCATCGCGTCGATTCGGCAAAGCAGAATCTGCTCGCCGACACGCTTGAGGATATCGGCGTCGGGGAGCCGGTGGTGGTGTTCTGCCGCTTCCACGCCGATTTGGATGCGGTCCATGAAGCCGCGAAGACTGCCGGCTTCGAAAGCCTGGAACTCTCCGGACGCCGCGACGAACTGAAGCGCTGGCAGTCGGGCGAAGCCCAGGTGCTCGCGGTGCAGATCAGCGCCGGCGGCGTCGGCGTGGACCTCACCCGCGCCCGTTATTCCATCTACTTCTCGCTCAGCTTCTCATTGGGCGAATACGACCAAGCCTTGAGCCGGGTCCACCGTCCCGGCCAAACGCGCCCCGTGGAGCACATCCACCTGGTGACGCGGAACACGGTGGATCGGAAGATCATGCGCGCACTCGAAAAGCGCGCGGAAGTCGTCGAGGCCATCTTGGCCGAGATCAAAGCCTAACGGAGAAAGGACGCTCGCAATGAACATCGAGCAGTTGAAGGAGTTCGTGTGCCTGGAGACGCGCAAGCGCGAACTCGACTCGGAACTCAAAGCAATCGCAGCGCGGATTGATGACCTGGAGCAGGCCCTCGTGCCGCAGTTCTTGGCCGACGGCGTGGCGTCGATGAAGGTCGACGGCCGGACGGTCTACATCGCGCAGGACATTCACGCCAGTCCGCTGAACGACCGGACCGAGGTCATCTCAGCCCTGAAGACCTCAGAGCTGGGCCAGTACGTTTCGGAGAACTACAACACCCAATCGCTGCGGGCGTTCGTGCGCGAAGTGGCAGAAGAAGCGCGCCTGCGCTGCCAGCAGCAGAACCGGCTCTTCACGGAAGAAGAAGTCCGCACCGCACTGCCGTCGCCGCTCTGCGACGCACTCAAGGTTTCCTTCGTTCATTCCCTGCGCAGCAGGAAAGCCTGACAAGGAGAAAGCACAGCATGTCCACCGAACTGATTCAGATCCAGACACCCCGCGCCCTCTCGGCGCTCGAAAGCAGCCTGGACGCCATTAATGAGGCCATCGCCACCAACATCAGCGGCGGCGGCATCACGGATTTCGATCTGCCCCGCGTGAAGATCTCGGGCGGCGCCAGCCCGCGCTGGATTGTTCCTACGCTCGAGGGCGAAGAGACGTTGGCGCGCATCGACGGCGTCATCGTCTACGCCCGCGATACCCGGGTCTACTACAAGACCGCCTTCGGCAAGGGCAGCGGCAAGCAGCCGCCCGATTGCTCGTCGTCTGACGGCATCACCGGCAAGGGCAAGCCCGGCGGCGATTGCTCGCGGTGCCCGCTGGCCGAGTATGGCAGCGCAGAGGAAGGCGCCGGCCAGGCCTGCAAGCAGGTGAAGCAGATCTTCGTGCTGCGCGGCGATCTGCTGTTGCCCGAGGTCGTGTCGCTGCCGCCCACCAGCCTCAAGGGCGCGCGGCAGTTCTTCCTGAAGCTGACCACGCAGGGCATTCCGTACTACCAGGCCGTCATCGGCATGGAGCTCGAAAAGGCGCAGAACACCGCCGGCATCCAGTACGGCAAGGCGCTGCTCAAGTTCGTGCGCCGCCTCACGGCGGAGGAAGCGGCGCGCGCGCAGCAGTACCACCAGCTCTGCCGGACACTCGCCGAGCGCGTGCCCACCGGCCTCGATCCCGAGGTGCGCGACCAGGGCGGCGACCAGGGGCCGTTCTAATCGGAGGGCGCTATGTACCTCGCCACAATCCTGGTCATCGCGTTTTCGCTCTGGTTCGTGCATTGGCTGACGGACTCCGAGCGTCGCCCCTTCGCCCTCTCCGCGGCCCGCCTGCTTCGGCGTGCGGGCCGCTGGCTCTGGGCCACCGGCGAAGCGGTGGAGGTTGGTTACTTCCACAAACGCCAGGTGCGCGACAGCATTCAGCTCGAACTCGAAGCGGGAAAACGGCCATGAACGATGCGCAACTGACGGACGAACTCGCCAGCCGGGTAATGGGTTGGAAGGTGGCCTCCGGCCGCTTCGTCAAGCCGAGCCGCAGTTGGATCCCCAAGTGGCGGTTCGCCCCGCTGGAGCGGTTGGAGGACGCCTTCCTTCTCCTGGACACGGCGCGCGCGGCATACACGCTGTCGCGCAGCGCCGCCGGCGTCTTCACGGTTTCGGTCCGGCTCAGCCAGGGGCGCGGCGAGGCCTCCGGTGAGCCAAAGCCCCGGATGATCACGATCGCACTCGCTAAGGCCGCCGGAATCGAGGTGGACCGATGAGCCGACACAACGATCCCCGCGAGTCCACGTTGGTCCGGCAGATCGTCGCGGCACTTCGGGCCACACCGGGTGTCGTCGTGCGCAAGCGCCACGGCAGCAGCTGGTCGGTCGCCGGTGACCCGGATCTCTACGGCTCCTATCGGGGACGGCATTTCGAGATCGAAGTGAAGCGCCGTGACGGCGAAGTCACCGACCTGCAGCGGGCGCGCCTTCGCGATTGGGAACGGTCCGGCGCACGGGCGGGTGTGGCGCGAAGCGTCCCGGAGGCGCTCGCAGTGGTTGGCATTCCGGAGGCAACACACTGATGGCCGCGCCCTCGTACAGTCTCGACGCCTGGCGGCGCTTCCGCGAGCAAAAGGGGAGGCCGGAAACGTCCGCGAGTTCTTCGCCGGGAATCACGCCGGCGGACATCCCCGCCGACACGGAAATGGATGACGGCATCGTCATCGGCTTCTGGAACGGCGAGCGGTTTGTGTCGTGGGAGAAATGGCTCGCGACGGCGCCGATCACGGTGGATCCGGCGCCAGCGTCACCGGCGATGCCTGAGGCTGCCGCCTATCGAGCTATTTGCGACAACACACCGGTGTGGCTGCGGAAGGACGGGGACCGCTGGCTGATGTTCGTCGGAACGCAGAAGAGCCGCCGCAGAGATTTCGCCTCGCCGTTTCTGGAACACGCGATCCGTACCGCGGAGGCCTGGTATGGTCCGGCCGCCGACGGCTGGCACCCGGTCGAGCGAGTGGTTGCACGGAAGGAGGAGGCACATGCCGATCCGGCCCAGTGAACGCCACCGATATCCAAAGGACTGGAAGTCAATCCGCCAGCGCATCCTCGACCGTGCCGGACATCGGTGTGAGTTCTGCGGCGTCCAGAACGGGGCCATCGGCCGCCGGAAGCGCGACGGTAGCTTCGAACGCTTCCAGGGCATGGAAGTCGAGGCTGCGGCGCTCGACGGCATCCGCCTCACGCGCATCGTCCTGACGATTGCCCATCTCGACCACACGCCAGAGAACAATGCCAACGACAACCTCCGGGCCCTGTGCCAGCGCTGCCACCTGGCGCACGACGCCGCCGAGCACCTGCGAAACGCGCGAGATACCAGGCACCGCAAGCTCGACGCGGCCCGACCTCTGTTGGCCGCCCTGGAGACCTCTCGATGACAGATCCACGCAGCTTCCTACATAGCCTATTTTCGGAAAAGCCCGGCGATGCCTACGTCCTCATTTGGACGCTGGCAGACAAGCGTTCGCACTGGTTTCGCGAGATCGATCGGGCAGCCGAATTCGTCGAGTCCGTGCGTGGCCGCGACATCTACGTCGGCGTCGGCTTGTCTCCGCAGGATTTCGGCCCGGCGCGGCGCTGCCCATCAGCCAGGGTCCTCGGCCTCGCAGGGTTCTGGGCCGACCTCGACCTGAAGTCGGAGGCGCACGCCAAGACCAAGCTTCCGACATCCATCGAAGACGCGCTCAGCGTGATCCCGCCCGCGATGTCGCCAACCGTGGTGATCGCGACCGGCAATGGTGCGCACGCCTGGTGGTTGTTCAAAGAGCCCCTGCTATTCGACACCGACGACGAACGCCAGAGTGCAGCCGCGCTCATCGCGCGGTGGCAGACGTTGCTTCGTCTGAATGCCGCGGCACGCGGTTGGGCCTTCGACCGTTTGTCGGACCTGGCACGGGTGTTGCGCATACCGGGAACGCTCAACAATAAGGACCCGAGAAACCCGAAGCCGGTCTCGGTTCACTCCAACGCCGGCCGCCGCTACAACCCGAGCGACTTTGCCGAGTTCCTGGACGGTCTGGGAATCCCCGACCCCGACGCCGAAGAGCGCGCGCGCCGCGAGTGGGCAGGCCGCATGGAAGACGCGCCGGTTGTCATCAACCTGAACGCGTCCGTGCCGGACGACCTCCTGAAGCGCTACATGGCCGCGGACATGCGCTTTAAGAACACATGGCTCCGGCAGCGCCACGATCTCAGGGATCAATCGCAGTCGGGCTACGACCTCGCTCTGGCGGACTTCGGTGTCGATGCCGGTCTCGCGGACCAGCAGATCGTTGACCTGATCATCCACCACCGCCGGCTTCATGGCGAGCATGCGCGCAGGAACGCCGACTACTTTGAACGCACGCTGGCGCGGGCGGCCGAACGGAAAGGCGGCGTTGATCCTTTCGCTCCTGAAACCGCCGCTGGAGGTGCTATCCAGCCGCCCCAGAACGACCCTCCGCCCAAGGCACCCGATCCTGAGCCGGATCAGCTAGCAGCGAAGGCCATTCTTTGCGAGCGGATCTCCCAGGCACTGGGAGTACGGGTGCTCCGGCTTCTCAAAGTCACCGGAGAAGAGCCGACCTACGTGATGGAACTGGAGAACGCCACCATCAAGTTCTCCGGTGTCGGCAAGTTGATCGATCAGGCCAGCGTCCGCGTTGCCGTCGCTGCCGCCGTGAACCGCCTCATTCCTCGCATCAAGCCCAAAGCCTGGGAACGGCTGGCGCAGACCATGCTCGACGCGCTCACGGAACAAGAAGGTGGCGATGAAACCGACACCGTCGGCGTCACCAAGATGTATCTGACGCGCTATCTCACCGAGAGCGCCTTCATCGCCTGCATCGAAACTCAGCCCATTCAGTCGATCCGCAAACCCACGGTGATCGACGGCCACGTGGCCATTTCCGCCAGCGACCTTCAGATGCACGTGAACAAGGCGTTCTTCCTCAGTCTCACGGTGAAGGCCATCGCGCAGATGCTCACCGTCCTGGGGGCCAAAAGCGTGCGAATCCGAGGCGCGCGGCTTCGAGACCAGAGCCGGTGGCTGCTGCCAAAAGACCTGTTCGATCCGGCGGACTTCACCGCCACGCCGGCCAATGCTGAGGAGGCTCCCGATGAACGCGCATGATGCTGTCGCCGCCGGATCCCTCAACGACATCGGCGCCCTGGATCATTCCATCACCGCTGAATACCGCATCTTCGGACCACCCGGAACCGGGAAGACCACGAACCTGACCCGGCAGATCCGCCGCGCGGTCGAGCGCTTCGGCGCGGACTCGGTTCTGGTGACGAGTTTCTCGCGTGCCGCCGCCGCGGAACTTGCGGGCCGGGACCTGCCCATCAATCCAGATAGGATTGGCACGCTCCACTCGCACTGCTACCACGCCCTCGGCGGGCCTGAGATTGCGGAATGCAACGTCGAGGAGTGGAACAAGGACAATCCGCACATCCAGATCACGCCGAAGAAGAAGCACGGGCGTCTGGAAGGCGAAGAAAGCGGAGAGGACGAAGGCGGCGAGCAAGGCAAGGAAGGCGACGAGTGCCTCGAGCAACTGAACCGCTGGCGCGGCATGATGATTCCGCCTGAAGGCTGGCCCTCGGTGGTGCGGGAATTCTCGGCCCGCTGGCGCGAGTACAAGGACGCCCACGGCCTGCTCGATTTCTGCGACTTGATCGAAGTGGCCCTCCGCGATGTCTACATGGCCCCCAACCGCCCCTCGGTGATCTTCGCGGATGAGGCGCAGGACCTGAATCGGATGCAGCTCACCCTCATCCGCAAGTGGGGTGAGCGGGCCAGCTACTTCATCGTGGCCGCCGACGACGACCAGACCATCTACTCTTTCACCGGCGCGACGCCGGAGGCGGTGCTCGACCCCGACATCCCAGCCGGCCACAAGATCATCCTCAAGCAGAGCTACCGCGTGCCGAGGGCGATTCACGGCCCGGCCATGCGGCTCATCAAGCAGGTAACACGAAGGCAGGAGAAGGACTACCTGCCTCGGCCGGAAGACGGCGAGTGCATCCGGCTCTCCACCGTGCCGTACAAGTCGCCGGAGTACTTCATTCTCAAGAGCGCGCTCCAGCACCTGGAACGCGGGCAGACGGTGATGTTCCTCGCCGCCTGCGGTTACATGCTTCAGCCTCTGGTGGCTGTTCTTCGCAAGAACGCCATCCCGTTCCACAACCCGTATCGGAAGTCGAACGGCTTCTGGAACCCGCTGCGCATCGGACGTGGCTCCGCCCCAAGCCGCATCCTCGCCGCTGCTGGTCGCCCATCCGGGCTTCGGTGGCGGGCGTCGGGACTGGACGATGGGCGACCTCGGGCTGTGGGCCGAGTGGCTGGCCTCGGAGGGAGTTCTGAAGCGCGGCTCCAAGAAGAAACTGCAGAGCCTGCCGCCCAACGGTGATGTGACGATTGCGACCCTCGACGAACTCTTCGAGTCCGCAGCGCTCGAAGCCCTGCTTTCGACCTTCGATGGCGACTACCGCTCGCTGCTGGACTGGTGGCGCCGACGAGTGAACGCCTCCGTCTTCAAGCGTGTTCAGTTCCCCCTGGATGTTGCCGGCGCGCACGGCCCTGCAGCGTTGATCGACGTGCCCCGCGTCGTTGTCGGAACGATCCACTCCGTTAAGGGCGGCGAAGCCGACGTCGTGTACCTCTTTCCGGATCTCAGCGGTGAGGCAGATCGCCAATATCAGCGGACGGGCCCGCCACGCGACTCGGTGATCCGGCAGTTCTACGTCGGAATGACCCGGGCGCGGCAGACGCTCTACATCTGCCCGATGGAGACCGGCATGGCGGTGCGGATATGAGCCTGTTTCGACTCCTGAAGAAGCGTGGTCGGATCCTCACGCCAGAGTGCGGATCCGGCGCAGACAATCAAGTCGCTGGCGATCTCGGTGTGAAGCTGGCGAGCCTCGCTCGCCACCCGGAAATGATCCTGGTCAACATCCAGAGCGTCGTCAACGATCTCGTCGTGGGTCCAAACCAGTTGATTGCGATCGACTGGCGCGACACTCCGCAAGCGACACCGCCGTTCCCTGGCATGTGGCTCGAAGCGCACGTATTCGGCAATCCGCTCGCCATTCAGGTCCTCAGGGAGTCGTGCCACGAATTGGTCAATTGCAGGGATGAACATCAGCCTGCCGAGATGGTCGAGTCGCATTGGAAAGCCGGGCTGTTCTACTGGAACCGCCACAACGGGGAAATCATGGGGCCGGTGGGCCAGACTCTGTTCTGGCTGGATGAATCTGGCACAATCCTCGCAGTTCTACGTGGATGATCGGAGGCGTTGACCCTGCTCATAAGCGTGAGGCGGCCTCCGGCTGCGAGCTTTTTGCGTACCTGGCTGCCCATGCCCTCGCGCGCATGAACTGCCGCAACGTCGTTCTGCACGCGATCGCTTCGCCCAAGGTTGCGCGACGCCACCAACGGGATCTCGTCCCCGCCACGGTGTGGCATGAGATCCGGATTACCAACGTGCCGCAAATCCGGACCACCGGTCGTAACGTCCTCGGACGCGATGAATCCAAAATGCGCCGCTTCTGGGTGCGCGGCCACTACGCCGACTACCGCAACGGCACCGGGCTGTTCGGCAACCCCAAACTCCGCTGCGTCTTCTGGATCCCGGAACACCAGCGCGGCAACGCCGAACTGGGCGATGTGATTCCGGAGTACACGCTGGCGTGACGCCACGGCAATAGGACTTGAACGATGCCACGGAATGAAGTTAGCCTTCAGGCCCTGACTGGAGGCGTCAAGTTGAGACGGCGGGTACAGCATCCGAAGATCCACGAGCGGAAGGACCGTGGCAACTACTACTGGTTCTTCCGCTACTACGCCGACGAGATCCAGAGCGATGGCTCGGTGAAGACCCTTAGGAAGTTCCACATGGTGGGCCCCAGTCGTGGCGAGAACGCGATCGGCAAGCGTGAGGCGGAGATCGAGCGCGACAAGTTTCTGGCCAAGCTGAACGCACCGACGCAGGAGGCCGCCGTCGAACAGGCTTTGGCGACGGGGATCGCCCTTTTCGGCGAGATCGCAAAGATGTACGAAGAAGGCTACCTGAACCGCGAGCACCAGATCAGCGTCGCGACCAGGGCCAAAGAGCTGTTCTACCTCCACAAGTACCTGATCCCGCGTTGGGCCAAGTGCCGTCTGAACGAAATCAAGCCCAAGGCCATCGAGGACTGGCTTCACACGACGTTCGACTCCTGGTACAGCATGCACGGCGTGCGCAACATCATGAGCCGGATGTTCTACTACGCGGAAGGCCACGGGCTTTGGGAGGAGGGCAAACGCAGTCCGGCCAGCCGGGCCAAGTTGGGCCGGAAGCGATACGTGTTTGAGCGGCGGATCCTGACCTTTGACGAGACTGCCCGCGTCCTGGCCCGGATGGAGGAGCCGAACAAACTCATCCTCGAAACCTGCATCGCCACCGGTGCGCGCATCTCCGAGGTCCTCGGCCTGCAGTGGAAGCATGTGAACCTGGATTCCGGGACAGTCAAGATCGAACAGCGCGTCTGGCATCAGCATGTCGGCCGCCCAAAGACCGAGAATAGCCGGCGCGTGTTGGGCATCGGGTATCTGGCCGAACGGTTCCGCGAGAAGGCCGCGGCCGAACACGCCAAACCCGAGGGCTGGGTCTTTCATCAGAAGTGGGCCCCGGAGAGGCCAATGTGGGATTCGGCGGTCCGCGACGCGCTCCACCAGGCGGCGCGGGCGGAAGGTTGCGACTTCAAAGGCCTGGGACCTCACTCCTTCCGCCGCGCCAACATCACGTGGCGGCAGGAGGTCGGCGGCAGCGCCATCGAAGCGTCCAAGATCGCCGGCCACTCCAGCCTTGAAATGACGAGCGAGTACACCTTCGTGGCGCCGGAACGCCAGAACGAGTTGACCCGTCGCATCCAGGAGAGACTGGCAAACGCCGCCGCCAAGCCCCAGAAGACGGTGACGGTCGAGGCGCCGCCCCCGGAACCGCCGCCACCACCGCCGGCATCTCCGCCGCCCGCAACGGTGCCCAGCCCAACGCCAGAGGCGCCACCCAGCCTCCTCGACACCTTGCCGGTGACGACGTTGGTGCAGTAGATTTCGCCGGCTCGCTCTCTCGTCATCAATCCGCCTTATTGGGAGTGACGACGGGCCACCTGATCCCTGTGGGCTTAGCTTCTCCTAGTCAAGAAGCAATCAACCGCGTCCAGCTCTTCGGCGCTTCGCTTTTGATTCGTAACGCTCGAGCCGAATCGCGATTTCCCGCCGAGGCAGCCTACAGCGTGGATGGCCCGATATCGCCCGCAGTCCATCGAGGAGGCGCCGAATGCTGGGCACGCCTGCCTCCTCCATCCGGTCCAGCAGCCACAAGACGCCATGGCACTCGACGGATTCGTTCTCGGCAAGTTCCCGAAGGTCTCGATCTCCGGTCAGGAGTGTCCATCGCCGTTCCTCGGCCAGCGCGAGACCGAAACTGTCGGGAACGGAGAGTGCTGGCCGCTCAGAACGGTAGCGCAAGGCTTTGGCCACGCCGCTTTGCGACACTTCCTGAACTCGCAGCCCCAACCCGATCAGACGGTCGCCCCACTCCCCTCTCATCTCTTGGCGGTAGAGCACATCTGGTACCGCGAACTCATACTCAAGCGAAAAGATGGCCTCCAGCAGATCGCCCCGCTCCAGGTCGATCAGCACGGAGGTGTCGGAGACGAGGACCGTCATTCGGCGACGCCGCTCCCGACGGGCTCCTCCATCCGCTTGTTCAGCGCGTGCACGTTGATTCCGAGTAGCTCTGCCGCTTTGGCCTCCGAAATCGCGTTTTCAGCCAGCGCCCGAAAGCACAGGCGCTCAAAGCGGCGTGGCTCTTCTTCCTTCAAATGGTTCGGCTCGTAATTGGGCGGCGTCCTGAAACCCAACCGCGAGAACTCCCGAAACAGCCGATGCGACAGGGCCGCCGGGAAGATGCCAAGGTCGGCGCAGCGATATGCAATCGCCTGGACGCTGGCACCAAACAGCTCCTTCAGCGCAAACAACTCGCCCCAACTAATGGAGCTTCGTCGCTTCCCAACTTTCGCCCAGAGGACTTCCGCCGGCATCAGGAAAGCGCCCGCAAAACGGTGGGCAGCTTTCTCCCGCAGTTTTTCATCACCGCTGACGTCCATGACTATGTGCCCCAACTCGTGGGCCAGGCTGAACCGCTGCCGCTCACCGTGCAGTCCTCTGCGAATGACGATGATTCGCACAGGGGGCCGTCTCTCCCGGCGGACATTGGCGGCCAAGCCATCAATGTTTTCGGCCGAATCGACAACCACAACCTTGATCCCGCGCTCCTCGAACAAGTCGACGAGATTTGGAATCGGATCGATGCCGAGGTCCCAGTATTCGCGCAAGCTGCGCGCGGCTCGCTCGGCGTCCCCCGATTCGTGGACCGGATAGGGGGCTTCTCTAGGTTGATCCCATTCAGCGCTGGGCAGTCCGAGGATTTCCTCGACGGTCA
>JADZCI010000149.1 GCA_020851655.1 Bryobacterales bacterium
ACGTTACGGCGAACCTGTATCTGCCCAAACGCGGCAGCCCGCCGTACCCGGCCATTCTGTTCCCCCTGGGCCACGAACCGGGCGCCAAGGCTTACCCGGTCTGGCAGCAGTTGCTTGTGACATTCGCGCAAAGGGGTTACGTCGCGCTGGCCTGGGACACCATCGGGCAAGGCGAGCGGATTCAGATGTTCGATGCCGCCGTGGAGGGGTCGATACTGAGGAGTTCCACGCTGGAGCACACCGAGCAGGGTATTCAGTGTCTGCTGGCCGGCGACGCGTTTGCCCGGTACACGGTGTGGGACGGGATTCGCGCTCTCGACTACCTGTTGTCGCGGCCGGAAGTCGACGCCAAGCGGGTCGGCGTGACAGGCAACTCCGGCGGCGGAACCCACAGCGCATACCTGGCGGCGCTGGACGACCGCTTGCAGGTGGCCGCGCCCTCGTGCTTCCTGACGACGTGGGGCCGCCTGTTGGAAACCATCGGACCCCAGGACGCCGAGCAATGCATCCCCGGATTTTTGGGCGCGGGTTTGGAGCACGTTGATTTCGTTCTGAGCTTCGCGCCCAAGCCCTACCTGATGCTGTCGGCCATTCGCGACTTCTTTTCGATTGCGGGCGCCCGGAGCACTTTCAGCCAGGCTGAAGCGGCCTATGCGAAGCTAGGCGCGGCCGGCCGCATGGCGATGCAGGACACCGACGAAGGTCATGGGTACTCGAAGGAGTTGCGTCTGGCATCCTACCGCTGGTTTGGAAAGTGGTTGAAGGGGGTGGAGGAGCAGGAAGGCGAGACGGCGATTCAGCCGGCGCCAGAGCACGAATTGTGGTGTACGCGAACCGGACAGGTCTCGACCTCGCTGGGGGGCGAAACGGTTTTTTCTCTGAATCAGAAGCGCGTGCGATCCTTCAATGCCCTTCCAGACCGCAAAGTCTCGCCTGAGGCGCTGCGAAAAATCATCGGCTGGCGCGATTCGGCCGGTGCGGCGCAGGTGAGCCGCTACGGTCGAATAACACGCGCCGGGCTTACGGTAGAGAAACTGCTGCTCGAGACCGAACCCGGAATCCGCCTTCCCGCGATTGTGGTGAGCTCGCCGGAACCGCACGCCGCCCGCCCGGGGGTGCTGGTTGCCGACGGCAGAGGAAAGTCGCAGGCGTGGCCCCAGATTCAAGCTCTGGCGCAGGGTGGCGCGGTGGTGATGGCGGTGGACTTGCGTGGGCTGGGAGAAACCCGGGCGCCCGCGGCGCTCTACACAAAAGGGGATGAGTGGGCCTCATGGTTTGGCGACTATGACAGCGCGATGACGGCTATCCTGCTGGGCAGGACTTTGGTGGGCATGCGGGCGTTTGATATCGAGAAGGCGCGTGAAGTGCTCGCCTCGCGCGCGGGCGTAGACTCACGGCGAATCTACGGCGCCGGTCATGGCGCCGGCGCGGTCGCCATTCTGCACGCCGCGTCAGCCGGGACTCCCTTTGCCGGACTGCTGCTCGACACGATGCTGGGCTCCTATCGCGCCGTGATCGAGCACCCGCTCCACCGTAGAATCTTCGAGAACGTCGTTCCGGGCGCCCTACGGCATTATGATCTGCCGGACCTTGCCGCCGGTCTTGCGCCCCGTCCGGTGTGGGTCGTCGATCCGGTCACCCCGATGGGCCAGGTGCTGCTGCCCGATGAGGCGAAAGGCACGTTGGCGCGGGCGCCGTCCACACACGTTGTATTGCGGTTTCCGGAAGAAGACCCCGCCAAGGCGTACCGGTACTTACTCGAATAATGGCCGAATCCGTGGGAAAATCGAACGGAGGGGGAAATCCAAAACAACAACTATGAAAAAAGCCTTCCTGACTGGTATTACCGGACAAGATGGTTCCTTCTTGGCCGAACTTCTGCTGAGCCGTGGCTACGAAGTCCACGGCTTGATTCGCCGGGCATCGACCTTCAATACGGGCCGGCTGGACTCGATTTACATAGATCCTCACGCGCCACACGCGCACTTTTTTCTGCACTATGGCGATGTGAGCGACGGCGGCGGCGTGCGCCGCTTGCTGCAACAGGTACAGCCGGATGAAGTCTACAACCTGGCCGCCCAATCGCACGTCAAGGTGAGCTTCGATCAAGCCGAGTTCACCGCCGACGCTGTGGCGCTGGGCACTCTCCGCATGCTGGAAGCAGTTCGCAACACGGTGGAAAGCACGGGTAAGGAAATCCGCTTTTATCAGGCGGGTTCATCGGAGATGTTTGGCGCATCGCCGCCACCGCAGAACGAAGAGACACGCTTCTATCCGCGGAGTCCTTACGCGGTTTCCAAGGTGTCGGCGCATTGGTATGCGGTGAATTACCGCGAAGCATACGGATTGTTCATTGCGAACGGCATCCTGTTCAATCACGAATCGGAGCGCCGTGGCGAGACGTTCGTCACCCGCAAGATCACGCGCGGGCTGACCCGCATTCACCTGGGGCTGCAGAACAAGATTTACCTGGGAAATCTGGATTCACGCCGCGACTGGGGCCATGCCGCCGACTACGTGCGCGCGATGTGGCTGATGTTGCAGCAGGACCATCCGGACGACTACGTTGTGGCGACCGGCGAAGCTCACACCGTCAGGGAGTTTCTGGACGAAGCTGGCGCCATCCTCAAGATGGATTGGAAGAAAGTCGTGGAATTGGACGCCCGCTACCTTCGCCCTACGGAAGTGGACAACCTGCAAGGCGATGCTTCCAAGGCTCGCAGGAAACTGAACTGGCGGCCGGAAGTGAACTTCCAGGAACTGGTGCGACGCATGGTCGAGCATGACCTGGCGCTGGCCCGCCAGGAGAAGATCCTGCACGAATCCGGCTACGGTACGGTGGTCTCGGGGTACCGCCATGCGTAAGGAGAGCCGCATTTTTGTTGCCGGCCACCGGGGGCTTGCCGGTTCGGCCATTGTCCGGTCTCTCAAGCGTGAAGGCCATTCCCAACTCCTGCTTCGAACACGCGCGGAGGTGGACCTCACCGACGCCAAAGCTGTGGACCGTTTCTTTGACCAGGAGAGGCCGGAATACGTGTTTCTGGCGGCGGCCAGAGTCGGGGGAATCCTGGCCAACAGCAAGTTTCCGGCGGACTTCATTCGCGACAACCTGGCGATTGAACTGAACGTGATTGATGCCGCGCACCGGTTCGGCGCGCAGAAACTCCTGTTTCTGGGGTCTTCGTGCATTTACCCCAAGCACGCCCCTCAGCCGATCCAGGAATCGTCGCTGCTTACCGGGCCGCTGGAACCCACAAACGAGTGGTACGCCATCGCCAAGATCAGCGGGATCAAACTGGTGCAAGCCTACCGGCGCCAGCATCAGTTCCGCGGGATTTCGCTGATGCCCACCAATCTTTACGGCCCGGGCGACAACTTCGACTTGCAGACGTCGCACGTGCTGCCAGCGCTGATCCGGAAATTTCACGAGGCGAAAATGTCGGCGAGTTCCCAGGTCACGATCTGGGGCACTGGAGCGCCGCGCCGCGAGTTCCTGCATGTGGATGACCTCGCCGAGGCGTCGATTCACCTGATGCGGAATTACGACGAGGATGAAATCATCAACGTCGGCACCGGAACCGATCTCACCATTGCGGAACTGGCGGCGCTTATCGCCGGCGTGGTTGAGTACAAGGGCAGCCTCGTCTTTGACGCCACCAAGCCGGACGGTACGCCGCGAAAACTGCTCGATGTCTCCCGCATCAATGCGAGCGGGTGGAAAGCGAAGATCGAGTTGCGCGACGGGTTGCGGCAGACCTACGACTGGTATCTGGCTCACACTCCGGCAGCTGTGGCATAAACAGGCAAGCCGGAAGCGGATGGCGGGCACGCGCGTAGATATACTCTAGGCGTGCCCGTCCGCCTGTCTGCTTTTCCCAAGTGCTATCTCGATCAGATTGCCGGGGACCGGTCCATGCCGGTGTTCGACTGGATCAGCATGGCGCGGAGTCTCGATGCGGACGGTTTGGAGATGTACGACGGTTTCTTCACCAGCTTTGAAACCTCGTATCTCGATCGCGTCGGCGAAGCCCTGGCCAACAATGGCTTCCTCATGCCGATGCTCTGCTGCAGTCCGAATTTCACCCATCCCGACCCGGACGAACGGAAACGCGAAGTCGACCGCCAGGTGGAGCGCATCCGTATCGCCCGGTACCTGGGGGGCGCCGGCGTGGTCTGCCGCGTCTTGAGCGGGCAGCGATACCCCGATGTGGCGCGTCAGGATGGAGTGGCCTGGGTCATCGATTGCCTGAAGACGCTGATGCCTGCCGCACGGGAGCACAACGTCATTCTGGGCATGGAGAACCATTACAAGGATGGGTTCTGGAAGTACCCCGAGTTTGCTCAAAAGGCCGGTGTTTTTCTGGAGATCGTCAACGCGATTGACCGGGCTGAGCCCTTTGGCGTGCAGTACGATCCTTCCAACGCGATTGTCGCGGGCGACGATCCGGTCGAGCTCCTACGCGCCGTCGCGGACCGTGTTGTCAGCATGCACGCCAGCGACCGTTATCTGGCTGAAGGGACCACCCTCGACGATCTGCGCCAGAGTGACGGCACACTGGGATACTCACCCAACCTGCGGCACGGAGTCACCGGCAAAGGGCTCAACGATTATGACGCCATCTTCGGCATCCTGTCGGAACACAACTATCAAGGGTGGATCAGCATTGAAGATGGAATGAACGGCATGGAGGAGATGGCCGAGTCACTGCGTTTTCTCAGAGAGAAAACCGCCAAGTACTTTGCCGGGAAGCTATGACGGCCGATTTAAGAGCCGGCATTGCGGGCTGCGGCAAGGTGGCTACGCTGCACGCCAAGGCGCTCCAGTCGGGCTGCGGCGGCCGTCTGAGCGCGGTGTACGACGTAATCAAGGAGCGCGCCGAGGCGTTCGCCGCCGAGTACCAGGCTCGAGCCTGCGACACTCTGACGGACCTTTTCCGCTGCTCCGATGTGATCATCCTTTGCACGCCTCACCCGCGGCACGCGGAGGTGGGCGTCGCAGCCGCTTGCGCCGGTCTTCACGTGCTGGTCGAAAAGCCGCTGGCGGCGACTCTGGCCGATTGCGACGCCATGATCGAGGCGGCGGCCAGAAACCGGGTCAAGCTCGGAGTGGTCAGCCAGAGGCGTTTCTACGAACCGGTCCAGCGAATGAAGGCGGCGCTCGACGCCGGAAAGCTGGGGGAGCCGGTTCTGGGAACCATGAACATGCTGAGCTGGCGCGGCGAGGCGTACTACGCTTCCGATCCGTGGCGCGGCAAGTGGGCTACAGAAGGAGGAGGCGTCCTGGTCAACCAGTCACCGCACCAGTTGGACATCCTTCAGTGGCTCATGGGGCCCGTGGAGGAAGTGAGCGCCTACTGGAGCAATCTCAATCACCCGTACATCGAGGTGGAAGACACGGCGGTGGCCGCGCTACGATTCAGCGGTGGCGCGCTGGGGTCGATTGTAACGAGCCTGAGCCAGAAACCGGGCATCTACACCAAAGTCCATATCCACGGCGCCACGGGCGCATCGGTTGGCGTACAAACCGATACCGGCGCATCGTTTGTAGCCGGAGTGTCGGGGATCGCCGATCCCCCGTTCAACGACGTCTGGACAATTCCCGGTGAAGAGCACCGCCTGGCCGAGTTTCAGGCCCAAGACCGCGCGAGTTTCGCCACCGTGGATGCCACGGTTCACTACCATGCGCTTCAGCTTAAGGAGTTTTTGGGCGCGGTCAGCGAAGGACGCGAGCCTTTAGTCAATGGATTGGAGGGCCGCAAGGTGGTCGCGTTGATCGATGCAATCTACCGCTCGGGCACTGAGCGCCGTCCAATTGGGCTGGTCTAGCGTGGAACCCTGGCTTTGGTCACGAACGGAGAGAAACCCATGCTCTCCAGGATGGGCTGTGCGCCGGGATCGACCGGTCCGACCAGGACGCGAACCAGGGGTTTGTCCGGCACGTGCTCGGTGATGGCTTGAAAGCCTTCTTTTCTGAGTTGCGCGGCGACAACGCGGGAGGATTCTTCTCTGACGGCGATCACTTGCAGCCAGATCTTGGAGCGCTGCCAGTGTTCCGGCGGCGGCAAAGGCGGCGGCGGATTGGCGGCGGGGGTACGGGCGCTGGCAAGCGTTGCGCCCGGAGTAGGCGGCTCCCAGTGGTCTGGAACCTCGATATGCCCGAGCGCCGGGAGCAGGCGGGGAAGCGGGCGCGGCGGGCTGAGCAGGGCGCTAACTTCTTCAGCGTGCTGGCAATCCATCGGCTTCAACAGGCGCAGCGGGCTTTCGGACGTAGCGAAAGTCGACCAGCCCGACGACCGTTTCCAGAGTACAAGGTCGAGCGCATCAGCCACGCGACAGAGCGGCCGCCCGTCACAGGGCTGCCACCCGGCGCCGGGTTGCAGAATACGGGACGTCCTGCCCCGGGCGCGGCTCGTTCCGGTCCAATATAGCCCCATGTCGGCGTCCGCGTCGGAGGCGCGCTTGCCCTTCACGCTCCAGGTCAGGTCTTCGATAGCCAGGATTTGCCCGCTCGTGTGCGTTACGTACCGGACGCCGTCGCAGGCGGGCAGCACCAGGTTCCACGCCCGGTCTGAGGCGTCCTGAACCTCAGGTTCCTTGGGAACCTGCGGCCAGGCGAAGCCCAACGAGGCGGGCAAGATGATCCACAGCCTGCACTTAGCCGGTTGCATAGGGCCTTTGCCTCACCATCGGCAGAACCGGCGCGTCTAATAAGAGTGAGAAAACTGGGGCGGCTTTGAGCGGGTGCGTATACTAATAGAGAGGGGAATCTCCCTTCGCAGCCGTTCTGCGCGGAGGCTTTCAACTGCAATGAGCAAAGGTTTTCGACTGGCAATCGTCGGCGTCTCGACGGTTCTGGTTACACTTCTACTGGTTGGCGCAATCATGGGACGCAGCGCCGACACCAACCCCGCGGACCCGTACCGGCACATCCAGGTATTCACGGAGGTCTTCTCCAAGATCAAAGCCGATTACGTGGAAGAACCGGATATGAAGAACGTGACGCTGGGCGCCATCAACGGCCTGCTGGTGTCGCTCGATCCGTTCGCCAGCTATCTGAATGCGGACCAATACAAGCAATACCTGAAAGCCAAAGAGAATCCGCACCCGAACGTGGGGCTGGTGCTTTCGCGCAAGTACGGATACGAGATCAGCATTGTGGATGCGATTCCGGGTTCGCCGGCGGACAAGGCTGGTCTGGCCACGGGCGATGTCATCGAAGCGATCAATGGCATCTCGACGCGCGATATGCCTCTTGCCTACGCCGACGTGTTGCTGCAAGGCGAGCCGAACAGCACGGTGGAGTTGACGGTGCTGCGGCTGAGAAAACCCGATCCGGCCAAGATCACCCTGACGCGCGTCGCCTGGAAGATGCCGCCGATGACGAGCAAAGTCGTCGAGAACGAGATCGGCATCATTAAAACTCAGAACCTGGAGGCGGGTCAAGCCAAGGTCATCGCGCAGGCCATAGCCGACTTGCAGAAGCAAGGCATGAAGAAGTTGATTCTGGACTTGAGGGACTGCGCTTCCGGCGAACCGGGTGAAGGAGTCGCGGTGGCGAACCTGTTCCTCGACAAAGGCCAGATTGGCTCGCTGCTTGGGCAGAAGGTGGCGCGGCAGGTATTCGAGGCCGACCCCGGCAAGGCGGTATACAAGGATCCGCTGGTGGTGCTTACCAATCGCGGGACGGCGGGAGCCGCCGAAGTGGTGGCCGCCGCGCTGCTCGATAACAAGCGGGCACAGATTGTCGGCGAGCGCACCTACGGCGACGCCGCCATGCGCAAAGCGATTACGACCGAAGACGGTGGCGCGGTGCTGATTGCCGTCGCCAAGTATTACGCGCCGAACGGAAAGGCGATTCAGGAGACCTCGGTGACGCCGAATGTCCTGGTTGCCGACCAGGAACCCGAGGCGATCGATGAGGAAGCTCCGAAGCCTGAGCAGCCGAAGAGTGGCGAGGATGAGATTCTGAAGAAGGGACTGGAAGTGTTGAAAAAGGGTCCTGGGCAGGCGGCGTCGACCGGAGTCGTTCCTGGCCTGTCGCGCCAGGAGCCAGAGAAGATCGTGACACCGCTCGGGGTGCCGAAGCCTCAGCAGCCATAGGCTCGGAGCCGCGCGGTGATCGTGCATTAACGCTATGCCTCTATACGAATATCAGTGTGAGAAGTGTGACGCCGTTTTTGAAGTCATACAGAAGTTCTCGGACGAGCCGCTCACCACGCATGCGGGGTGCGGTGGTTCGGTCCACCGGCTTCTCTCGAGTCCCGCGCTCCAGTTCAAGGGCTCCGGTTGGTACGTTACCGATTACGCGCGCGGCAAAAACTCGAATTCCGGCAACGGTACATCCGCATCGCCGGAATCGAAATCCGAGTCCAAGGCCGAATCAAAGTCCGAGTCCAAGCCGGAATCCAAGGCTGATTCAAAGTCACCGGCGCCGTCAAAGAGCTAGCCTGGGACCGCGCTTGCGGGCGCCACGGGTCATCCACGCCCCGGCGATCAAGGCGGCGGCGGCGACCGCGAAACCGGCCAGCGCGTCCACCGCATAGTGGTAACGGCCGTAGACCGTTGCGACTGCGATCAGCGCCGCCAACACGGCCAGTCCAATAGCATGCTTGCGTTGCTCCGGCACGGCCAGCCACAGCCCGAAAGCGGCGGAAAAAGACGCCGCCACGTGCCCGCTCGGAAAGACGCTGGTGTGAATTCCGTAGCCGTTGACCAGGTGTAGATTGAGGCGCCGGAAGACGCTCATCACGGTGGGCATGTCCTGGTCCGGAAACACCGACCGGGGCGGCTCGGAGGGAAAGTACGGATATAGGGCGTAGGCGCCCAGAGTCCCCAACAGAAGCACGACGTAGAAGGTGTCGATCCGGTCTGAATACCCTTTGATCAGGAGCAGGGCAATCGCGTAGGCGGGCGCCGCGTATACAAGCAGGTAACTCAGTTCGAGAAGGTTCGGAACGAGCGAGCCAAGGGACTCGATCGCCGGACGCAGCCCCCAATCGTTCAGCAGCAGGCGGTCCCAGCGGACCCAACTTTCTTCCAGCGCCGTCGATGTATGCGGCAGCGCGAGCCACCCGATTTCTTTGTACGCAAGCAGGATCAGCGGATAGGGCAACCAGTCGCGCCATTTCGTGAGCGCGCGGTGCTGAATCAGGATGTAGGTCAGCAGCAGGGCTCCATTCGCGGCCAGCACCCGCGTCTTCATGGCGGGCGGAACCGGAAGAATGACGGCCAGAATGCTGGCGTAGAAGAAGTAGGCCAGCAGGATGATCTCCGAGGTTCTGAAGTTCATTGAATAAGATGTAGGTATGCCTTCGACACGGCGTCATTTCCTCCAGGCCACCGGCGTTGCCGGACTGGCCACCGGAGAGCTTGCGGCCCAAACCGTCAAGTCTCCCAATGATCGCATCCAGTTTGCAACGATTGGAATCGGCGGCATGGGCAACGGAGACACGCACCATGCCAGCCGGTCGCCGGGCACGAAGCTCGTCGCCGTCTGCGATGTCTACGACGGGCGGCTGACGCGCGCCAGGGAAGTATACGGAAACGACATCGCCACCACTCGCGATTACCGGGAGGTCCTTTCCCGGAAGGACATCGACGCGGTGATCATTGCGACTCCGGATCACTAGCATGCGCGGATTTCCATGGATGCCATGGAGGCCGGCAAGGATGTCTATGTGGAAAAACCGATGGTCCAGAAATGGGAAGACGGCAAGAAGGTGCTGGAAACGGCGCGCCGCACCAACCGGATTTTGCAGGTGGGCAGCCAGCGCGTCAGCTCTATCGTTTACCAGAAAGCGCAGGAGCTGTTCCGTTCGGGCGCCATCGGCCAGCTCAACATGGTCGAGGCATGGTGGGACCGCAACTCGGCCATTGGCGCATGGCAGTATTCGATTCCCACGGACGCGTCGCCCCAAACCATCGATTGGGACCGCTTCCTGGGCGCGGCGCCGAAACGTCGTTTCGAGGCGGTCCGGCTGTTCCGCTGGCGGAACTATCAGGACTACGGGACGGGTGTCGCCGGAGATCTGTTCGTTCATCTGTTCAGCGGAATGCATTTTGTCACCGGCGCGACCGGGCCCAGCCGTATCTTCGCCAGCGGCGGCCTGCGTTTCTGGAAGGACGGCCGCGACGTGCCGGATCTGCTGCTGGGGATCTACGACTACGATAAGTCGGACCAGCATCCGGCCTTCAACCTCGCCCTGCGTGTGAACTTCGAGAACGGCGGCCAGGAGAACTCGGGGTTCCGGTTCATCGGCAGCGACGGGGTGATGGCAATCGGCAACGGGGTGACGATTTCAAAGCTGCCGCCGGAAGCCGAGCCCGGCTTCACAATCGACACGTTTACCAAGGCGACTCAGGCGGAGTTCCTGAAACAGTACCGGGACAAGTACCCGCTGAGGAAGGCCGAGGCGGACGCCATCAAGCCGGTGGACGAGGATCGATTCCTTCCACCGCGCGATTACAACGACCACACGGATCATTTCGCCAACTGGTTTGGCGCCATCCGGAGCCGCAAGCCGGTGGTGGAGGACGCGCTGTTCGGCCTGCGCGCGGCCGCCCCGGCGCTGCTGTCGAACGCCAGTTACTACAGCGGCAAGACGTTGGAATGGGATCCCGCCAACTGCCAGGTGAAAGCATAGGAGGCTGCCATGACATTCGCACCGAACGACAAGATCCGCATTGCGCTAATCGGCGCGGGCGGCATGGGGTCCGGAGACGTCCGGGACGCGCTGCGCGATCCGGGGGTTGAACTGGTGGCCGCCAGCGACGTCTACGACGGCCGACTGGCGCGCGCCAAGGAAGTCTGGGGCAGCCACCTGTTTACTTCACGCGACTATCGCGAAGTGCTGGCGCGCCCGGATGTCGATGCCGTCATTGTCGCCACGCCGGACCACTGGCACGCCCGGATTTCCATTGACGCGATGAACGCCGGCAAGGACGTGTACTGCGAAAAGCCGATGGTCCAGAAGGTGGAGGAAGGCAAGGCGGTCATCGAGGCGCAAAAGAAGACCGGGCGCATCATGCAGGTGGGCAGCCAGTACGCCAGCGCCATATCGTTCCAGAAGATCAAGGAACTGCTCGCGGCCGGCGCCATCGGCGAATTGAACATGGTGGAGGCATGGCTGGACCGCAACACGGCTCTCGGCGCGTGGCAATATTCGATTCCGCCGGATGCGACCCCGGGGAACATCGACTGGGACCGCTTTCTGGGGTCCGCGCCGAAACGGCCGTTTGAACCGGTCCGGCTGTTCCGCTGGCGGAACTATCGCGACTACGGAACCGCGGTGGCGGGCGATCTGTTTGTTCACCTGCTGACCGGGCTTCACACGGCTACGGGGTCCCTGGGTCCGAAGCGTATCTACGCGAGCGGCGGGCTTCGTTACTGGAATGACGGGCGCGACGTGCCCGACACCATGCTCGGCATCATCGAATATCCAAAGTCGGCGACCCACCCGGAATTCACGTTCATGCTGAGGGTGAACTTCAAGAGTTCCAAGCCACAGGAGGATTTCGGGTTCCGGTTTGTGGGCAGCGGCGGCTCGATTTTCACCGATGTCATGCGCACGGTGACGCTCACCAGCGTTCCGCGCGAAAGCGAACCGGGATACACCATTGAGACTTTTTCGAAGAAGCAGCAGGAGGAGTTCCTGGCGCAATATCGCAGGCAGTATCCGCCGCAGCGCCCTTCAGCCGACGCCATGCGTCCGGTGAAAGAACAGCGCTTCCCGAGCCCTCCGGGGTCGGAACCGCACCAGGAACACATGCGTGTGTTTTTCAGCAACGTCCGCAACCGTACGCAGCCGTTCGAGGATCCGGCATTCGGTTTCCGCGCGGCTGGTCCCGCTTTGCTCTGCAATACGAGCTATTTCGAGCGCCGCATCTGCCACTGGGATGCGAATTCGATGACCGCGACGTAGTTGGCCAATGAGGCCCGGCGGCGATGAAATGAATCGAAGCCCCGCCGTGCAGAAATCTTGCCCCCAGATACGCCGGATTCATGACGCCCTTACGGATCGCACTTCGTGCCCTGCTGTGCCAGAAGATACTGGCATACGGCATCACGCACAGGTCCGCCTTCCCGCTGGGCCACCTTCTTGGCCTCACTAACGCACTTTTCCCTGCCGAGCAACTCGCAAGCCAGGTCTCCGTTCTCCCATATCCGATCCGCGAATTCCCGCACATCGCTTCTGCCGGTCCCGGGTGTCAGTAGGACCGAGCCGAGCCAATGACGGACCTCTGCTTCAGGTAACCCAGCCCAACGCGCACGCAATCCAAGATACTTCTTGTAGTGATGTGCATCGAGCAGCACCGCGAACGGGCCATCCATTCGAACGAACCAGACTTTGGTAAGCTCTTGAGGTTTGTATCCTCCTCCATGGACGGCGCATCCTTTTTGAACGGATGCCCAGTATACCTCCAGGACCTTGGCGGACTTCTTCCCTTTTACGGTAGCGCCAACCTGCAGAACACCTTTGCACCAGTACAAGTGCTCAACTTCTGACTGCACTGGCCATGGCAGGTTCTTTACCTTCTCAACGCCATATTCGTGTGTGTTGACAATATCGCCCATGACAACAAGCGATGACTCAAGCCAAGTGGCATACAGGGTCCGCCCTCCCACATCCCGGCTCGGAAAGCGTTGCGGAGTTCCGGCAGCGCGTGTGACAAGCGGTGTCGAGACAACTGCTATGACAATCAACTGGCACGTCTGCCTCATATCGGGTCACCATCCTTGTCAGTTGCTGAACAACTCGTCCTGACTTACTGTAGCTGAAGCGCACTTCGGCGCTCATGAGAAGTTACCCACCGGTGCTTGAATGGAGTTGACCACTGGCTGTGCGGCGTCTTGAACGCGAGGGACTGGGCGGCATCATCCACGCCGGAGGCGTGCGGATTGGTTCGATGG
>JADZCI010000150.1 GCA_020851655.1 Bryobacterales bacterium
ATGGCTGGATCCTGGCCGAGATCCAGCATGAGCCAATCCGGCAAGGCGCCACCACCGCTACCGCCTCGATTGGCCTTCATCCCCTTCGCCGCTTCCGAAACGAGTTTCTTGGCCACTTCCTTGGTCAGTTCGGTGGCGCCTGGGACATTCTGAACACCAGCCTGTGAGGCGACCTGATAGGCCATGTACTCGAAGCCCTGGTCCACCAAACCGTCCCAGTTGGGGAGGCTGGGCGGCATTCCCATGGCGGCCAGCCCGGTGGTGAGTGCGCCCTGCACGAGCTTTTCACAGGCTGATCCCGGATTGCACTTGACAATCCCGGTTGCCTGAATCGCCTGTGTAGCCACTTTGACCACGGCCTGTTTGGCGTCTTCATAGACCGCGGATGCCTTGTTGACCACGAAACCCAGGGCGTCAACGACCCCGGTAACGAGTTTCGCTCCAGTCTCGAACACATCCCAAACCGTGAGTCCGCCGCTGCCTGGCCAGGTGTACAGCCAGGCGCCGCGCGGAAGCGTCATTCCAGCATGAATCGTGCCCCCGGAGTAGAGGATGAACTGGTATCCGAAGTAGTCCTTCGGCGCAACCGGCACGGTGGCGCCCCCCACGATCTTGGCCGTCCATTTCACGTCGGCGGGTTCCAAATAGTGGTCCCGGACAACTCGATACCGCGTTTCGTTCAACTTGGGGTGCGAATACGAGACCGAGGGTTCATAGGTCGTTCCCCAGCCCAAATGAACATCCGGCCCCTTGGGCGGGCCGCCCGGTCCGGGACGCGGTTTGATTGTCTTCTTGTGCACTTTCGCCAAAAGAACCCAAGGCGCCGGACCGTCGGCAAGGGAGTCGCAGAGCGGTGTTCGGCCGGCCAAAGGGACGACGCGAACGTAGAATGGAGCCCCGACCTCAAAGGCCTCGAGCGCGCCACGGCGATCCTTCTCACCCGCCGCAAACCGCAACGCCAGGGCTTGGAAGCTGACTCTGGGCGTGGCATTCCAGACCCTGGCGCGGGCGTCGAACGGATCCGAATGCAGTAGCCCCGGCGGAGCGAGGCAACTTTCGGCGCGCTCGCCCTGTTTAGGAAATTGTTGAGTACTCACCTGGAGGATTCCGCCGGTGATTCCGGGAAGTTCGCTCTGCCATCTGAATTGGCGTACGGATTCCACCGGCCTGGTGATGTCAAGATGGTCGGCGCCCACCCAGCCACGGCCAATGCGGCCGTCCTCATCGCCGCCGAGGACTTCAATCTTCGACCTGACGGCGTAGCCGGTGAGCCGGACGGGAGGTCCGCCCGCAATGGCAAGCCCGCGACTGGAAGACTCCCAGAAGATGCGGCCACACATACCTGGACCAGATTGGATACGCAACTCATAGGGCGCCTGTCCCGGCACGGCCCGTAATGTGAATGACAGTACGTGTGGATCTCTTGTTGAGGTCAGCGCCACCGCCAGTGGTTCGGCCGGCCTTGCAGCCGCTGCCGAACCGCGTTCTATGGCGGCGTTGAGGAGAAATGCGGCCAGACGGAACTGGGACGGGCTCGGAGTACAGCCAAAGAGTCGCAAAGTCCCAGTGATATCACCGGTTTCAGACAGATCGCCCCTCTGTGCGTTCAGAGTGAGTGGGAGAGCAAACAGCGCCACGAGTAACGGCCGGAGAATGCGCATTCGCGGTTTGGTTGGAAACATGACTCAACGTTCACCTTTCGCGGTGAAACCCGCCATTCAGTATTTCCTCGCCTCTGCTGTGCACATTCGCACGCGAGACGGGATGGAGTAGCATACCACGGCCTTGTTCATCCAGAACTCCAAAATTTGTGGCGGCGCCGATTTTTCCGTTCGTGTTCAGCCGGAATACCCCGGGACTACGGCACGGTAGCGCAGTTCGTTCTCGCGGAGGTTTACTGGCCAGTTGGCGCGCGTTGCTACAATCGCACACGGAAGCCAGTTTTGGCCGGTGCTGGGCCTGGTCTTCAAAACCAGTGTGCGCCGCCTGGCGGCGCAGGTGGGTTCGACTCCCACTGGCTTCCGCCACGTCAGGTTGGAAGACCCCGCGGGTCAGCTCGCTTTGATCAGATCCCAGGGTTTGCGCGGCTCGCGGAACAGCAGGCGGTTGGCTTCCGGATCGCCGGTGAACTCCTCTTTCTTGCCGTCCCACCGCAGCTTGCGGCCGGTCTTGTAGGAGATGTTGCCCAGGTGCGCGACCGCCGTGCCGCGGTGGCCGGTTTCGACGTCGGCGCAGGTCTTGGCCAAACCTCGCACGCAATCCACAAAGTGCTTGGCGTGGATGCCGGTGGCATCGGTTGTGTTCTTCCGCGCCGGTTCGACTCCCTGGCCGGGCTCGGGAAAAATCTCGTAGCCAACCCGGTCGGCAACGAGCGTTGCCTTCGTGCCGTAGTAAGCTTCGCCGTGCGGGTGGTCTTCGTTGCCGCGCATGTTGTAATACTTCATTCCCGGCGTGCGGCCGCCGGTCCCGTGCGCGTTGAGCGTCGAGGATTCGTAGGACAAGACAAAGCCCGGATACTCCCACGTCACCTGAAGCGTGTCCGGCATCTCGCCCATGTCGCGCAGGGTGTAGCGCCCGCCGGAAGCGGAAACCGTAAGCGGCGTGTCGGCCCCCATCACCTGGTGCACCGTGTCGAAACGGTGCACGCCGAAATCGGTGATGGTGCCGCCGGCGTAATCCCAAAACCAGCGGAACGTCGCACCAATTCGCTTGGCGTTGTATGGACGCCTGGGCGCGGGTCCGAGATACATTTCCCAGTCGGTGCCTGCCGGGACGCCGCTGTCGGCGGCACGGCCAATGCCGTCCGGCAGCATGTTGAAGTAGTTCCACACGCGCACAAAATGGACTTCGCCGAGCCCGCCGCTTTGTACGATCTCCTGAACCTCGCGGTAGTGCGGCGCCGAGCGGTGTTGCGTCCCCACCTGCACAACGCGGTCGTGCCGCCGCGCGGCGGTGACCATGGCGCGGCCTTCGTGAACGTTATGCGCCAGTGGCTTTTCCACGTAGACGTGTTTGCCGGCTTCGCACGCCAGGATGGTGATGTTGGCGTGCCAGTGGTCGGGCGTGGCAACCAGGACGGCGTCGACATCGTTGCGTTCGAGGACACGCCGGAAATCGGAGTACGAAACCGCTTCCTCACCCGCCCACTGTTTGGCTGCTTGCGCCTGCGCCGTGCGAACATCGGCAACCGCGACAAACGCGGCGCCGGGAGCCTCGCGCATGAAACGGGCCACGTACCGTCCGCGTCCGCCGCAGCCGATCAGTGCGATGCGAACGCGCTCGTTGGCGCCGAGAACGCGGGAATAGCTTGCCGCGGTGACGGCCGATGCGCCCAGAAATCGTCGTCGGGAGTGCATGATGTCTGGATTGTATCTCTCTCCCCGGCCACAGGCGACGCCGAGGCCGTATTCGAATATCACGCTACGTGCATGCGAACGGCCCCTGCACCATAATGGAAAGACAGAATTTCGAGGAGGTTGACATTCCCGGGAGATCCGTTGTCCTCAAAGAGTTGGCGAACCTGTTGGGCGCCCTCTCGCATCCGCACCGCATTCGCATAGTCGAAGAATTGCGCACCGGTGAGATGGACGTCAACTCGCTCCAGCAGATCCTGGGCATCAGCCACTCCAGCGTGTCGCAGAATCTCTCCGTACTACGGTCGCACCGCTTGGTGCAGGAACGCCGCGAGGGGCGGCGGGTGATTTACAAACTCCGTGAGCCGAAACTCGCCTCCTGGCTTATCGAGGGTCTCGACTTCATCGAGGGCGAGCATTCGGTCAGCGAGGAGATACGGAGCGCGGTGGAAAGTGTGCGCCTCATGTGGCGGCGTGACGGCGCCGCGGCTGAGCAGACCCCGGATCAGGAAGGCTGACGTTCCACAGCCTGATAGATTTCGCGTTTCGGCTTTCCGGTTTCGCGCGCGACCTGCTTGATCGCGTCCATGCGCGACAAGCCGGTCTGCTCCAGTTCGTGGACCCGCTCGGCGGGACTGGTGGCGGCGGGTTGCTCGGTGGCTTTGCCGATCAGGACCGTGAATTCACCTAGAACCTGAGGCTTCCTCGCCAGCACTTCGCGAACCGCCCGCGCCGCGCCCCTGAGAATCTCTTCGTGCATTTTTGTGAGTTCACGGCAAACAACGACTTCGGGGTTGCCTGCCACCTGCTCGATGTCTTCGAGAGAATCGAGGATGCGGTGCGGCGCTTCATAGAAGATCAATGTTGTGCCGAGACGCCGCAGCGTTTCGAGCAGCGCCCGCCGCGAGCCGGACTTTCGCGGCAGGAAACCTCCAAAGTAGAATGAATCGCTCGCCAGACCGGATACCGACAGGGCTGCCGGAACGGCCGATGCGCCGGGGACCGGCACGACGCGCAACCCGCGGCGGATGAGCGTGTCGACAACCCGGTATCCCGGGTCGGCGATCAGCGGAGTTCCGGCGTCGGAAACGAGCGCCAACTGATCGCCGCGCTCGATACGCTCCGCGATTTCACCGCTCCGGTCCTGCTCGTTGAAATTGTGGTAGCTCATGAGCGGCTTGTCGATGCCGAAATGCGTGGTGAGTTTGCGCGTGTGGCGGGTGTCCTCGCAGTAGATGGCGTCCACGGACTTCAACACGTTGATCGCGCGAAACGTCATGTCCTCCAGGTTGCCGATAGGCGTTGCGACGACATACAAACATCCGGGCATGCTGATTTCCCAGTATGGCGGAATGGTCCGCCGTGTCACACTAGAGTAGGTTAAGCCGCAGATGAATCCTGAGGGTTCGCATCCGGGCGGAGCGTCGTCCGATCCGGAGGCTTTTGTTTGGAGAGCCGAGGGCCAGCCCATCGAGGTCGCTCTCGCTTTCGACGTGATCGACCGGATGAACCCGGAAATCGGCGACGCCTTCCGCGCTTTGCGGAGGCGGGGAGCCGAAGTCGGCGGCATTCTCCTCGGCCGGGTCATCCCCGGCGAGAAGACCGTCGTTCACATTTCCGACTATGTTTCGGTTCCGTGCGAACGCAGGTTTGGCCCCTCCTATACACTCTCTGAGACCGACTACGGCGCGTTTGACCGGGAGTGCGCCAAGTGGCGCGCGGGCAGCGCCGGCGGGCTCATGCTGGTGGGCTTCTACCGGAGCAATACGAGGGAGCACATTGCGCTGTCCGAGGCCGACATGCAGTTGCTTGCCTCCCGCTTTCCGGAGCCCTACATAACCGCCCTTCTGGTCAAGCCCTATGCGGACAAGGTATTCGACGCGGCTTTCTTTGTCCGCAAAGAGAATGGCCTCACCGCGGCCGGACAGCCTGCGTTTCCGTTCCGCCGCAAAGAACTGGGCGGCGGGGTTTCGCCGCTTTTCACGCCGCAACCGGGGATTGTTGAAGCGCCGGAGAGGCCGTCGGCGCGGAACCGGATGTTGGGTGGGAATCTCGAGGCGGTTCAGGACTTGCCCGCGGCGGTGATTCCACAGACATCGCATCCGCTTCCGATCCCGATATCCATTGAGCACTCCTCGACGCAGGCCAGACCGGCTGACGCCGGCAGGCAGGTACCCGCGGGTTCTCCGCCGCCGGGCGAGGCGCATCCGTACATGCCGCCCGCTCCGGCACGCACGGGTGTGGCGCCGTGGGCCGCGGCTCTCCTTTCGATCCTCTTCGCCGCCGGCGGGCTCATCGGCGGGTACTTGTACGCCGGCAGCCGCCACCAGGAGGCAAGCCCGGCTGCCGCCACTCTGTACCGCTTAGGCCTCAGCGCGCAGATTGAGGACGGCGTGATCCGGCTCTCCTGGGACAACTCGGCAGCCGCGTTGCGCGATGCGCTGAAGGGCGTGGTGACCGTAGAAGATGGCGACAACACGCGAACCATCGAACTCGAAACGGCCGACCTGGCGCGTGGCCGTATGCGATTCCGCCCGCAGGCGAAAAAAGTCGAAATCCGGATGGACGTGTTCACGGCGGAGCACTCCGGCGTCACCGAGAGCCTCTCCTTTGAGGCGCCCTGAGCGGGCCGGTCAGATCGCCTTCAACGCTTTGATGCGGTCGCGGAATTGCGCCGCCTTCTCGAATTCGAAGACTTTGGCCGACTCGCGCATCCTGGTCTCAAGCTCGGCGATCAGCGAATTACGCTGTTCCGGGGTCAAGCTCTCGATATCGGATTCCGGCTCGATGGGCGTGTCGACGTAGTCGGCTTCGACGATCTTCGCCAGCGCCATATCGATCGGTTTCACGATGCTTTCGGGCGTGATGTTGTTGGCGACGTTGTACTCGTTCTGGATCCGCCGCCGGCGCTCCGTTTCGGAAAGCGCGCGTTTCATGCTGTCGGTCATTACGTCCGCATACAGGATGGCGCGGCCGTTCAGGTTGCGGGCGGCGCGCCCGATGGTTTGAATCAGCGATCCCGTGGAACGCAGGAAGCCTTCTTTATCCGCATCGAGAACCGCGACCAGAGACACCTCCGGCAGGTCGAGACCTTCGCGCAGGAGGTTGACTCCGATCAGCGCGTCGATCTCCCCGCGGCGCAGGTCCCGGAGGATCTTGACGCGATCGAGCGCCGCAACTTCAGAATGCATGTACTGGCACTTGACGCCGACTTCGGCGTAGTACTCCGTCAGATCCTCCGCCATGCGTTTGGTAAGGGTCGTGATCAGGACGCGCTCGCCGGCTTCCTCCCGTTTTCGGATCTCGTTCAACAGATCGTCCACCTGTCCCTTGATCGGGCGCACCTCCACCGGAGGATCGATCAGCCCTGTGGGACGGATCACCTGTTCAACCACCACGCCACCGGCCCGCGTGAGTTCGTAAGGACCCGGTGTGGCGCTGACATAGACGATCTGGTGGACGCGGTTCTCGAACTCCTCGAACGTGAGCGGGCGGTTGTCGAGAGCGCTGGGCAGCCGGAACCCATAACTGACCAGCGTCTCCTTGCGGGACCGGTCGCCGTGGTACATGCCCCGCAATTGAGGAACCGTCTGGTGGCTTTCGTCGATGAACAGCAAGGCGTCGTGCGGCAGGTAGTCGAGCAGCGTTGGCGGCGGTTCGCCAGGCAGCCGTCCCGAGAAATGCCGCGAATAGTTCTCGATGCCATGGCAATACCCGATCTGGCGAATCATCTCCAGGTCGAACATGGTTCGCTGATATACCCGCTGTGCTTCGACCAGCTTTCCCTGCTTCTCCAGCTCCCCGCGCCACCACGTGAGTTCGGTCTCGATGCTCTGGAGCGCCTGCGCGCGGGTTTCGTTGCTCATCACGTAGTGGGTTTTCGGGTAGACGGGCAGGCGCAGGTACGTCTGGCGCACCTGCCCCAGTAGAGGATCGATTTGGGAGAGGCTCTCGATCTCATCGCCCCACAGTTCCACCCGGTAGGCGTAGTCGTCGTAGGTCGGGTAGATTTCAATGACGTCGCCCCGGACGCGGAACGTGCCGCGGCGGAAATCGGCATCGTTGCGCTCGTAGAGAATTTCCACCAGGCGCCGCGTGATCTGCTCACGTGAGATCCGCTGCCCTTTCTCGAGCATCATCAGCATCCCGTAATACGCTTCGGGCGAACCCAGGCCGTAGATGCAGCTCACGCTGGCGACGATGACGCAATCCCGGCGCTCGAACAGCGACCGGGTGGCCGACAAACGCAGCTTGTCCAACTCGTCGTTGACCGTCGCTTCTTTCTCGATGTAGACATCGCTCGCCGGGACGTAGGCTTCCGGCTGATAGTAGTCGTAGTAGCTGACGAAGTACTCGACTGCATTGGCGGGAAAGAAGGTCTTGAATTCGTTGTAAAGCTGCGCGGCGAGGATCTTGTTGTGAGCCAGGATCAGCGACGGGCGTCCGGTCGCCTCAATCACCTTGGCCATCGTAAACGTCTTGCCCGAGCCGGTCACGCCCAGCAGGACTTGATGCAATTCGCCGTCGTTGACGCCGCGGGTGAGTTGTTCGATCGCGGTAGCCTGGTCGCCGCGCGGTTTATAGTCCACTCCGACGCGAAATGACATGAGTCGAGAATTCCAGTATCACCGTTCCGCCACGGCGGCATTAAACTCGAACCCGATCAGGGAAATCAGCGACAGCATGTACATCCAGACCAGCAGCGCAATCGCGGCCCCGATGGAGCCATAGAGGACGTTGTAGTTGGCGATATTGCGTACGTACCAGGCAAAGGCCAGGGTCGCGCTGACCCACAAGGAAGTGGCCAGCAGCGCCCCGGGCAGGATGAGCCTGCCCTTGCGTGGCGCCGCGGGACCAAAGTAATAGAACAACGCGGTGACCAGAAACACGGTCGCCAGCACAACCGTGTAACGCAATGCCTTCCCGAGTACGGCAATGCCGCCGGAAAGCGTTTGGTCCAGTTGAAGCAAACCCAGCCAGCGGAGAATGGTGGTTTCAGTCCGCTCGCCGAAGATCATCATGGCGGATGCGGCGACGCAGGGCAGGATCCCGATCAGCACCAGCCACATCGCCATCAACCGCTGCCGCACAACCCCGCGTTTGTTGGGGACGCCCAAAGTGGCCTGATAGCCTTCCATCAGGCTGATCATCACGCCGGAAGCCGCCCAGAGCGAGAGCAGCCCGGCGGCGACCGGAAGGCCGATGGGCTGAGCCCCGCGGGCGACGATGAAATGCCGCACCAGGACTTCTGTGCCCGCCGGAGCGACGCCGAGAAGGACTTCCACCACCTTGTGAGACACCGTCTCGGCATTGGCTCTCACCAGAATTGTTGTCAGAGTGGCCAGCACGGGAAAAAACGCCAGCAGGGCCGAGTAGGCGGCGCCTTTCGCGTAGCCGATGGCGCCGTTGTTGTAGACACCCAGGACCGTGCGCCACGCCGTCCTCAAGGGCGCCTCCAAAAGAGCCAGCCGAGAAGGAACGCGGCCAGGATCGAAATGGCGCCGCCCGCCAGGTTCTCCATCGGCCTTCCAAAAACGAGCCGGATTTCCCTGTCTCCCGGAGGCACATCCATCAGCATCATTCTGGCGGGATCGGAACCGATGGCGACCCTCTGTCCGTCAGCGTAGGCGCGCCATGCCGGGTCATAGCTCTCCTGCACCAGCAATGCCTGCCCGGCCGCCACGCGGGCTTGAATCACGATCTCCTCGTTCGATGGGCGGTGCATGCGGACGCGCGGCCCCGTCTCGATCGCCGCGGCATAGAGGGTGATCGCGTCGCTCTTGGCATTCTCGAAGATAGGCGGAATCGCCCGGACCGAGGCCGCATCGACAACACGAGCCCTTTCCGGGTAGAGCCGCTCGACGCGATAGATCACGTTACCCCGCGCTTCGTCATAGGCGATGGGCAGGATCCCGTCAAAGCGGCGCGGTTCCGTCCAGTCGTGGTAGTGCTCCTCGCTTTTTGCCTCATGCGAAATCAGGGCGCCGGCGGCCATGGCTTTCGCCCAGGCAATCGCGCGGTCCGGCCGGTCTTCGCGGAATGCGTACTGCGCGATCATCGTGTTGGGGTTCAACACACCCTGGTCGGATCCTCCACCCACCTGCGGGAGATCGTGCCAGGCGTCGTACCAGAAACGCACCGATCCGCTCACCGACGCGCGCGTGTCCGGCATGTTCTCGAACATCCAGCGCTGGATCCGGTACTCCACACGCTGCGTGTAATCTTTGGTCTTGGGAAACAACCGCCAGGCGTTCGGCACGTAGCGGTAACCGCCCGCGATGATCAGAATGGTCATGGCGAGGATGCCCGCGCGCCGGGGCATCCAGGACGCCACCAGCACGGCTGCCAGGATGAGGCCCAGGTCGAACTCCGGGACCAGGCGTCCCGGGTCGCCGATCACCCGAAAGTTGAAATATTCGTGACCCAGCGCGATGAGGCCGAACAGTCCGGCTGAGCCGAGAACAAACACCGGCCAGGGCCGGTTCCGCCCCCAGACGAAGGCCGCCCCGGCAAAAACGAGCGCGGAAGCGGCGGCCACAACCGCCGACCACCGGTTGCCCGGACTGGCCACCCAGCGCATGTTTTCCAGCGTGACCCGAACGTAGGAGGGCGTGAGCCAGAAAGCGCTGAGGCCCACGGAGAGCCCGCCCAGAGCCACCGCCCGCAGCCAGATGCGGTTCTCACGATAGGCCGCCCAGAGCGAAAAGCAGAGGACGGGGAAGAGAATCGCCAGTGCTGTGGCGCCGTAAAAGTTGTTCCACAAGACGAGAGCCGATACCGCCGCCGCGCCGGCCAGCCACCGGTCTTTGCCGGGGCGGAGTCCATGCCATGCCAGCACGAGCGCCACCGGAATTAAGGCGAGCGCCGTCATGTGCGGGCCCTCACCGTAGCGGATCAGGACATTCAGCCGCAGCGGTAAAGTGTGCGACAGGAAGACATCGTCGCGAAGCCTGCTAATCAAGACATAGCTTGGCGAGATCGTCGCGACGGCGATGGCGGCGTAGTACCCCCACAGTCTCGAACGTCCCCCCGTGCGGACCAGCCAGTAGACCCCGGTGATTCCAAGGCAATAAAAGAACCCGATGTAGGCGTGGTAGCCACGCGTGGTCTTGCCTTTGAACAGGTTCGACAACAAGGCTGTACCGTAGCGGAGCGCGGGCGGATATATGTAATCCCACCGGGTGCCGCAGTACCAGAGGGGTTGCCAGCGCGGCGTGTACCCCCAGTCCTTCAACATTCGCGCGTCAGAGATAAAGGTGCTCTCGATTGAACCCCAGTTGTCAAACCAGTTCAACGCAAACAATGGCGCGATCAGCACCAGCGCGATGAGAAAGACGGCGGCTGAATCGAGAAGGCAGTCACGACCCATTCGAAACAAGTATCGCAAGGCTGCCGGCATACCGGACCGGTTCCTGGCGCGCCGCCTCCGCGGCTACTTGCTTCCGGGCACCATGGGCACAAACCGCACCGCGAAACTGGTCTCCCGGCGCACCACGCCCGAGGCGTCCTTCCTGATGATGACCAACTCCTGGTAGGACACGCCTTCAGGCGCCACCAGCCTCCCGCCGCGGCCCAGTTGCTCGATGAGAGCCGGAGGAATCTCCGGCGGCGCGGCGGTGAGGATGATGCGGTCAAAAGGCGCTTTTTCCGGCCAGCCGAGATAACCGTCGCCCTGCTTGACGGTGACGTTGAGAAATCCCAGGTCTCGGAGAAGAGCGGCCGAGGAACGCGCCAGTTGCGGCACGAGTTCGATGGAGTAGACCTCTTTGGCCAGCCGCGACAGGATAGCCGCCTGGTACCCCGAGCCAGTCCCGATCTCAAGGACCCGGTCACGCGGCGTGACCTCGAGCATCTGGGTCATCGCTCCCACGATGTAGGGCTGCGAGATGGTCTGGTCGAAGCCGATCGGCAGCGGGCTGTCGTCGTAGGCGGCGTTCTGGAGTCCCTTGGGAACAAACAGGTGTCTGGGGACAGTTCGCATGGCGTCGAGAACGGCGGGGTTCCGGACACCGCGTCTTTCAATCTGGTCGCGAACCATGTTTCTCCGGAGTGTGCTGTAGTCCTGGGCCAGCAGCGGCCAGACCGCGGCAGCGGCTGACAGGGCCCGGAGGGCAGTCACTTGTAGCTTGCTCCACCCGCAGGGTACCACTTGCTCACCGCCGCCGCGCTACCCTTCCCGGGTGGCGCTCACGCAGAATCGCGGACCGCCTGGTACAGGGCCAGAATGTTCTCCGTGGGCGTATTCGCCTGGAGGTTGTGGCAGGGCGACACGATGTATCCTTTCCCGGCCGCGAAGATCTCAATGTTCTCGCGCACCTGCCGGCGGACTTCCTCCGGCGTTCCGAACGGCATGGTGTGCTGGTTGTCGATTCCGCCGTGGAAGACGAGGTCCCGGCCGAAGTCCCGGGCGAGGCCCTCCCGTTCCATGCCGCGGCAACGCCATTGCACGGGGTTCAGCACATCGATGCCGATTTCGATGAGGTCGCCAATCAAAGGACGGATCGCGCCATCATCGTGGTGGAACGCACGAACGCCGTAGGAGTGCGCCAGCCGCACCATGCGTTCCAGCCGGGGCTTGATGAAGCGCCGGAACGTCTTGGGACTCATCAGCAGCGACTGCTGCGTCCCCAGGTCCTCGGCCACATAGACAAAGTCGATCAGGCCGGAAGCCTCGTCCAGCGCCCGGCGGATGATGTCCTCGTGGATGAGGTGAATCCTCTCCATGGCGGCGTCCACGATTTCCGGGTTCTCCGCCAGGTCTTCGAGGGCGCGATCCATGCCGCGCAACCGGGAATAGAGGTAGAACGGTTCGTAGGATGCTCCCACAATCGGGTAATCGGGCCATTCCAGGCACTGCTGGCGCAGACCCGCGACGCTCCAGCCGGCAGGGTCCGGCCACGCAAAGTCGTCCAGTTCTTCGAGCCGTGTGACTCCGCCCAGAGGCGGGTCGACCGCTTCTTCGTACGCGCCCAGCCCGTCCAGATAAGGAACCATCCTCGTCCGGATGTGCCACACGCTGAACAAAGACGGCATGTGCCACGTGGTTTCGGTTGCCTGGGGATTTCTAGGCGCCAGAAAGATGCACTTGTCCACATCGAGGGCGCGCCACAATTCAGCCTCGGAGCCGCACTGCAAATCCGCCAGCAACCGCCGCGTGACTTCGTCAGTGGCCCAGTAATCGTAAGGCGTCCGGTCGGGGCGCCGGCCGTCGAGCACCGCGCGCCAGCGTTCTTTGGGTGTCACGTGGTGAGTATTTCAGAGGCTGGAGTCCCGTTTCAAGGGGCAGCCGGGTCCGAATCGTTTTCGTCACCCGATCATCAGGCATAGTAGGGACTGAATGAAGATCGGCATAACTTGTTACCCCACCTACGGGGGCAGCGGTATTGTGGCGACAGAACTCGGGATGGAACTGGCTATGCGCGGGCACGATGTTCACTTCATCACCTACGCCAACCCGATCCGGCTGGACCCGGGGCTGCCGCGGATTCACTACCACGAGGTGGAAGTCACGCCGTATCCGCTCTTTCTTCACCCGCCCTACTCACTGGCGCTGACGTCGCGGATGGCGGAGGTCGCCGAACGGTATTCGCTTGACCTGTTGCACGTACACTACGCGATTCCACATTCCATCTCCGCGCTGCTGGCCAAGCAGTTGATGGCGTCAAAGCGCCGCCTTCCTTACATCACGACGCTCCACGGCACCGACATCACCTTTGTCGGCACGGAGCGATCGTATTTTCCGATCACCAAGTTCGCGATCGAACAATCCGATGGCGTGACGGCGATCAGCCAGGACCTGCGAAAGGATACGGTTCAAGTCTTCGGAATCCAGCGGCCTATCGAAGTCATTCACAACTTCGTCAATTGCGACCTGTACCGGCCCGCGCCGGAGCGCCGGAACAAGAGAAAGACGCTGCTCCACATTTCAAACTTCCGTCCGGTCAAGCGAGTTGTGGATTGTATCCGGATTCTGGCGCGGGTCCGTGAGGAGTTGGACGCCGAACTATGGATGGCGGGCGATGGCCCGGACCGCGGCGCGGCGGAGCGGACGGCCTACGAACTGGGAGTCGAGAATCACGCCGTCTTTCTGGGAAAGCAGGACCACATCGAGCGCCTGATCCCTCAGACTCACGTGCTGCTCCTGCCCAGCCAGATGGAATCGTTCGGCTTGGCGGCGTTGGAGGCGATGGCCTGCGGCGCCGTGCCGGTGGCGACGCGCGTGGGAGGCGTGCCGGAGTTGATCACTGACGGCGTGGATGGGTTTCTCGAAGAGCCCGGCGACACCGAAGCGCAAGCCCACCGCATCATCGAGCTTCTTTCGAGCGAGTCCGCTTACTCAAAGATGTCGGCCGCTGCCCGCAACACCGCCGAAAGCCGGTTTACGACCGGCCAGATCATCCCGAAGTACGAAACCTATTACCAGACAGTCCTCGATTCATAATGGAGGCGAAACGCTATGCCTGAAACTGTTGAACTGCCCATATCGATTGAAGGAATGCACTGCGGCGGTTGCGTCAACCGCGTCACGGCCGCTCTGAAAAGATTAGACGGCGTTGACGTCCGCTCGGTCGCGGCCGGGTCCGCGCTGGTGGCCTTCGACCCGGAAATGACTTCCAAAGAGGAGATCCTGGAGGCGATCAACAGGATCGGATTTACGGCTCGCGGCGACGCATAGGTCCAGACATGGAAAAAGTCACGTTTCCGGTGACGGGGATGACGTGCGCCGCCTGCCAGTCGTTTGTCCAAAAAACTCTCGAACAGCAGCCTGGCGTGAAGTCCGCCGCCGTGAATCTCATGCTGCATAACGCGACGGTGACCTACGATGCGGCGGTCACCCAACCGGCGAACCTGGTCGAGGCGGTGGAAGAGACCGGCTACGGCGCATCGCTGCCGGCTCCGTCGGCTTCAGCGGTGGCCGAGCAGGAAGCCCTAGACCGCGCGCAGGAGTCGGAATTTCGCAGCCTGCGTCTCAAGGCGATTGTGACGCTGGCTATCGGCGCGCTGGCCATGGGTTCCATGGCCTTCCACCATGTTGGCTGGATTCGGTGGACGCAACTGAGTCTGACCGTCTTTGTGATGCTCTGGGCGGGACGGCGCTTTTACGTCAAGGCCTGGAGCGCCTTCAAGCACCGGACCGCGGACATGAATACGCTGATTGCGTTGGGCACCGGCGCGGCGTTTCTGTACTCCTTTGGCGTCACTGTGGCGCCCGAGTTCTTTGAGCAAAGGGGAGTTTCCGCCGATGTCTACTACGAAGCGGTCATCTTCATCATCGGGCTGGTGCTCACCGGGCACGCCATGGAAGCGCGGGCCAAGCGCAAAGCGGCCTCCGCGCTAAAGAAGCTGGCGAGCTTGCAACCTGACACCGCGCAGGTGGAGCGGGACGGGCGTGAGCAAACCGTGGCGGCGGCGGACTTGCGCGTGGGCGATGTCGTTGTGGCGCGTCCCGGCGAGCGCATTCCGGCCGATGGCGCCGTTATCTTCGGACGGAGCGCGGTGGACGAATCCATGTTGACCGGCGAATCGCTTCCCGTCGACAAAGCCGTAAACGACCGCGTGTTTGGCGGTACGTTGAACCACAGCGGATTACTCAAAATCACGGTATCGGCGACCGGGTCCGATAGCACGCTGGAGCAAATCGTGCGGCTCCTGCGCGGCGCACAGTCGTCGCGTCCGCCCATTCAGCGATTGGCCGACAAGGTCAGCTCGGTTTTCGTACCGGTGGTTGCGGGAATCGCGCTGCTGACGTTTCTTGTGTGGATGCTCGCCGGAGCGCCGGCCGCGCAGGCCATGGCCGCCGCGATCGCGGTGTTGATCATCGCCTGCCCCTGCGCCATGGGACTCGCGGTGCCTACGGCCTTGATGGTCGCCACCGGGCGCGCGGCTCAACTGGGGCTGCTGTTCCGCGATGGTGAAGCGCTCGAGCGCCTCAGCCGGGTCGACACCGTCGTCTTCGACAAGACTGGAACTCTGACCGCCGGCCAACCGGAACTTCTAGCCACGCACGCGCTGCGTGACGACGCCTTGCGCCTTGCCGCCGCGCTGGAGCACGGCTCCGAGCATCCGCTGGCCAGAGCCATGCTCGCCGCCGCCGGGCGCCCTCTTGTTGAGGTCAGCGAGTTTGCAGCCGCACCCGGCAAAGGCGTGACGGGAGTCATATCGGGAGAGCACGCTCTGATCGGCAACCGGAACTTCCTGGAAGAATCAGGTATTGACGTGTCCCCGCTCGCTGCCGAGGCCGGCCGCGAAGCGGAACTGGGCCGTACCTTGCTGTGGTTTGCTTACGCAGGTAAGCTGGCGGCCGTTTTCGCCCTGGGGGACCATCCGCGCGAAACCGCCGCGGAGGCCATCGCCCAGATCAAGTCCCTGGGGATTCGGGTTTCGCTTCTCACCGGAGATCACCTGGCGACAGCCCGCGCCATCGCCGCGCAGGTGGGCATCGAGAACGTGGACGCGGGGGTGCTGCCCAGCGGAAAAGTGGACGCCATCAAACACCTGCAAGCCGGCAATCACGTGGTTGCGTTTGTCGGCGACGGCATTAACGATGCTCCCGCGCTGGCGCAGGCCGATGTCGGAATCTCGATGTCAACCGGCACGGACATCGCGCGGGAAGCCGGCGATGTCACCCTGATGCAGGCCGACCTGCGCGCGGTCGCACACGCCCTCCGCTTGTCGCGCAACGCCATGAAAGTGATGCGCCAGAACCTGTTTTGGGCTTTCCTATACAACGTAATCGGCATTCCCATTGCCGCCGGCGTCCTGTACCCCGCCTTCCGGATTCTGTTGAGCCCGGTGCTGGCCAGCGGCGCCATGGCCTTCAGTTCGGTCAGCGTCGTGACCAACAGCCTGCGCCTGGGTGGAACTTTTCGTACCAGGACAGTGTCTAGATAATTCAGATGGGGTCGAAGTTTACCCCAGGGTGATAGAATCGGGGCGGAGGCCATTATGGAAGTGGCACGTCAAGGGTTAGGCGAAGCGGACACACAGAAACCGCCGGCCTGGCCGGGTTGGCCTGATGAGGCGGCGTTTTTGTCGGACCTCAGGTCTGGACGCGATTGTGCCTACGAGGCCCTCCTCGACCGGTTCCAGCATCCCGTTTTCAATCTGGTGTCGCGATTAATTGATGATCGCGCGGATGCGGCCGATGTAACCCAGGACGTGTTCCTGAAAGTCTTTCGAAGCATAGGCTCATTCCGGGGGGAAAGCAGCCTCAAGACTTGGGTCTACCGGATGGCCGTCAATGAGTCGCATAACCGGCGGCGCTGGTTTGGGAGGCACCGTAAGCCGGAAGTAGGTTTGGAGTCCGACGACGAGTCCCGTGGCGTGATTCAGCGCGTTTCCGACCCGTCGCGTTCGCCTTATGATTTGGCCTTGAGCCACGAATGGGGCGCCGCTCTGGAGAAGGCCTTGAATGGCTTGAATCCGGTGTACCGGCCAGCCGTTGTGCTGCGCGACGTCGAGGAAATGAGCTATGAGGAAATTGCCGAAGTGTTGAATCTCAACCTCGGCACGGTCAAGTCCCGCATCTTGCGGGGGCGTGAAGCGCTCCGCAGGAGCCTGATGGAACAAATGGAACCCGGGCGGGTGGTCGGTCTGACACCGCAACCGGTGGAATAAGGCTTTTTCTATGGATTGCCAGCAGGTGCGAGAACAACTATCCGACTATCTGGATGGGCACATTGTCGAAAAAGACCGGAGCTCGGTTTCCGGCCACTTGGCCGATTGCGACGGATGCCGCGACCGTCACAGCCAGATGCGCCAGATCGTGCTGTCTTTGCGTGCCCTTCCCAAAACGACATTGCCCGCCGGCCGGCAGCTCGCCATGCGCATCATGGCTTCAAAGGAAGCGGAACGGCGGCGGTTCGCCGGCCTGTCCGGCTTCCTGCGCCGGTGCAAGCAGTCCTACTCGCTGTGGAGCAACAACCTGGCCAAGCCGGTGATGGCGCCCGCCATGGGTGGACTCGCCACGGCCGTCTTTCTCTTCTCGATGGTGATGTTCAATTTCCGGGATATCGTGGTGGCGCAGGCCAACGATGTGCCCACGGCGCTCTACACCAATGCCTCCGTCAAGAGTACGCCGCTGGCGTACGAGTTTGACGAGGTGGTGCTGGACATTCTGGTGGACGAGCAGGGCCGCGTGATCGACTATTCCTTTCCGGACGGGTATGGCAGCCTGAAGACTTCGGCGCTACGCCGCCGGATGGAGCACTCGCTGCTGTTTACGCAGTTTACTCCGGCCACCGCGTTTGGCCAGCCGACGCCAGGATGGGTGCGCGTCTCGTTCCGCCGGAGCGAGATCGACGTCAAAGGCTGATTGGGACGGCGGCTCGGCCAGCACTTTCTGTCTGATCCCAACATACTGGGGCGCATCGCCTCGGCCGCCTCGCCGGCCGGCGCCCTGGTCATCGAGATCGGCCCCGGCCACGGCGGATTAACCCGCGCCCTGCTGAGTTCGGCCCGGCGGGTTATCGCCATCGAACTGGACCCCGTTCTGGCCGCCAGCCTGCCGCAAGATGCCCGCCTGGAGGTGATCCGCGGCGATGTTCTCGATACCAACCTGGCGCAGTGGGGGCCCGCGGTCGTGGCGGGCAATCTGCCGTACTACATCACTTCTCCCATCATCGAAAAAACACTCGGCATGGGGACCAACCTGTTGCGTGCCGTCTTCCTGGTGCAGAAGGAGGCCGCCGCGCGTCTGGCGGCGGCGCCGGGAAGCCGCGACTACGGCTACCTGAGCGTGGCGACTCAACTCACCTGCCGCGTGGAAACTCTGTTCGACGTCAAGCCGGGCGCCTTCCGCCCTCCTCCCAAAGTCGATTCCACCGTCGTTCGCCTCACCCCCCGTTCCGAACCCGCCCGCGCCGGCACGGAGCGGTTTCTGCGCTTTGCCTCCCAATGTTTCCGCCAGAAACGGAAGACCCTGCGCAACAACCTGGCGGGCGTCTACGGCCGCGCCGCCGTCGAGGCGCAGCCTGAAGCCGGACTGCGCGCCGAACAGGTCGCTATCGAACAGTTGGTGGACCTGTACCTGCGCCTTCAGCAATACTGAAGGATTGATGGTTCGAGTTCGATTCGCCCCGTCGCCGACGGGTTACCTACACATCGGCAGCGCCCGCACTTTCATCTTTAACTGGCTGTTCGCCCGCCGGCAGAAGGGAACGATGATTCTGCGCATCGATGACACCGACATCGAGCGCAACACGGAAGAGTCGCTCAACTCCATCTACGACGGCTTGAAGTGGCTGGAACTGGGGTGGGACGAGTTCTACCGGCAATCGGACCGCTTGGAACTGCACCGGGCAATGGCCTGGAAGATTTTCGGCAAGGACATGGCCTACCGCGACTTTACGCCCGCTCAAACCGAGGCGGTAAAGCAGGACGGCGTGCCCTGGCTGTTCAATCCGGGCATGCGGGAAATGAGCCGGGAGGAAAGCGGCCGGCGGGCGGCGGCGGGCGAGCCGTTTGTCCTGAGGTTCCGTGTTCCCCGGGATATCGTCACCGACGTCAAGTTCCACGACCAGGTGTACGGCGAACAGTCGAAATCGGCCGCCGACATCGAGGACTTCGCGCTGCTGCGGAGCAATGGCATGCCGACCTATCACATGGCATCCTGCGCCGACGACGCGGACCTGCGCATCACGCACATCGTCCGCGGCCAGGATCACCTGTCCAACACCTATAAGCACATCCTGATCTTTGCGGCGCTCGAAGCCGGGTTGCCCGCCTTCGCCCATCTGCCGCTGCTCATCGCGCCGGACGGCTCCAAGCTGTCCAAGCGCAAGCACGGGCCCGTGGTGAGCGTGACCACCTATCGCGACGCCGGGTTTGTACCGCATGGCTACGTGAACTTTCTCTGCCTGCTGGGCTGGTCTCCCAAAGATAACCGCGAGCAGATGTCCCGCCAGGAACTGGTGGACGCGTTCTCCTTCGAAGGCGTCAACCGCCCGAACGCGGTGGTGAACTTCACCGAAGCCGACCCGATTGACCCCAAGGCGTTGTGGCTTAACGCGCAGCATCTGCGGACCATGCCCATCGAGGACCTGGCGCCTCGCGTCCGCGCCACGCTACAGGCGGCCGGAATCACGCCGCCCGATTACGGCGAGCCATGGTTCCGCTCGACGGTCGATGCCGTGCGCAGCCGCCTCTCCACGCTGAACGAGTTTACAACCCGCGGCCGGGCCTACTTTGCCGGCGACTACGAAATCACCGCCGAGGCGAAAGCCAAGCTCGACGTGGACAACGCCCGCGAGCTTCTGCGCGGTTTGGCGGAGCGGCTGGCAGCCACACCCGAGTTCACCGAGGCCAGCGTCGAAGCGCTGCTGCGCGCCTATGCCGCCGAGGCCGGCGTCAAAGCCGGGTTGCTCATCAATGGCGCCCGCGCCGCGCTCACCGGACAGACCGTGGGGCCCGGCGTGTTCCACGTGTTCACCGCCGTCGGGCGGGAGCGAACTATCGAGCGGCTGCGCCGCGTGTAGGACACCACGATGATCATTCTCGGACTGGGTGGCTTGCTGAACGATCCGGCGGCGGCTGTGATCAAGGACGGTGTCCTGGCCGCGGCCGTCGAGCAGAAGAAACTCACGCGCCGCCACAAACCCGGAGAAGTTCCCTCCGAAGCCATCGACGCCGCATTGGCCCTGGCGGGCGCCACGGCCGAATCCGTGGACACGGTGGCCATCGCCCGGCCCTTCGGCGAAAACGGCGATTCGCACACGCACCTGGAATTGCGGGAAAAGTTCCCCAACAGCCGCGTGCTGGTCACCGAACACCACCTGGCCCATGCCGCCTCGGCCTACTTCGCGTCGCCGTTCCAGGAGGCGGTTGTGCTCACGCTCGACCGCGCCGGCGACTTCCGCTGCGGCGCGCGCTGGCGGGCATCCGGCAACCAGATTCAACTGGACCGCGAAATGTACTACCCGGATTCGATCGTCGACCTCTACGGGCGGGTGACCGAATTGCTGGGATTCGAGCCCCGGGCCGACGAACACAAGGTGCAGTGGATGTCGGCGCAAGGCGGCGACAGCCTGACCGCGCTCTTCGACGAAATACTCAACACGGGCGCCGAACCCTGGCCGCGCCTCAACCGCTCGTTTCTCGATACCGACCGCGTGGGGCGCGGCGGCTTCAGCGCCAAGTTCTACGAGCGGCTGCAGATGCGCGACGAAGCGGACGTCGAAGAGAAGCACAAAGCCGCCATCGCGGCGGGCTTGCAGCGGGCCACCGAAAAGGCGGTGGCGGCCATGGCTGGAGAAGGCGAGAATCTTTGCCTGGCCGGCGGCCTTTCGCAGAACGCGCTGTTGATTGCCGCCCTGGAGCGCGGCGGGCGCTGGAAAAACGTCTTCGTCCAACCCGCCGGCGGCAACAGCGGCACCGCGTTTGGCGCCGCGCTTCATGCCTGGCACCATGTCGCGCAACAGGCGACACGCATCCCATTTAACACCCTCGCCCTGGGCCCGTCCTACACGCCCGAACAGATCAAGCAGGTGCTGGAGAACTGCAAACTGCGGTTCCGCTTTCTGCCCACAACCGGGGAACTCGTCAATGCCGCCATCAGCCGTCTGGGGGACCACCAGATTGTCGCCTGGATGCAAGGACGCATGGAGTTCGGCCCCCGCGCGCTGGGCAACCGCAGCATCCTCGCCTCTCCCCTGGACGAGTATTCGACCGAGAACCTCAACGTCTTCATCAAGCGCCGCGAACCTTTCCGCAAGTTTGCCGCCTCGGTTCCGGCCGAGCGCGCCGCGGAGTACTTCGACGTGGGACCGAACGCGCGCTTCCTGGCCACCGTCGGCCGCGTCAGAGATGCGCACCGCAAGACGTTTGAAGGCGCCATCCTCGGCGCGGACCAGATTCGTGTCCACACCGTCGAGGCGGCCGAGAACCCGCTGTTCCACGAGTTGTTGACCATGTGGGGCAAAAGCACCGGGTTGCCGGTGCTCTACAACACCTCGTTTAACCTGTTTGGAGATCCGATGGTCTGCACGCCCCGCGACGCCGTCCGCAGCTTCTACTCCTGCGGCGTCGATTCGCTGTTTGCGGGCAACTTCATGCTGGAGAAGTAACCCCTGGCGCCATGAAAGATCCGGTTCAAAGCCCCGGCAGACTACAGTCGCTCGACGTCTTTCGCGGCGCCACCATCGCCAGCATGATCCTGGTGAACAACCCCGGGTCCTGGCAGCACATCTATCCGCCGCTGGAACATGCCGAGTGGCATGGCTGGACCTTTACCGACACGGTGTTTCCGTTCTTTCTGTGGATTATCGGCGTGGCCATGACGCTCTCGTTCGCCAAACGCGTCGAGCGCGGCGGCGACAGAAGACACCTGCTGGGGCACGTGATTCGCCGGGGGCTGATCATCTTCGGCCTCGGCTTCGGCTTGAACCTGCTGGCCTCGATGTCGTTCGCCACCGTGCGTATTCCCGGCGTCCTGCAACGCATCGGCATCTGCTACCTGATTGCCGGAACGATCTTTCTGTACACGCGTCTTCGCGGACAGGTCTGGTCCATCGTGGGGTTGCTGGCGCTCTATTGGGCGCTGATGACGTTCGGGGGCGGCACGTTCGACAAGGAAGGAAACTTCGCTCAAAAGGTGGACCAATTGTTTCTGACCGGGCACATGTGGCGTCAAACCCGGACGTGGGATCCGGAAGGAATCGTCAGCACGCTGCCCGCCATTGCCAGCGTACTGTTCGGCGCGCTGGCCGGCCACCTGCTCCGCACTCGCCTTTCGATGGCCGAGAAAGCCGCCTGGCTCATGTCGGCGGGCGGAGTCCTGGTGGGCGCCGCGCATTTCCTGAGCTTCTGGATGCCGGTCAACAAGAATCTCTGGACATGCACCTTCGCGCTGCTCATGGCCGGCTTGGCCGCGCTTGTCTTCGGCATCTGGTACTGGCTGATCGATGTTCAGGGGTATGGCCGGTGGACCCGTCCGCTGGCCATCTACGGCATGAACGCCATCGTCGTATACGTCCTGTCCGGCCTGCTGGCGCGCTACGCCGCCCGGTCCGGCGTTCAGGAGTGGCTGATGGACAGCGTGTTCAACCCCGCCGCCAGCCCCGTCAACGCATCGCTGCTCTACGCCGTCTGCAACGTGCTGTTGCTGTATCTCGCCGCCTGGATCATGTACCGGCGAGGCTGGTTCGTGCGGTTCTAGCGATACCCTGTAGGGATGCGGCGGTGGCTTGTTCCAGGGTCGGTCCTTCTGCTCGGATGCGCCGCGGCCATCGCCGTCGAACGCGGCGTTTTCCAGACGCTCAGCACCACCGCGATGGCCGGTTTGCAGCCCGGCGGAGTCTTTCTTGTCCCCAGCAGCCAGCTTGTCGGGCCGTGGGGCGAACTGACGCCGATTGAAGGCCGTCCCGTGGATCTGGCGTTTCACCCGCAAAAGCGCTTCCTCGCCATCCTGAACTCCCGCGGAGTCCTCATCACCGATCCCACTACGGGCGCGACCCTCAGCACCATCCCCTCGAGTTCGACCTCCTACGGGGGAATCGCCTTCCACCCCGAAGGCTGGGAACTGTGGGCCAGCGAAGCGACACGCAACGGCCCAGACAGCATCCTGGTGGCGACGATCCGCACCGATGGAACCCCCGGCGCCGTCCGGCGCATCGCGCTGGAGGGACACCCCGTCCCGGTGGGCATTGCCTTCTCGGGCGATGGCGAGACGGCCTACGTGGCCTTCAGCCGCAAGAACTCGGTGGGCGTCTTTGACGTGCGTTCCAGAACGCTCAAGTTCGAAGCGCCGGCCGGCATGGCCCCGTATGGAGTCGCGGTCTCGCAGAAGAACGGTCACATCTACGTCACCAACCGCGCGGGCCGGCGTCCGGCGCCCAAGGACGTGGTGAGCCCCACCAGCGGTTCAAACGTGGTCAGCGATCCCAAGACCGGCGCCACCGTCTCCGGCACGCTGCTGGCGCTCAACCTCGATGCCGAAGAGTTTCAGAGCATCCGTGTCGGGCTGGCGCCTTCCAATCTCGCGCTCAGCCCGGACG
>JADZCI010000151.1 GCA_020851655.1 Bryobacterales bacterium
AGGATCTGACCATCCGGCGTTTTTTCATCGCGGGCGTGCTGGCGCTTACCCTCATGGCGCCTCTGGCGGCCACCTCATTCGATGCCGCGATTCGCTGGATGGGCGGCAAGAGATGGCGCCTGCTGCATCGCCTCATCTACTTGAGCGCCATCGCCGGTATCGTCCATTACGCCTGGCAGGGCAAGTCGCTTGTCCGGGAGCCGCTCTATTACGCGGCGATTCTCGTTGCGCTCTTGCTCGTCCGTGTCGTGCTGTGGTTGGTAAAAATCAGGCGGCCCGCCGTGGTTGCGGTCTGACTATTTGCGGTAACTCGCCAGCAGAATGTCGCCCGTTTGCGGCAGCGCGCCGGGCAGAAACGTAATCGTCGCTCCGCTCAGCGTGAAGTCCACCGCCACCCGCTGCAGGATTCCGTTGCGGTAGATGTGCAGACTGGAAGCCGGCGCCGGAGCCCCGCCCAATGTGAACGTGCGGTTGGAGCCGTCGATCACGCCGCCCGGAACCTCCTGGTCCACAAAAACGATCGTGCTTCCGCACGGTCCCGACGTTCCGTCCACGCGCACGCAGTCGGACCCCGCGCCGCTCGCCGCCGTCAACTGCCCGAGCGCGTCCACCACCGCCGAACGCGACGGCGCGTAACCGGGGCCCTTGGAAACTTTCACGTTGAGGATTTCCTGCAATCCCTCCACATCGCTGATCTCAATCGGGCCCGCCAGCCCGCCTGAGAGTCCGCCCAAGCCGGTATCCGGGAGCTTAATGTCTTTGAGTTTGAGCGGCGAAGTGCTGGGACGCACCACCCAAATCTCGTTGAACTGGTTCTTTCCGTCGCTCTGGTAACGCACCGCGTAGAACGCGCCGTTCATCGCATTCGTTGTTGGCACCAGCTTGACCAGGATCTGGCCGTTGCGAATCGGAACGGCGATCTCCGCGCTCCCGATCGTTGACGAGTCCGCCGCGATGAACGACTTCCACTGAACGTAGGCCGTCCCGTTGAACAGCGATCCGTCGGCCAGATAGACCGTATCTTGGATCGTCGTCAGCGCGGGGGCGGCGTCGGCCGTCCATCCGAAAACCATCAACAGCATCAAGGCAAAGCCAGGCGCGAATTTGCGAGACATCGAATCAGTCCTCTCGGTTGCTTGCTTGATCCGGTCATTCCTTCGCCGGACCTGTCCGACCGAGAGTATAGGAACGGCCTCGAGTTTACCCTCTCCGGATCTCTGCTTTAGACAGATTGCAACTCATTCACTCGATTGAGGATCGTCTCGATTCAGAAATCTCGGCAAACGCTGTGACCGTGGCTTTCTACGCCAGCGACCCTTGCTTGGTGATCACCTCGGCGTTCATGTATGGCTGCAGCGCCTTCGGAATCGCCACGCTCCCATCGGCTTGCTGGCAGTTCTCGACAATAGCGACCCATGTCCTGCCCACCGCCAACCCGCTGCCGTTCAATGTATGTGCGTATTCGGTCTTGCCTTTTGCGCCGCGAAACCGGATGTTGGCCCGACGCGCCTGAAAGCCCTCGAAGTTCGAACAGGACGAAATCTCGCGATAGCAGTTCTGCCCCGGCATCCACACTTCGATGTCGTACGTCTTGGCCGAGGAGAAACCCATATCCGCGGTGCACAAAACCACGGTCCGGTAAGGCAGCCCTAAGCGTTCCAGCACCTGCTCGGCCGCCCGCGTCAGACTCTCCAGTTCGTCATAGCTCTGTTCCGGCCGCGTGAACTTCACCAGTTCGACTTTCTGGAATTGGTGTTGCCGGATGATGCCCCGCACGTCGCGCCCATAGCTGCCCGCTTCACTTCGAAAGCACGGTGTATAGGCGCAGAGCCGCAGCGGCAGCTTGCCGCCGTCCAGCGTTTCATCCCGAAAGAGGTTGGTCACCGGAACCTCGGCCGTCGGCGCCAGCCAGAAATCGAATTTCTCGCACTTGAACAGGTCGTCGGCAAACTTGGGCAACTGCCCGGTCCCGTACAGACTCGCTGAATTGATCAGAAACGGCGGCAGAACCTCGGTATAGCCGTGCTCCCGCGTATGCAGGTCCAGCATAAAGTTGATCAACGCCCGCTCCAGCCTGGCGCCCGGTCCCCAATAAACGGCGAAGCGCGCGCCCGTGATCTTTGAGGCCCGCTCGAGATCCAGCACTCCTAATTCCGGCCCCAGGTCCCAGTGCGCTTTGGGTTCAAAGCCGAATGCCGGCGGCTCGCCCCACTTCTTCACCTCGACGTTGTCCTCGGCGCTGCGTCCCACAGGCACGGATTCGTGCGGCACGTTCGGAATACTCGCCAACTGCAGCCGGAAATCTTCTTCGATGGCCTTGACCTGTTCTTCCAATCCCGCGATGCGCTCGCCGGTCTCACGGACCTTTTGTTGTTGCCCGGCTGTGTCGGCGCCGGCCTTCTTCAGCTTGCCGATTTCCATGCTTTCGGCATTGCGTTGCGCCTTGAGTTGCTCCGATTCGGTCAGGACCGCCCTGCGTTTGGTATCGAGCGCCCGGAAAGCCTCCACATCGAGGTGAAACCCGCGCGCCGCCAGCCGTTCGGCGATGGCATCCAGATGGCTTCGAAAGTTCCCGAGTTCGTGCATGGAACTTCCATTCTACCAACGGGATAGCAAACACCCCACAAAACTGCTGACCCGGGGTTGAATTCGACTACACTGTCAAGTGAGGGACGGAGCAATCACAGTCTTGGCTACCGCAAAATCTGTTGACCTGTCCACCGAGACCAACCTCCGCTACTGCGGGTTGAGCCGCGAGGCCCTCATACAGGCCTTCCGCAACATGCAGACCTCCCGCCGCCTGGATGACCGCGAGGTCCTGCTCAAACGCCAAAGCCGCATCTTCTTCCAGATCAGCGGCGCCGGGCACGAGTGCATCCAAACCGCCCTCGGCATGCAGATGCGCCCCGGCAAGGACTGGTTCTTCCTCTACTATCGCGACCGCGCGCTCGCGCTCGCTCTCGGCATCACCCCCGAGCAGATGCTGCTGCAAAGCGTCGGCGCCGCGGCCGACATGCAATCTGGCGGCCGGCAAATGCCGTCGCACTGGAGTTCCACCGAACTCCACATCGTCAGCGGATCGTCGCCCACCGGAACGCAATTCGTTCAGTCCATCGGTTGCGCCGAAGCCGAACGCTACCTCAACCGGGACTCCGATAACGTCACCCTGGTCACCTCCGGTGAAGGCGCCACCAGCGAAGGCGAATTCTGGGAAGCGATGAACGCCGCCTGCCTGGAACGCCTCAAGATCCTGTTCGTCGTCGAGGACAACGGCTACGCCATCTCGGTTCCCTCGGAAAAGCAAACCGCCGGCGGCTCAATTTCCCGTCTTCTTTCCGGTTTCCCGCACCTGCTGCGTCTGGAAACCGACGGCAATGATTTCCTGGCCTCCTACCGCGCCGTTGAAGAAGCGCTGCACTACGTGCGCGCCGGTCATGGTCCCGCTCTGGTCCACGCCCACGTGATCAGGCCCTATTCGCACTCCCTTTCCGACGACGAAAAGCTCTACAAGACTCAAGCCGAGCGCGAAGCCGAAGCCGCGCGAGACCCCATCGTCACCTATCCCCGCTGGCTCATCCAGGAAGGCTTGCTCGACGAGCACGCCTACAAACGCATCTGCCACGAGATCAACGTCGAGATTCAGGAGGTGGCCGAAAAAGCCGTTCACGCCGAGCCGCCCTCCACCGCGGGCGTCCTCGACTACCTGTATTCGGACAAGATCGACCCCACTTCGTCGGAATTTGAAGTCGAGCCTTCCTTCCAGGGCGAGCCGCGCACCATGGTGGACGAGATCAATTTGACGCTCGCCGAGGAGATGGCCCGCAATCCGAAGATCATCCTGTTCGGGGAGGATGTCGCCGATTGCAGCCGCGAGGAAAATCTCGCCGAGGTCAAGGGCAAGGGCGGCGTGTTCAAGGCCACCTACGGCCTGCAAACCCGGTTCGGAAGCGAGCGCTGCTTCAATACCCCCATCGCCGAAGCCGCGATTCTGGGGCGCGCCATCGGCATGGGTCTGCGCGGCCTCAAACCGGTTCCCGAGATCCAGTTCTTCGACTACATCTGGCCCGCCATGATGCAGATTCGCGACGAGCTGTCCAATATGCGCTGGCGCTCGTTCAACGCCTGGTCCTGCCCCGCCGTAATCCGCGTCGCCATCGGCGGATACCTCAACGGCGGAGCCATCTATCACAGCCAGTGCGGCGAGGTTGTGTTCACGCATATTCCCGGGCTGCGCGTGGTCTTTCCCTCGAATGCCCTCGACGCCTGCGGCCTCCTCCGCACCGCGCTGCGCGCCGACGACCCGGTCCTGTTCCTCGAGCACAAGCGGCTCTATCGGGAACCCTACAACCGCTCTCCGCATCCGGGCCCCGCCTACACCATCCCGTTCGGCAAAGCCCGCATCGTCAAGCCCGGCCAGGACCTCACAATCGTCACCTACGGCGCCACAGTCCAGAAGTCCCTGCTGGCCGCGACCCAGTTGGAAAACCGCCTTGCCGGCGCGTCCATTGAGATTCTCGACCTTCGCACGCTCTCACCCTTCGATTGGGAAGCCATCCGCCGTTCAGTCGAAAAAACCAACCGCGTCATCGTCGTGCACGAGGACACCCTGAGCTGGGGCTTCGGAGCCGAAATCTCCGCCCGCATCGCCAATGAACTGTTCACCTCGCTCGACGCGCCTGTCGGCCGCGTCGGCGCACTGGACTGCTGGGTGCCCTACCACCCCGGCCTGGAAGACCACGTCCTGCCCCAGGTCGACCACATCGCCCGGGAAGCCGAGCGCATCCTCACGTTCTAAAACGGCGGCCCTTCAAACCCGCGGAAACCAGCCCTTGCGATACATCCCGTACGCGATTCCAAACATCAGCACCGTGTAAGCAATCGCGAACAGCAGCGAGGCGTTGACCGGAGACGCCAGCGGCGCGAAAACACTGTGAAAAATCGCCTCCCGCCATCCCATCATGTCCAGCACCTGGATCAGGATCTCCGATGCCATGTAGACCGCTATCGCGTTCATGCCGAGAATCACCAGCGGACGCGCCCAGCGTTTCCACCCCAGCCCGTCGACAATCCACAGCAGGCTCGCGAAGACCACAAAATCCAGGCCCGCCATGAACAGCGCGAACGACGTGGTCCAGAGCTTCTTGTTGATCGGCAGCCATTGATCGCAAATCAAACCCGCCGCCAGCAACAGGCTTCCGGCCAGGTATAGCCAAGTGGTGCGTTCGGCCAGATCGCGTTTCAATCGCAGGATGTGCCCCGCCATCAGCCCCAGGAGCGTGGTCGCAATGGCGGGCAGGGTGCTGACGATCCCTTCCGGGTCCCAGGTCTTGGTCTGTGCGTAATTGTGCGAGCCCAGCACCAGGTGGTCGATGTAGTGCGCAAAGTTCCGCTCCACATCCAGGTAACCCGCGCCCACGCCGGGCACCGGCGCAAACTTCATGATCAGCCAGTAAACGCCCAGCAGCGAGACAAGCCAGGCGATCTGCCCGCGCACCGGTGTCGTCAGGAAAAGCACCGAGCAGACAAAGTAGCAGATGGCCAGGCGTTGCAGGACCCCCAGAATTCGCAATGTGGACAGGTCGAAATCGGGAAACGCGTAAACCAGCAGCCCGAGGGCAAAGATGATTGCCGCGCGCTTGAGTATCTGGAGGAATAACTGCCGCCGCGGCGTCCCCGCATCCATTCGCTTTTGCAGCGCCAGCGTGATCGCCACGCCGATAATCCAGGCAAACGAAGGGAAAACCGTGTCCGTCAGCGTCCAGCCGTCCCATGCGGAGTGTTCCAGCGGCGCGTACACGTGGCGGCTGTCGCCAGGGTTGTTGACCAGGATCATCAATGCAATGGTTGCGCCGCGAAAGGCATCGAGCGAAGTCAGACGCTGCATGGGCTGATCCTCAATGGTAGCCGGATACGAAACTGCCGTGGTTCCAGTCTGGCAGTTAAACAGATTGATAAGCTCGACACGTGGCAACCAGTGCTTCTGTTGTGGTCGTGGGCAGCCTGAACATGGATTTCGTCGTCCAGGTGGAACGTCTTCCCGCTCCCGGTGAAACCGTCTTAGGGTCGGACTTCAAGACCATCCCCGGCGGCAAGGGCGCCAATCAAGCCTGCGCCGCCGGAAGGCTGGGCGGATCCGCGGTCCACGCGCGAATGATCGGCCGCGTGGGAGTGGATTCGTTCGGAGACCAGTTGAAGGCCAGCCTGGCGGCCGCCGGCGTGGATGTCTCCTCCGTCATGGGAACCCGCGCCCAACCTACCGGCGTTGCCTTGATCTGGGTCGAGGACTCGGGCCAGAATTCCATCGTCGTGGCCTCCGGCGCCAACTGGTCGCTCAGCGCCGCCGACATCGAGTCGGTGAGGTCCGCGTTTCACGGCGCGCGCTGCGCTTTGTTCCAACTCGAGACGCCCCTGGAAGCGGTATCGGCCGCCATGGCTGCCGCCCGCGGCCAAGGCGCGCTCACCATTCTCGATCCGGCGCCCGCCCAGCCGCTCTCCTCCGATTTGCTCTCCTCCGTCAGCGTGCTCACCCCCAACGAGCCGGAAGCCTGCATCCTGCTCGGACGCCCCGCCGCGCGCGTCGGTCCAGCCGAGGCGCTGGAACTCGCTTCCGCATTGAGAGCGCGCGGCCCCGCCGCCGTCGTGCTCAAACTGGGCGACCAGGGGTGCTTGTATGCCGATGCCAGCCAGACCCTCCGCAGCCCGGCCTTTCGCGTCGAGGCCGTCGATTCCACCGCGGCCGGCGATACCTTCAACGCCGGGCTGGCCGTCGCCTTGGCCGAAGGCCATCCCATCGGCGAGGCGCTGCGCTTCGCCAACGCCGCCGCCGCTATCTCCGTCACCCGTTTGGGCGCGCAATCCTCCGTCCCGTCGCGCGCCGAAGTCGAAGAGTTCCTGCGTCAGCGCTCCGTCGAATAGACCGCGTACCGCGAGTTCCTGAACAGCGGCGTGGCGCCCGCGGGTTGCTCCACCGTAACCGGCAGAACGTAGTGCGTGATGCCATAGCCGGCGAACCGCGACTCGTCTCCCGGCCGCCAGTCACCCTGCCGCAGGCGCTGCCACCGCGTCCACCATTCAAACCCCAGCGACGGCAGCAGGTTCACCTGCCCGCCTCCCTTCCAGTCGACGTAGATGGATCGCAGCGCTTCCGCGCGGAAAATTCCTGGCGCCAGGTCGTGGCCGTCACCCGCAAACACAAACACCGCCGACTTGGGGCTGTGCGCCGCCGCCCACGACGACAGCTCCGCCAGTGCGGGCGTGTGCAGTGACGGGTAATTGCGAACCTTGCCCGCCGTAGGCAGCAGCAGGAACGGAGCGGCGGCGGCAAGGCCGGCTCGCCACCACGAAACGCGCCCGCCCCAGGCGGCGAAAGTCGAAATCCCGGCCAGCGCCAGCACCACCGCCAGCCGGGTGCGCGACATCTCGTTCCCCAGGTCGAACAACTGCGCCACTCTTCCATTGGCGGGCAGCGCATAAACCAGGACAAACCACGCCAGCGCCTCCCACCAGCGCCGCGCGCCCGCGGCTTGAATCCCCGCGCAGGCGCCGAGAATAATTGCGAACGCCGTGATAAACAGTACTGCGCGCGCCGGCTGCGCCTGCGGAATCAGGCTCCATTTCGCAACGTCCAGCAGCAGCCAGGAAACGCCGGCGCTGGCCATCCCGCATAGCGGCAGCCCAAGAGACAGCCACTCCAGCGGCGCCGTCATCACTGGGCGGAACCGCCTCCACGCCACGTACACAAACACCATCAGCAGCGGGTACTGCCAGAACCAGTCCGAAGGCCACTGGCTGATCCAGTTGTACGCTCCGCGCATGCGCTGCAAGCTCTCCAGCGGAGGTCCGATGCGCGAGAAGAAATTCTGCGTTTCCCGTTCCCCGGCTTGCGTGCGCGACAGCACAAACAGCACCCCCATCGAGATCGCCGCCGGAACCAGAATCCGCAGCGGCTCCTTGCGCCGGTGCAGCACCAGCCAGAACAATCCCGCAACCGCCCACAGCGGAAAGGCGGTCGGCGGATGAAACAGAAAGGCCAGCGCTCCCGCCACTCCCGACCACAGCCAGTCGCGATGCGCCGCCAGCCCGGCTGAAAGAAAGATCAGCGATACCGCAAACGCGCGCGGCACGGGTTCGTATTCAAACAACAATACCGACGGCCCGTTGATCACCGCTCCCAGCGCGAAACACGACGTCACTAGAAGCGCGTGGCTCACGGCGAATCCCAAGGCCCGCACAATCAGAAAAACGCCCCACAGCGCGCACCACCGGAACACAAACTGCTCGCCCATCAGGATGTCGCGAAAGCTCAAGCCGGTCAGCTTTCGCAGACCGATCGCCACTTCGTCGTAAATCGTGTAGCTCACGTGAGGCCGTGTGGCGACCAGGTCCGACGTCAGGACCGATGGATCCCAGATGTGCTCCAGAATCGCCACATAGATCTGCGTGTCCGACTGCAGCCACGTGTGGCCCGGAAAATGAAAAAAACCAACAACCGTGAGGATGAGGATGGCGAGGCCGGTAAGGAGTGACTCGCGGCTCACTGAGGCGGCGTCTTCTCCAACTGCTGCTTGGCCCACACACGCGCCGGGTTCAAGGCAACCGACTTGCTGAGCGCCTTCCGCGCCTCGGCGTTGCGGTTCGCCTTGCGCAGGGCGATACCCAGCCACATGTGGGCTTCGGCGCTGTTGGGATTCAATTGAATCGCTTTCGCAAAGTCCTTGATCGCCAGTTCCACTCCTCCGCCGAACGTTTCCGGCAGATAGTAGTTTCCCACTCCGCGGCTTAAGTAGGCTTCCGGCGAGGAAGGATCAAGCTCGATAGCTTTGTTCACTTCCTCGAGCGCGCACCGGCCGTACTTCATCCCCGCCAGCACGTTCGCCGGAATCACCTGGCCGCACAGCGTCCCAAGAATCCGGTGAAACTCGGCGTTCTTCGGGTTCAGCGCCACCGCGCGCTCAGCGGCGCGAATCCCCGCTTCCGCCGCGGCGCGGGACTGGTTCTTGTCCCTGAACTCCATCGCCACTTCGGCGCGGAAGAATTGAGCCACCGCGGCGGCGTACTGCGCGTTGGCGTCGGCCTGTTTCTTGTTGGCCTCGGCCTCGGCGCCGGCCGCGATCCGGTCCAGCGCCGGACGGTCCTGGCTGTCGCGAGCCTTCTTCCAGTCCGTTGGGATGGACGGCGATCCAAGGGCCAACATCGCCAGCAGCGCGGCAGGAGTCATCCGGAAGATCCTATTGTATTGATTTCGCATATCTGCTTTCGCACTTCAAGATGCGGCGCGCCGCCGCGCCGTTACAGCGACCTGACCCGGCGGTTCATGAACAACAGGTAGAAACCCAGGATTGCCAGCAGAATACCCCCGGAGCTGACCACAACCGGCGCCGAGTAAATCGGAATCAGATACCCGGCAGCCAGGCTGCCTACCGGCGTCCCGCCGCGAAACGCGATGTTGTATACACTCATCACACGGCCGCGCATCTCGTCGGTCGCCACCAGTTGCACCAGCGAGCTCACCATCGCGAAACCACTGATCAGCGCCACGCCTCCGAAAAACACTAACACCAGGCTCAGTCCGAAATCTCGCGACAGCCCAAAGCCCGCCACAAACGCGCCCAGCGCCGTCAGCGCCACCACCGCGTCCCGCCCCAGGTGCTTGCTCTTGCCGCGCGCCGCCACCAGCAGCGCGCCGCATATCGCGCCCGCGCCTTCCACCGATTGCAGAACCGTGAACGTCCCGACATCCCCTTTAAAGACGTCGCGAGCGAACACCGGGAGAAACGTCACCACCGGTATGCCCAGAAACGTCATCAGAAACGCCAGCACAATCAGAGCGCGCATTCCCGCCTGTTGACGGATGAAAACAATTCCCGCCTTCATGCCGTCCATCAGCGATTCCTTTGAAGGCGCCGGCAGAAACGGCGCGCCGATCGAGAGCAGGGAGATGATCACCGCGATGAACGACAGCCCGTTCAGCCCGAAACACCATGCCGCGCCCAGGTGTTGCAGCGCCCAGCCGCCCAGCAGCGGACCCAGGATTCGAGCCAGGTTGAACTGAATCGAGTTCATCGCGATCGCGTTCGGCATGTGCTCCCGGGGCACGAGCGAGGGCAGCAGCGCCTGGTAGGCGGGCGCGCCAAACGATTGCGCGGTTCCCGACACCAACGACAACGAGAGAATGTGCCAGACTTGCGCCTTGCCCAACGCAAACAGCGTGGCCAGCGTAAAGGCGCTGCTCATCTGCACGAGTTGCGAAATCACCAGTAGCCGCCGCCGGTCAACGCGGTCCGCCACCACACCGGCCACCAGGGCGAACATGAAGACCGGCGCTTCCCCCAGAAACGCGTCCACTCCCAGCCAGAATGGCGATTTGGAAAGTTCCAGCACCAGCCAGCTCTGCGCCAGCCGCTGCATCCATGTGCCGATGCTCGAAACACACGCCCCCAGCCACATCAGGCGGAAGTCGCGGTAATGGAATGCGGCAAGGACGCGTCGGATCAAGTGCCGGAAGACCCTCTTACGGGAGTGGTTGCCGCCGCTGGATCAGGTGCAGCAGGTTGCCGTCGTGGTCGGAGAAAAACACCAGCCGGTTGCCCTGCACCTCGAACGGTTCCGCCAGGAATTTCACGCCTCGCGCCTTCAGGTTCGCATGCGCCTCGTCGAAATCGGCCACCATCACCGCCAGGTGCCGTAGTCCCGGAGTCTTCATCTGGCTCTCCAGCGCCGGACCCTCGGACGGAATAATTTCCAGCATCGCGCCATTCGGCGCCTTCACAAAATAGTTGCCCGCGTACTCGAAATTGATCTGGAACCCGAGGACCGAAACATACCACTCCGCAAGCGCCTTGGGCGCCGGAGATGCGATGGCCGTGTGCTCGAGACCCGTAAACAGCATATGTGTGAGTTTAGCAGGACGGCCCGATCACCCCGCCCGGAGCGCCTGCTCCAGGTCCTGAATCAGATCCCCAGCGTTCTCCAGCCCCACCGACAGCCGCAGCAAGCTCTGCGGCGTCCTGGTCTCCGGCCCTTCGATCGACGCGCGGTGCTCGATCAGCGTGTGCGTCCCTCCCAGGCTCGTCGCGCGTGTGATCAGCCGCACCGCGCCCGCCACAGCCATGGCTTTCGCCCGCCCGCCGCGCAGTTCGAACGACAGCATGCCGCCGAAACCGCTCATTTGTTCCTTCGCCAGCTCATGCCGCGGGTGGGACGCCAACCCCGGATAGTGAACGCGTTCCACGGCCGGGTGCCCTTCCAGAAACGCCGCGATCTTCCCGGCGTTCTCACAGTGCGTCCGCATCCGGCAGGCCAATGTGGACACGCCGCGCAGCGTCAGCCAGCAGTCGAACGGCGACGGCACGGCCCCTCCGTGCCGCTGGGACTTTCTTACCCGCTCAAACAGGTAGTTGTCGAACTTGGTGATCAGCACTCCGCCCACGACGTCGCTGTGCCCGCTGATGTACTTCGTCGTCGAGTGCATCACCATGTCTACGCCGCAATCGAGCGGCCGTTGAATCAGCGGCGTCGTAAAGGTCGCGTCGCAGATGCTGATGGCATTGGCGTCGCGGGCAATCCGGCCGATCGCCTTCAGGCCGGCCAGTTTCATCAGCGGGTTCGAAGGCGTTTCGAACCACACCAGCCGCGTCGACGGCCGCATCGCCGCCTCGACCTTGTCCTCGTCCGCCATGTCCACATACGTGATCTCCAGCGGCCACTTTCCAAACACCTGGTGCACCACCACTCTCAGACCGTAATAGACATCGTCTCCGGCAACGATATGATCGCCGGGTTCCAGTCCTTGAAGTACGGCGGTCAACACCGCCAGGCCGGAACCGAACGCCAGCGCCTGCGTCCCGCCCTCCAGCGCCGCAAGGCATTCCTCCAGAGACTCGCGGTTGGGATTCTCTTCCCGCGAATAGGAGAACCCCAGCGGATAGCTTCCATCGGCCGCGCGCTCAAACGTCGTCGAAAGATGAATCGGCGCCGTCACCGCGCCCGTCACGGGATCAACGCGCCGTCCCGCGTGAACGGCCAAAGTTTCCATGTGCATATCGGGTAGTGTAGGCCAAGACGCCCTCTACCCCGCCATGAGGTCTTAGTTCTGCTGCTGCTCAAACGCGTAGAGCGCGCTCTGCGTACGTACGTAGACCCGGTCGTCGGCCAGCGCCGGCGTCGCGTGGCACGTGTCTTCCAGGTCGTTGACACGCAGCACCTCCCATTCGCCTTCGGCCTTGGCCACCGTCAGCTTGCAGGCTTCGCTCAGCAGCAGAATCTTGTTGCCCGCCGCCACCGGAGAGGCAAAGTAGTTTTCCAGCGCGCCTTGTACCCGCCCCTGCTTGAGCACCTTGCCCGTGTCCGCGTCCAGCGATGTGAAGATCCCGCCGTCCTTGATCATGTAGATCACGTTTTGGTACGCCAGCGGAGACGGAACATTCGGCAGCGATTTCGTGTAGCGCCAAAGAAAATGCGTTCCGGTCACATCCCCGCGGCCGCCCAGCTTGATGGCCGTGATGGCGTTGAGGGCTTTCCGCCGGCCTTGGTACATGCGCCAGTCGCGGTCCCCCACCGCGCCGTCCCGGTCGAGATCCATCTGCTCCCAGTCCTTCGTCAGCCTGGGCTCCACCACCTCGATCTCTCCCTTGGCCAGCTTGCCGTCCTGGTTCGCATCCATGCGCCGCAGCGCATCCTCAAACGGCGCGACATCCTCCTGGTTGCCCTCGTCCGACCCGCCCGCCCATCCCAACACGAATATCCGTCCGCGGTCGATCACCGGCGTCGGCTTCAACTGCCAGGTCAGCCCGCGGTAGAACCACTCCACCTCGCCGCTCTCCACGTTGTACGACGTCAGTTGGTACGACCCGGCGATAATGGCCTGCTTGGGGCCCGCCGCAGGCTCGTAGAGCACCGGCGTCGAAAAGCCGCGCGAGACTTCGGGCCGGTCGGCGCGCCAGATCACCTTGCCCGAATCTTTGTGCACCGCGACCAGAAACGACCCGCTTTCCGAATCGCAGATTTGCAGGATTCGGTCTCCAACGAGCAGCGGCGACGCGCCCATGCCGAACGGGTTGTTGAACGGTCCCAGCGGCAGCCGCCAGCGCTCCTGCCCGTCCCAACCGTAGGCCACCAGCCCAAAATCGGTAAAGAAGGCATACACGTTCTTTCCATCGCTCGCCACCGACGGCGACGCCGGGCTATTGGACTTGTGCAATTCCTGGCGCCGGGGACGCGGGATCTCCCGCCGCCAGCGGACCCGCCCGGTTTGGCGGTCCATGCTGATCACCAGCAGGTTGTCCTCCTGCCAGCCGGTCACGAAAATCGAATCGCCCACCAGCACCGGCGACGAGTGCCCCGGCGGAAGCTCCGTCTTCCACAGCATGTTCTTGCCCGGACCCATCTCAACCGGAATCGCGTTGTTGCCTCCGAGCCCCGCGCTGTTGGAGCCCCGGAACGCCGGCCAGTCGGCCGCGAAAAGTACGGTCGTCATGAGCACGCACGAAAGCAGCCGTTGTGTTCGCATGGAGTGGCCCAGTTGAATGAATCTTACCTCGATCCCGCGCGTTTCGAAACTCAAATTCCAACAAAAGGCCGTTGCGGGCGTGCGGTTACACTATTCTTATTCGAGGTTCCCACCGGTGTCAGCAACCTTAGCCCTTCCTTCTGAACTGCAAACGAGAATGGCGGCGGCCAAAGAACGCCTGGACGCGTGGACGCGCGAAGTCGTGGCCTGGCACTTCGACCCGCAAACAGGGTGTCCATTCTGGCTGGACTACGCCTCCAGGCTCGGCTGGGACCCGCGCCAGGAAATTCACGGCTACGACGGCCTCGGCAAGCTGGGAAACTTCCAGGACGAGTGGCTGCGCGGCGGACCTGTCCGCAAATGGGTCCCCAAGGGCCTTGCCGGCAAGCCGGTCTTCGTCTTTGAGACCGGAGGAAGCACCGGCGTCCCCAAGACCCGCATCAACATCGAAGACTTCCGCATCGACTACGAATTGTTCAGCGCCACGCTTCCCGATTCGGCCTTTCCCAAGGGCGCCGATTGGATCAGCATCGGTCCCAGCGGACCCCGCCGCCTCCGGCTCTCCGTCGAGCACCTGTGCCAGTTCCGCGGCGGCATCTGCTTCTCCGTCGACCTCGACCCGCGTTGGGTGATCAAGCTGCTCAAACGCGGCGCCATGGAAGAAGTCGAACTCTACAAGCGCCACGTGATTGACCAGGCGCTGACCATTCTGCGCGCCCACCCGAATATCCACTGCATCTTCACCACCCCCAAGCTGCTGGAAGCCCTGTGCGAGAAAGTCTCGCTCAAGAAAATGGGAATCACCGGCATCTTCTGCGGCGGAACCGAGATGACGCCGCAATGGTGCCGCTTCGCGATGGAAGAACTCCTCGAAGGCGTGTACTTCACCCCCACTTACGGCAATACGCTCATGGGTCTCGCCGTCAGCCGCCCCGTGCGCAAGGAAGACGGATACGCGATCGTGTACTACCCGCCTTCGCCGCGCGCCATGGTGGAAGTGGTCGACCCCGAGCAACCCAGCCGCGTCGTCGAATACGGCGAAACGGGCAGAGTCAGGCTGACCACGCTCACCAAGGAATTCTTCATGCCGCTCTTTCTGGAGCGCGACGAAGCCGAGCGCGAGCCACCCTACGGCGCCTACCCTTGGGACGGCGTCAAAAACGTCCGCCCCTTCAAGAAGCTCGAAAAGAACGTCGTCGAAGGTGTGTACTGATGCTCCACATCCCGATTCTGCGCCGGGGCATGCCCTACCGCAGCATGGACGTTGCCACCGCGGTCCACTACAGGACCCGGCGGCCGTTTGTCGAAATCAGCCAAGCCAACGTCGGGCTCATCCGGCGTGACCTGCTCCGTCAGCGCGAATCCCGCGACGCCTTGGCGGCATTCACCGTGCGTGAGTTGGTGGAAATCTGCGGGCGCGCCGCCGGCCTTTTCCTCAACGGTACGCTCCCCATCGGCGATCAACCGCAAACGCCGGACGATTACCTCGCGCAGCTTGCGGCGACCACCGGCATGCCGCGGGCTCTGGCGCGCCGCAACATGGCGAAGATTCACAGCATGCTGTCGAACATGGACGCCGTGCTTGCCGGCTTGTCGCGCGGCTTGGATTTCGACGTTCTCGACCGCGGCTACTCAGGACCCCTCAGCTACTTTCCGCGCGGGCTGTCGATGGGCGTGGTACTGCCCAGCAACTCGCCGGGCGTTCATTCCCTCTGGATTCCCGCCATCCCGCTCAAGACGCCGCTCGTGCTCAAGCCCGGCAGCGCCGAACCCTGGACGCCCTACCGCATCGCCCAGGCTTTGCTCGCCGCCGGGTGCCCGCCCGAGGCGTTCAGCTACTACCCGGCTGATCACGCCGGGGCCAACGAGATCCTGCGTTCCTGCGGCCGTGGAATGCTCTTCGGCGACGTGGGCGCGGTCAGGCATTGGGCCTCCGATCCCCGCATCGAACTGCATGGCCCCGGCTACAGCAAAGTCGTGCTCGGCGAAGACGCCGCCGCCGACTGGGAAAACTACATCGACGTGATCGTCAACTCGATCGCCGCCAACGGAGGGCGCTCCTGTATCAACGCCTCCGGCGTCTGGACTCCGGCCAACGGCGACCGGATTGCCGATGCGGTCGCCAGGCGGCTCGCCCAAATCATCCCCCGAAGCGAAGACGACCCGGAAGCCGCCATCGCCCCGTTCGCCGATCCGAATGTCGCCGCGCGCATCAATGCGATGATCGGCCAGGGCTTGGCCGAATCCGGCGCCGCCGACGTCACCGCCCGCTATCGCTCCTCGCCGCGGCTCACCGAATGGGACGGCTGCTCCTACCTCCTGCCCACCGTCATCCGCTGCCAGTCTCCGCAACACGCGCTGGCCAACCGCGAGTTCCTGTTCCCGTTTGCCAGTGTTGTCGAAGTCCCGCAGGCCGCCATGCCAGACGTGCTCGGTTCGACTCTCGTGGTCTCGGCCATCACTCGCGACCGCCAGTTGCTGCGCCGGCTTCTGGCCTCGCCGCTCGTTGGGCGGCTCAACATCGGACCCGTTCCAACCTCGGTCATCAGTTGGGATCAGCCGCACGAAGGCAACCTGTTCGACCACCTGTACGCGCGGCGCGCGTTCCAGCTCAGCGAAGATCTCTTGCCGGCATGAGAATCCTCAGCCTCACAGCCGGTGCGGCGGAAATGTACTGCGGCAGTTGCCTGCGGGACAACGCCCTGGCCCGTGAGCTGATGGCGATGGGCCACGACGTCATCCTGGCGCCCGTCTACACGCCCACCAAAGTGGATGGGCGCAACGTCAGCGGCAGCCGTGTCCTGTTCGGCGGCATCAGCGTGTACCTCCAACAGCATTCGGCCCTCTTCCGCCATACACCGTGGATCGTGGACCGCTTGCTCGATTCCCCGTGGGCGCTCAAGATGGCCTCGCGCCGCTCGCTCGCCGTCAACCCGAAACTCCTCGGTGAAATGACCGTCTCGATGCTCGAAGGCGAATCCGGGCGTCTGGCCAAGGAGTTCGCCAAGCTGGAGTATTGGTTCTCTCAAGGCCTCAAGCCCGATGTCGTAAACCTGCCCAACACCTTGCTCATCTCGATGGCTCAGCCGGTCCGGAACGTGTTTCGCGGACCGCTGGTCTGTACCATGCAGGGCGAAGACCTGTTCCTCGACTCCCTTGCCGAGCCCTACCGTAGCCAGGCGCTCTCCCTGATTCGCGCCCGCGTGAAAGACATCGACGCCTTCGTCGCGGTGAGCGCCTGGTACGCGGACTACATGGCCGAGTACTTCCAAATACCGCGCGCCCGAATTCATACCGTGGGCTTGGGCGTCGATCCGGCTGCTTCCTCAGACTCCCTGGAGCGCAAGGGCGACTTCACCGTCAGCTACATGGCCCGCATCGCGCCCGAAAAGGGCCTCCATCTCCTGTTTGAAGCGTGGCGCCGGTTTCGCGAGAAAGATCAAGGTCCGGCGCGCCTGCGGGCTGCCGGCTACCTCGCGCCCGAACACCGCCCGTACCTGGAAGGCGTCACCCGCCAGTTGACCGAGTGGGGTCATGCCCGGGATTTCGAGTACCTCGGTGAACTCGACCACGGCAACAAGGCGCGGTTCCTGGCGGAAGCGCATGTGCTCACCGTGCCCGTTGTCTACGACGATCCCAAAGGGCTGTATGCCCTCGAGGCGCTGGCGGCCGGAACTCCCGTCGTGCTGCCCGCGCGCGGCGCGCTCACCGAACACGTCGAGCGGACCGGCGGAGGTATTCTCACCGCCGCCGGCGACGCCCGCCAAATCGCCGACGCCTGGCTTCAGTTGAAAAACGATCCGTCCACGGCGCGCCAGTTCGGCGAACGCGGGCGCGCCAACGCCGCCCTCCATTATTCGGTCCGCGCCATGGCCAGTCAGACCTTGGAGTTGTACCGTATGCTCGCCGCATCACCGCCGCCTTCGGCGATGGGAGAAACCGTTGCTTCAGGCCAGTAACGTTTCCAAGACCTACGATTCGCCCGCCGGACCCTTGTTGATTCTCGACCGCGTCTCCCTCGATCTTTCCTCCGGCCAGTCGCTGTCCATCATGGGGCCGAGTGGATGCGGCAAAAGCACGCTCCTCAACATCCTGGGTGTGTTGGACGTGCCATCGTCTGGAGCAGTCCGCGTCAACGGAGTCGAGCCGCACAAACTCAATGCCGCTCAACAGGCGGCGTTTCGCAATCAACACATCGGGTTCGTCTTTCAGGATCATTGCCTGCTGCCGCAGTTAAGCGTGCTCGAAAATGTCCTCACCCCGGTCCTGGTCGGCCAACCCGACGCCCAGGCGCCCGCGCGCGCCCGCCGGTTGCTCGAAGAAGTCGGATTATCCGCCCGGCTCGACCACCGCCCCGGTCAACTGTCCGGCGGAGAGCGCCAGCGCGTAGCCATCGCCCGCGCGCTGATTCGCCAACCCACTCTCCTGCTCTGTGACGAACCAACCGGAAACCTCGACCACCGCTCCGGCACAGCGGTTTGCGATCTGCTTGCCTCGCTCCTCACCGAGCATCAGACCATCATGATCATCGTGACTCACAGCCCGGAGATGGCTCGCCGCTTTGGCGATGTGCTGCGCCTCGAGGACGGAAGATTGTGCGCCTCCTCCATCTAGCCTGGCGCAGTCTCCGCTGGTACTGGCGCACCAACTCCGCCGTCGTCCTCGGCGTGGCGCTCACCACAGCGGTCCTTTCCGGCGCGCTCGCGGTCGGCGATTCAGTTCGCTACACCTTGCGGCGTCTCGCCGTCGAACGGCTTGGCGCCACGCAAAGCGTGCTCGCTTCCAAGGGCTTCTTTCGCGAAGCCTTGTCGGACGCCTTTTCGCCCGCCGCGCCTCTCCTGGCCTTGGAGGCTTTCGCCGTCCACGCCGGTTCCGGCCGCCGTGCCGCCGGCGTCGCCGTCTATGGAGTCGACGAACGCTTCTACCACTTCCATGGCGTCCCGCCCGAAGCGTTGAGTGGACGCCAGGTCCTCCTCAGTCCCGAACTCGCCTCGGACCTCGGCGCCAAAGCCGGCGACGCCGTCCTGTTCCGGTTTGAAGAGCCCTCCTCCATCCCCCGCGAATTCCTCCAGGGCCGCAAGGAGGAGACAGGCAAAACGATCCGCCTCACCGCCGGCGAGAGTGTCTCCCCCCATGCCTTGCCCGAATTCGCGCTTCGTCCCACGCAAGGCGGTGTTCGCGCGGCGTTCGTCCCGCTCCGCCGCCTCCAACAGGACCTCAGCCGCGCCAATGAGATCAATACCGTCCTCCTCGGCAACGTGCCCCATGCGGACCAGCGTCTTCAGGAAGCGTTTCAACTCCAGGACGTTGGCCTCTCCATCCGGACATTGCCGGGTGGCAGCGATGCGGTCGAGCACTCCAGCACTCTGCTCGATGACGCCACAGCCAACGCGGTCCTCGATGCGGGGCGGTCCCTGGGCCTGAAGCCCACTCAGATTCTCACTTACCTCGCCACAGCCATTCGCGCCAATGGGCGTGAAGCGCCCTATTCCCTCGTCACGGCCACGGACGCCCCGGCGCGCGGTGTTGTGGCCAATGAGTGGCTCGCACGCGACCTGGGTCTCCGCGTGGGCCAGGAAATCGAACTCGAGTACATGCTCTGGAGCGTCGATAACCAGATCGAGACCCGGACCACCAAGCTCCGCCTGGATGGCATCACACGCATGACTCGGTGGGCTCTGGATCGTGACGTCGCGCCCCCCTATCCCGGCATCACCGGCGTCGATTCCATAGCCGGATGGGACCCGCCGTTCCCCGTCGACCTCAAACTGGTCCGCCCAAAAGACGAGGACTACTGGAAGCGGTACCGGACCACGCCCAAGCTCTGGATCCCGCTTCAAGTGGGCCAGCAGCTCTGGACAACCCGCTACGGAAAATTGACCTCCATCCGCTTCACCCCGGCTGATGGACGCCTGGCCAAAGTCCTGCGCAGTTCCCTCAACCCGCTGCATTCGCAATTCGTGATCCAGCCCGTCCGCCGGCAACAGCTCACTTCATCTCAGGGCTCGACCGACTTTGGCGAGTACTTCCTCTACTTCAGCTTCTTTGTCGGCCTGGCCGCCATGCTGCTCACGGCCTTGTTCTTCCGGCTTGGCGTCGAACATCGCGTGCGCGAGATTGGAACCCTGAAGGCGCTCGGCTTCAAGCCCTCCGAGGTCCGGATCACCTTCTTGTGGGAGGCGCTGGCTCTCACCCTGGTTGGAGTCCTGCTCGGCCTCCTGCTGGCGGGCGCTTATGCCGCGTTGCTGGTTTACGGCCTGCGGACATGGTGGGTCGATGCGGTGGGCACGCGCCTCCTGGAACTCCGGCTCTCCCCCGAATCGCTCCTGGCAGGCGCCGCGGGCGCCGTATCAGCCTCCCTGCTGGCGACTCTGTTTGGCCTGCGCGCGCTGCGTGATGCCACACCTCGCGGTTTGATGAGTGGCGCCGCCGTTCAATCCGCCGCGCGCTGGCGCAAACCCGCCGCCGCGCTCTCCGGCGCCGCCGCGCTGGTCCTGCTGGCCCTGTCCGCGCTCAAGACAATTCCCGCCGAAGCCGGATTCTTCGGCGCCGGCTCGCTCCTGCTCATTGCCTTGTTGCTGGCCGTCTCAATCATCCTGCGTCAAAGCGCCGTGCCGCTCAGCCCGCATCCCGGACCCGCCGCGCTCCTGCGGCTCGGCGCGCGCAATGCCGGATGGCGTCCCGGGCGCAGCGTCCTGTCAATCGCCCTCATCGCCATGGCGGCCTTCCTCATCGTCTCGCTCGAATCCTTCCGCCGTGAGCCGGACCGCGCCCACACAGGCATGCTGATCGCCCAGTCCCAGGCGCCCCTCATCTACGACCCCAACACCGCGGCCGGCCGCGACGCCTTGAGCCTGCCACCCACTCCGCCCGCCGTCTGGCAGTTGTTCCGCCTGCGTCCCGGCGACGACGTCAGTTGCTTGAACCTCTATGCGCCGTCCAACCCCGGTGTGCTCGGCGCGCGCACGGACTATCTCGAACAAAACGGCTTGCAGGCCGTCGATCAGCCGCCCGCCGCGGGCGTCATACCAGCGGCGGTCGACGCCAACTCCTTGACCTACGTCCTTCACAAGGCCCTTGGCGGCGAGATCCAAATCGAGCGTCCCGGCTCGGACGCGCTCCGCTTCCGCATCGTCGCCGCACCGCGCGACTCCGTCTTTCAAAGTGAGATCGTGATCTCGGAAAAGAACTTCGTGCGGCTGTTTCCCGAAATCTCCGGCTACCGTGTCTTCCTCATCTCCGCGCCTACTGACATGACCGGATTGTTGGAGGACGCGCTCTCCGGCTATGGTTTCGACGCCGAACCCGTCTCCCGCAGACTGGCTTCCTATCACAGGGTGGAAAACACCTACCTTTCCACCTTCCAGGCGCTCGGTTCGCTCGGGGTGCTGCTGGGCACCGTCGGGCTCGCGGCCGTGCTGCTGCGCAACGCCCTGGAGCGCCGCCGGGAACTTGGGCTCTTGCGCGCCCTCGGCTATAGCGCCGGCTCCGTCGAGTGGCTGGTGCTGTCTGAGAATCTGCTGCTGCTGTCCGGCGGTCTGATCATCGGTGTCATATCGGCCTTGCTTGCGGTTCTGCCCGCGATTCTCCGGCGCGGCGCGGGCCTTCCCGCCGCTTCGCTCGTCCTGGTCGCGTTGCTCATCCTCGCCTGCGGTGCTCTCGCCTCGCTCCTGGCCGCGCGCGCCGCCGCTCGTGAGCCGCTCCTGGCCGCGCTCAGGTCCGAGTGACCGCTGTCGAAGCGCTATCCTGGCAGTTTATGCCCGCATCCTTCCGCCGGCTCGCCGGCGGACTGATCCTCCTTGTTTCGCTCAGCGCTCAGGCGGAAATTCGCCGCCTCACCATCCTTCACACCAACGACCTTCACGCCAAGTTCCTTCCCAACCACGAAGGCCGTGGAGGATTCGCCTACATGGCGGCCGCCATCCGGAAAGAAAAGCAAAACTGCTCCAACTGCCTGACCCTACACGGCGGGGATTTCATCACCGGTTCGCCCGTGTCCACCATCTACGAAGGCTCCCCGGTATACGAAATCGCCAACCTCATGGGCTTCGATGCCACCGCCATCGGCAACCACGAGTTCGACCACGGCTGGCAACAAATCTCCCGGTTTGCCCGCTTGTCCCGCTTCCCGCTGCTCCTGTCGAACATGACCGATTCCGAAGGCCGCCCCATCGTCGAGCGCGCCTCGCAGGTGTTTAAAGTTGGCGCGCTCCGCGTCGGTGTCGTCGGCGGCTTGACCATGGACATGCCCATCCTCAGCACGCCGCCCAACCTGGGGTCCTTTCACATGCGCCCGCTGGTCGAGACCCTTCGCCGGGAGATTGCCTTGATCCGCGATCAGTGCGACCTGATTGTCCTGCTCCTCCATGTCAACGGTGACGAAGAAGACCTGTTGCTGCGGGAATTGCCCGAAGCGGCTGTCCTCGTCACCGGCCACATCCACCGCGGGTTGGAATTACCCAAGGTCAGGGACGGCCGTGTCCTGGTTCGCGTCCGTGCATTTGGGTTCGAATTGGGCCGCCTCGATCTCGAGATCGACACCTCTTCGAAAACCGTGCACTCGTTCACCTGGAAGCGCATCGCCGTCGGCATGAACGAGCAACAGACGCCGGATCGCAAAGTCGCGCGCGCCATCGCCGGCTGGGAAGGGCGCGTTTCCAAACTCGTGGATGTGCCGATCGGCGAGTCGAAGCGGGTCTACACCCGCCCCGAATTGAGGCTGCTCATGGCCCAGGCACTCAAAGAGCAAATGCACGGCGACTTCGCCTTTGTCAACGACGGCGCCATGAGAGATGAACTCCCCAAGGGGCGCGTCTCCATACGCGACATCTACAACATCATGCCCTTCAACAACCGCGTCCTGGCGGGAATGTTCAAAGGAGACCAGTTGCCCGGCGTAGTCCTCGAAGGCCACACCGTGGACCCCGAAAAAAGTTACCGCTTCGTCATCCAGGACTTCACCTGGTGGCACCAGCGCGAGCAACTCGGCCTCGAGCGCAACCTCGAATTCCCCGAAAAAGGCCCCCTGTTCCGCGACCTGCTCATCGACTGGGTGAAGAAGAAGAAAGTCATCGACTAACCGCCTCACTCCGCGAAATACCCCTCGCGCGCCCGCACCCGCCGTCCATCCGCTTGCCGCAACACGACCTTGATTTCGTGCCATCCTTGGTCTTCCGCCGGCGCCGGCTTGAACGTGAGCATGTAGCCATGGCGCAAATCCCGCGAAATCTCCTCGAACACCTCGCGAATCTCTCCCGGATCGTGGATGTTGTAGGACAGCCCGCCAGTCGCCCGCGCGGCCCGCATCAACTGCTTGACCAGGTCCGCGTCGTTGGCCGCGTCCCCTTGCGCCACCGCGTAAATTGGAATCCCGTACGCCTTCGCTACCCGGATCGCGATGCCGCTCGTGAGCGCGCTCTTGTTGTCCGCCCCGTCGGTAAACACCACGATCACCTTCTTGCCGCCTCGCCCTGAAAGATCTTGTATCACCCGCACCACGGCGTCATACAGCGCGGTCTCACCGTACGGCTCGGTCCGGACAACCGCGCGCTTGGCGGCGGACTTGTCCGTCGTGAACGGCTGCCGCTCGGACACTGAGTCGCTGAACGAGTACACCGCCACGGGATCCTCCGGCCGCAGCGCTTCAATGAACCGCAGCGCGGCGTTCTTCAAAAAAGGCAGGGCCACCTGCATGCTGCCCGTCGTGTCCAGCAGCAGCGCGCACGAGACGCTTTGCGCCAGCGATTCGCACGTCTCCGCGGCCCGCGCCCGGCCGTCTTCGAGCAGTGAAAATTCCTTGCAGTCCAGCCCGTCGAGCGCCTTTCCCCGGCTGTCGGTCACCGTCACCGGAACCTCCACCAGCCGGCCGCTCACCCGAAACATCGGACTGTTTGCGCGGCTGTCCGCCTTGCCGGAATGCACGCCCTTCGCGACTCGCTCCACCGTATCGCCATGCGCGCCTCGTGCCACGCCTCCCCGCGTGGCCAGATCCGCCGCCGCCGCGGCGAGATTCATCAATCCTCCCGCGAAGTACGCTCCGTGCGCGCCCTGTGCCCGGACCAGGGTCGTCGATGCGAACAGCGGCCCTTGCTTCACACCACTTTCCGGCACGTAACGGTGCCGCCCCGCCAGGTGTGGATCTTCGGAAACCAGCAGAAGCTCCGGCCGCAAACGGGCCGCATAGACCCGGCTCGTCAACGCTTCAAGCACCACGCGGACCGGAGTTGAGGCACTCAGTGCGGCCAGCGCCCCATCCGCCTTGCCGGACCCGGCGATCGTCTTCAGAGCCTCGACGGCATGGCCCGCGGTCGCTCCCGAGACCAGCAGTTCGCAAACACGCGCAAAGGCCCTCGCAATCTCTGAAGGGCCGGCTGACCCAGCCTCGCCGCTCATCGCTACGATCTCCGCCAGCGAGTAAAACAAGCCCAGCATCTCTGGACGGCTCGCGGCCGGCGCCGCGCGCACCGCCCGCGAAAAGCCAGCCAGCGCCCCGAACTCCGCCGTCCCCAAGCCGTTCCACTTCTCAAAGTACGGAAACAGCGGCTGCCAGTCGCTGTAGAACTCGATCAGCAGTTTCACCGCTGCCTCATCCAGGCGCTTGCCCCGCCGCTTTTCAAGAAAGGCGATCGGGACCAGCTTTTCTCCCCCGGCCATCGCCACGAGAACCTCATCGTCCGGACCCGCCTTCAAGGACCACGCCCGGCGCCCGCCCGGAAAATGAACCGCGCCGGATTCATCGACCGGCAGTTCCTGGAAAAAGAGCGGATGCCACGCCCCTTCCGGACGGCCGATTCCGGGCTTCATCTCATCCGAATCGCGATACCACTCATAAAAGCGGGCCAGGCGCTTGGCATCACTCGTGAAATATCGCTGTTGCGCCGGCCCCGCTTTCGCCAGCGCGTCATAGTAAGCCGCCAGGCGCCCGCCGTCTTTTTCGAGCAGCGCCAGAAAAAACGCCGGCGCGTTTTCGGGCGCTGCGCCCGCAAGCGCCGTCCACGCCGCGTGCGCGCTCCGTCCACCCGGAACGCTCACCGTTCCCCCTTCCGTGTGAAACGAGCCGCTGTACAAAGAGAGCGCCGTCGAGTAGCGCGTGACCGCTCCGGATAGACCCGTGGCTGCGGCGGCCGCCGCCGCCGTCTCCGGCGTTACGCGGCTCAAGCCGGCGCAAGCTCTGGCCAGCCGCGCATCCTTGGCGAACGCTCCTGCGATTCCTCCCCGCTGCGCCGGATCCCTCAACAGCGCCGTCCAGGCCGCGCCGCCAAACAGCGCCGCCTTCTCCTGCCGGATCGCGATCTCGAACGCCTTGCCCGCTTCGAGCGCTTCCTGCATGGCAACCTCGTCGATGCCCAGCGCTCCGGCGGCCGGCTGCCGCAAGCTGTCCTCCAGCGTGTCACCCAGCTCGACGCGGAGTTTTCCGTCGCGCTGAACCAAGCGCCATCCCAGCAGCGGCAGGATTCGCTCCGCATCGGTCCGTCCCGCGCCGCCGCCAAGCGCTAGCGTCGTAACCAGATCATCTCCGCGCCGCACGCCAGTCTGTTCCAGCTGCTCGACGGCCGCCAGGTAGCTCTCCAGCGTGGCCGCGTACCCGCGATGCCGGTTCGGATTCCACCCCGACGCCTGCCGGGCGATCTCGCCGCAGTACGCCCCGAAAAACGTGTTGTAACCTTCAGGCTCCTTCAAACGTGAGATCGCGGACAGCGCTCGAATCCCCCCGGGAACGCTTGCTTCCCCCACGTCCACTCTCTCCGGCTGCGGACGTTCCAGCGCCAGTGCCACCTCTCCCTCGGACGCTCTGGCGAGATTCTCCATCCGCTGCTTCACTTCCGCCGCATCCTTCGACCCCGGGTCCAGCTCGAGATACTTCCGGAAATGCGCGGCTGCCGCCGTCTTGTCGCCCGCCATGCTGAGCATCAAGCCCAGCAGGTACTCCGCTCTCGGGTACTTGTGCGCGCGGTCTTCCGCAATCAGCGCGATGAGCGTGGCTTGCGCGCCGGCCGCGTCGTTCAGCTTGAACTGCGCCGTGGCCCGTTGCAGATAGGCGTCCAGGCGCCGCTTGCCCGTGTCTTTGTTGATGAGTTCCGACGCCACCCTCGAAACCGCTGCCCAGTTCTGCGACTCCATCTCCAGTGCGATCAGCAGCGAGTAGGAGTTGATCTGCGACGGATCGGCTTCGATCGCTTTCTGAAACGCCGCCCGCGCTTCCTCTGGCCTTCCCAGGTTCTGCGCCGTCACCCCGAGTGCTCCCCACCCGCCGGCGAACTTTGGCGACGCCGCCAGCGCTTCACGCAGCGCGGACTCCGCTTCACGCCACTGGCCCGCCTCCATGGCCTTGGCCGCCCGCTCCCAGGCCTTGCCCGCGCCTTCCCCTACCGGCGCGCTCGCGGCCTGCTCTTTGCCTGCCTTCTGCTTGCGCCTCACAACCAGCGTAGGCAACTGCGGCACGCGGCCGAGCGACGGATCGTTCAAATCGATGCTGGTCGAGACATAGCCGGGCAGGGAAGCGCGCAGAACACACTGGGTCTCCACGCGGCCTCCCCGGATCTGGACACCCGTATTCAGCCGGCCGAGGCTGCCTAACTCGGTCCTCCAGATATATTCGCCCTTCTTGTTCGTAATCGCTTCAAGGACGTCCGGCAGGCCCGCGCAGACCTTCTCGATACCCACGGGCTTTCCGGGCGCCGCGCCGCCTTCGAGCACCACCCGCCCGCTCAGCAGCACCTCCTGCGCACGCACTGGCAGCGCCGCCAGGGCCAGCGCTACCACCGCCCGGCCTCCGTAAAACTTGCGCCACATCACCCGCCTCCGCTTACAGTTGGAAGCTGTCGCCCCGCTTGGGAATCGTCACCCGCAGCCCGTACATGGCTTCAATCGCCTTGGCCAGCGCCGCTTGCTGCGACGGTTCGCCATGCACAAGAAAGACCTGTTTGAGCCCCCGCGCGATGGGCTTCATCCAACTCAACAACTCCATCTGATCGGCGTGGCCGCTCAGTTCATTCAGCTTCACCACCTCGGCCCGCAGCGGCACCGGTTCGCCGAAAATCGGCACCTCGGGCATCCCCTCGACAATCTTGCGGCCCAGCGTGTGCTCGGCCTGAAATCCGGTTATCAGCACCGTATTCCTCGGATTGTCGATATTGTTGCGCAGGTGGTGCAAAATCCGCCCCGCTTCGCACATCCCGGAAGCGGAAATGATCAGCGCCGGACCCCGCAGGTCGTTCAACGCCTTCGATTCGGAAACCTCGCGTATGTAACGCAGCCGCGAAAATCCAAACGGATCTTCGCCGTTCTTCACAAAGTTCACCGTCTCGGTGTCGTAAAGGTTGCTGTGCTTGCGGAACACCTCCGTCACACTGACCGCCAGCGGGCTGTCCACAAAAATCGGAATGGCCGGAATGCGCTCCTCGTTCATCAGCTTGTGAAGCACCAGCACCACCTGCTGCGTCCGCCCGACCGCGAACGCCGGACAGATGATCTTGCCGCCCCGCGCCGCCGTCCTCCTCACCACGTCGCCGAGCTTCTGCTCCACCTTGCCGATGTCCTTGTGCAGGCGGTCGCCATAGGTGCTCTCCATGATGAGGTAGTCCACCTGCGGCATCGGCTCGGGGTCCCGGATGATTGGCAGATTCTTGCGTCCGACATCGCCCGAAAAGCCCAGCCGGACCCGGCTCGCCCGGTCTTCAATCACCACCGAAGTCGAACCGAGCATGTGTCCGGCGTCCACCGTGTGGCACGCCACTCCGTCCACGACATCGAACGCCGCGCCCAACTCCACCGCCCGGAACAAAGGCAGCGTGGCTTCAGCGTCGGCGACCGTGTGTACGGGCTCAACTGCTTCTCCGTCCGTCTCATCGCCGATCGAACGCCGGCGGTGCCGCCGCTTGGCGATGAACTCGGCATCCTTCTGTTGCAGGTAGGCCGAATCGAGCAGCATCGGACGGCACAGGTCGACCGTCGCCGGTGTCGTGTAAATCGGACCCCTGTAGCCGTCCTTAACCAGCGTGGGCAGGTTTCCGCTGTGATCGATGTGCGCGTGTGACAGCACCACCGCCTTGACGCTGCCCGCGGCAAATGGAAACTTGGCGTTGATCTCGCGCGCCTCGCGCCGCCGCCCTTGAAACGTGCCGCACTCCAGCAGTATCCGTGCGCCGTTGACACCGAGTTCGTGCATGGAGCCGGTCACCGTCTGCGCCGCGCCCCAAAAAGTCAGCTTCATCACCCGTCAGAATGGCACACTCTTCAGCGCGAGAAGGGCGTAGCCAATCACCGATGCCAGCAGGGCCTTGTACTCCTCGTTGCGCCTCCATTGCGCCGGGTCAAAGCCCGCCGTCGAAACGCTTGCCGGCGCCCTCGGCCAGAGCAGCGGGACCCTTTGCGCATAGTCGCCGAACTCGGGAAACAGCTTCCTCAAGTGCTCTTCCTCCTGCTCGATCACCGGCAGGTAAATCAGCACAAACACCCCGCCAAACAGCAGCCCCAGCCACCACACGCCCGACGCCACAACAAAGCCTCCGGCCAGCATCAGGCTGCCCAGGTACAGCGGGTTTCTCATCCACCCATAGGGCCCCGAGGTCGTAAGCGTCTGGTTCTTCCTCAGGTGCCCGGCCGCCCAGGCGCGCAGCGCCAGTCCCGCAACGCAGAACGGCAGGCCCGCCAGCAACGTCCACGGCGACGGCTTGGAAAACCAGGCCAGGGCAAACGCCAGCAGAAAACCGCACGGCACCCGAAATCGCTGCACCAGCCCCGCATAGCGCTTCGGAAACACCTACATCACCTGCCTCAACACATCAAAGACCGCGTGCGGCCGGATGGCCCACATGCTGGAGTCGATCGCCGCGCCCCGCTTGTAGGTCGTCGCCGCCAGTGGATGCCGCAGCACCTGTATCGGCGCGCCATAAGGACCGTTGCGCGCCGGATCGGTCGGCCCGTAAATCGCGGCCCCTTTCTTGCCCAGCGCCGCCGCGATGTGCAGCGGACCGCTGTCGACGCCCACCACCGCCGCCGCCCGGCGCGTCGCCCAGATCAACCCCGCGATGCCCGAGCAGTTCACCGTGGCGCCCGTAATCAATTCCAGTTCCATGCGCGACTGCGGCGCGCCGTTCACCACCAGGCGCACCCCGGCTTCCCCCAACAACCCGGCCAGCGTTCTCCAGTATTCAAGCGGCCACTGCTTGGACGTCCAGCCCGCCAAAGGACAGCCCAGCACAAACGGTTCCTCCGGCAGCGCTTCTTCCGGCAACCCCGGCCCGATCTTGAATTCTGAAATCTCCGGCGATCCTCCGCACGCCGCCGCCACCTCCAGGTTCCGCTCCACCACGTGGCGCGCCGCCGCCTTGACCCGGCGGTTGTACAGCGCCGCCGCCAGTCCCTCGCGCGCTTGTTCGGCGCAGTATCCGGCGCGTGCCGGCGCGCCGCTGAACCACGCCACCGCCGCCGATTGGATCAGCCCCTGAAAATCCACAGCCAGGTCGAAGTCCAGCCGCCGGAACTTCCGGATCGCGGCCCGTACCGTTATCCACTCCCGGCGGTTGATGGCGATAAGGCCAGCCACGTCCGGATTGTTTTCCAGAAGCGGCCGCCAGCGTGGATGAATCGCCCAGTAGATCTCCGCTCCAGCATGGCCCTTCTTCAGCGACGCGACCGCCGGCAGGGCGTGGATGATGTCGCCCATCGCCCCCAGCCGCACCACGAGAATTCGCTTAACCGCCATTCCTGCGCCGGACATGCTCGACAAAATCCCGCATCGTCTCTTCGTCTTGCCGCTCAAACGACACCGGCTGCCGCCCCAGTTCCGGCAAGTCCTCCAGTACGACCATCGTGACCGGCGCCAGCGCCGCCACCAGTTCCGCGCGCGCCCGCGCCGGCAGGATCGGGTTCTCCGGATCGCGAATCGCCACCACAAGCTTGCGCCCTTTGGCCGCTTCCGCCAGGCGCTGCGCGTGTGTAGCCAGCAGCGGATCGAAGAAGCCGGATACGACCGCCGGGTCCTCGCCAGCCGCGCACCAGGAGGCGATCGCCTTCGACGCTTCCTCGGCGCCGACGATCTTAGAACGTGTGTCCAATCTCACCCACCCGTCTTCTTTTGTAGCAAGCCGAGAGCCGCTTCCACCACGAACTCCGCCTCCACTGCTTTCATGCAGCGGTGGTCGATCGGGCACTCGCGCAACAGGCACGGGCTGCACTCGACGTCGCGCCGGACCACCCGCGCCAGCGGGCCCGTCGGCCCCGTCGTGATGTGATTGGTGGCGCCGAAGACCGCCACCGTGGGCGTCTCCAGCGCCGAAGCGATGTGCATCGCCCCCGAATCGTTCGTCAGATAAACGCGGCAAGCCGCCGCCCGCTCGATAAACTCCCGCAGGCTCGTCGCTCCGGCATAATTGGCCGCCCTCACCCCCGCCGCCTCAATCTGCGTCCGGATGGATTCACACAGGTCGCGCTCGGCGCCGGATCCAAACAACGCCACCACGCCCTCCACTTCGCGCGCCACCCGCACCGCCGCCGCCGTGAAGCGCTCCGGAATCCAACGCTTGGCGTTGCCATACGCCGCTCCTGGACTCAGCCCGACGACCGCGCTCGTAATGCCTTCCCTGGCAAAGCGCTCCCGCCCCGCCTCCCGCGCCTCCTGCCGGCTCCCCAGCCGGATCAATGCCTCATCCGGCAGACCCTCCAACCAGCCCGCCCGCCGCAGCAGTTCCAGGTAGTAGAAGCTCTCGTGCGGCGGAATGGCGCCTCCCTCGGGCGCCGGTACCGCGTGCGTCAACAGCAGTGTGCGGCTGTCCCGCGCGTAGCCGGTCCGCACCGGTATCCGCGCCATCCACGCAATCAGCGCGGCATCAAACGCGTTCTGCAACAGCAGCGCGCAATCGAAGTTCATCGCCCGCAGTTGGCGCGCCGTCTCCCGCCGGTCACGCCACGACTTGGGGTGGTACGGAATGATTGTGTCCGCAAACCGTTCATGGCCGTAGAGGTCGGCTACCCACGGCCGGGCCAGGACCGCGATATAAGCCTCCGGCCACTTCCCGCGTATGGCGGCCAGCGCCGGCAGGCTCATCACCGCATCGCCCACCCAGTTGGTGGCTCGCACCAGGATTCGCTTCAACTCTGCCATCGTAGCCGAACCTTCCCCGATGTTGCATCCTAAGAAACATGGGCGAGTTTTACTCCCGCGCGCGCTTGGTCGAGGCGCGTGCCAACTGGCGCCGCGCCGGAAAGAAGGTCGTCTTCACCAACGGCTGCTATGACATCCTGCACCCCGGCCACATCCGCCTCCTCGAAGCCTGCCGTTCCATGGGCGATGTGCTCATCCTCGCGCTGAACTCCGATTCCAGCGTCGCCCGGCTCAAAGGCCCCACCCGCCCGCTGATCCCCGAATCCGGCCGCGTGGCCCTGGCGCGGGCGCTCCAAGCCGTCGACGCCGTCACCACGTTCGACGAGGACACGCCGCGCGAACTCATCGCCGCCGTCTTGCCCGACATCCTCGTCAAAGGTTCCGATTGGTCGCACTTCGTCGCCGGACGCGAAGAGGTCGAAGCCGCCGGCGGCGAAGTCCGCTTGCTGCCCCTCGAACCCGGCTACTCCACAACTGCCACGGTAGAGGAGATTCTGGCCCGCCGCTCCGCCGTACGTCCGTGATCAATCCCGCCGTTCGCGAAGAGTTCCACTCCCTTTCCCGCCACCCTGCTTTCCAGGAGCTGATTCGCACCCTCGGCCGCCGCGAACCGGGACGCGTCTCCCTGTCCGGGCTCACCCTCACCGCCAAAGCGCTCTACTTGACCTTGCTCTGGCAAAACCTCGAGCATCCGCTGCTTGTCATCGTCGATACCAACCGCCGCGCCGAAGTCCTGGCCAGTCTGCTCGATACCTTCTACGATCTGCTCATCGCGGGCAAAGGCTCGCCACGCCCGCTGCTGATTCCCGCCCTCGATGTCTTCCCCGGCCAGAATCTCTCGCCGCACAGCGAAATCAAGGCGCAGCGCGCCGTCGGGCTCTATCGCCTGGCGTCCGGCAAGACCTCCATTACCGTCACGCCCGTCGCTTCCGCGCTGCTCCGCACCGAACCGCCTGAGTATCACCGGCGCCTCGCCCTCACGCTCCGCACCGGCGATGAAATCTCCCTCGACGATCTCGCCCAACACCTCGAAAGCGTCGGCTACGAAAAGCGTGAGCCGGTGGAAATGGAAGGTGAGTATTCCATCCGCGGCGGAATCTTCGACGTCTTTCCCGCCGAAGCCCACCGCCCCGTCCGCATCGAGTTCTTCGGCGACACGGTCGAGAGCCTCCGGCGCTTCGACCCGGAAACCCAGCGCTCCATCCTGAAGATCGAGGAGTTCACCGCCTTGCCTCTCGAGGAAGCGCAGCGCACCCCTGACATGCTGCGCGAGTTGGCCGAAAAAACCGGACGCCCCGGCCTCGTGCCCGGCGAGACATTCCCCGGATGGGAGCTTCTCACGCCCCTCGTGCGCCCACGCACCCACACCATCGAATCCCTCCTCGATCGTCCCATCGTAGTCTGGGACGAACCCGAACTCGCCCGGGAGACCGCCGCCCGCCTCTGGAAACGCATCGAACCAGCCGAAGAAACCCCGCAAATCGATCCGGGGTTGATCTTCCTGCGCTGGGGCGAACTGCAAGCCGCCAACACCGAACGGCGGGAAGTCGAACTCCGCGAACTCGCCTTGGAACCGCCCCCGCACGGCATCATTCAACTCGCCATCCCCTCGCGGCCTTCCACCGCCTTCCGGAACAACATTCAAGCCGCCATCAACCAGGCCAGGTCGCTGGTCGAACACGGCTCGCGCGTCGCCTTCTTCGCCTCCGCCTCCGGTGAACTCGAACGTCTCGCCGACATCTTCACCGAATACAAGCTGCCCTTCCAACTCGGTATCGAAGTCGAGGGGCGGACCCCCGGATACCTCGCCGAACGCGCCTACCTCGCCATGAACATGGCGTCCGTCTACCTGGTTCAGGGCATGGTCCGCCGCGGCGTCGAGTTTCCCGACTCCCGCCTCACCATCATCGGCTTCGAAGATCTCTTCGAGGCCTCTGCTCTGGTCGCCGAAGGCCCCAGCCCGCGATCCCACGTCGCCGCCTTTACTCCGGAATCGCTCGACCTCGTGCCCGGCGACTATGTCGTCCACGTGCAGCACGGCGTGGGAAGATTCGCCGCGCTCCGCCAGGTCGGCAACGGCGACGGAGCGCAGGACTTCATGATGCTCGAGTACGCGGGCGACGCCAAATTGTACGTCCCGCTCACCCGCCTGGACCTGATCCAGAAATATCGCAGCTCAGGCGATGCCACCCCGCCGCTCGACAAGTTGGGCGGCGTCACCTGGTCCAAGACCAAGTCCAAGGTCAAAGCCAAAATGCGCGACATGGCCGAAGAGTTGTTGAAACTCTACGCCGGGCGCAAAATGGCCAGCGGGTTCGCCTTCTCCCCTGACAGCGCCTGGCAGCGGGAATTCGAAGAAGCCTTCGAATACACGCCCACACGCGACCAGAGCCAGGCCGTGGTCGAGATCAAACGCGACATGGAAGCCTCCAGCCCCATGGACCGCCTCCTCTGCGGCGACGTCGGCTTCGGAAAAACCGAGGTGGCCATGCGCGCCGCCTTCAAAGCGCTCGGCGACGGCAAACAGGTGGCCATCCTGGCGCCCACAACCGTCCTGGCATTGCAGCATTTCGAAACCTTCCGCCGCCGCATGGCCGCCTTCCCCATTCGCGTCGAAATGCTCAGCCGCTTCCGCACCCCTAAGGAGATCAAGACGATTCTCGCCGGCCTGGCGGCCGGCAAAGTGGATATTCTCGTCGGCACCCATCGCCTGCTGTCGAAGGACGTCGAGTTCCCCGACCTCGGCCTTCTGGTCGTCGACGAAGAGCAACGCTTCGGCGTGCGTCACAAAGAACGGCTCAAGCAGCTCAAACAGAACCTCGATGTGCTCACCTTGAGCGCCACCCCGATTCCGCGCACTCTGCACATGTCACTCCTCGGGTTGCGCGACATGTCCGTCATCGAAACGCCGCCCAAAGACCGCCTCGCCATCCACACCGTCGTCGCCAAGTTCAACAAGGACCTCATCAAGACCGCCATCGAGCAGGAACTGAGCCGCGGCGGGCAGGTCTACTTCGTCCACAACCGCGTCGAGAGCATCTGGACCCGCGCCGCCATGCTTCAGGAACTGGTTCCTCAAGCCTCAATCACCGTCGGCCATGGACAGATGGGCGAGGAAGATCTGGAAAAAGTCCTCCTCGGCTTCATGCACCACGAGTACGACATCTTCGTCTGCACCACGATCGTCGAAAACGGGCTCGATATTCCGCTGGCCAACACCATGGTCATCGAGAACGCGGAGCGCTACGGTTTGTCGGAGTTGTATCAGCTTCGCGGCCGCGTTGGACGCTCCAACCGCCGCGCCTACGCCTACCTGCTGGTGCCCGAAGACGCCGAGCTGACCGAAGTCGCCCGCAAGCGCCTCGCCGCGCTCAAGGAGTTCAGCGACCTTGGCGCCGGCTTCAAAATCGCCGCCCTCGACCTGGAACTGCGCGGCGCCGGCAACCTGCTCGGCGGCGAACAGCATGGCCACATCGCCGCCGTCGGCTACGAAACCTACCTCAAGCTCCTGGACGAGACCGCCAGAGAACTTCGCGGCGAAGAAGTCCTGCCCGAAGTCCATGCCACCCTCAACCTCGGAATGGACATCCGCATTCCACACGACTACATTGCCGACGAACAGCAGCGCCTCCGGGCCTATAAAAGGATTGCCGACGCCGGCGAACCCGAAAAGGCCGCCAAACTGCTCGCCGAACTGGAAGACCGCTACGGCGCCCTCCCCGACGCCGTCCGCCTCCTGGCCGGCTTCTCGCAACTCAAAACCCAGGCCGAACGCATGGGTGTCGAAACCATGGACCGCCGCGGCGGCGGCGTCAACATCAAGTTCCACCCCGAGTCCCGCGTCGACCCCCGCAAACTCATGCGCCTCGTCGGCGAAACCGAAGGCGCCCAGTTCACCCCAGCCGGCGTCCTGCGCCTCCCCCTGCCCCC
>JADZCI010000152.1 GCA_020851655.1 Bryobacterales bacterium
AATCGGTCAGGAGCAAGCGGGCTCGCACTGAACCCGGCTCCAATTTCATCTCTCTGGCTTCTTCAGTTTCGAGCAAAAACGGCACCGTTCCATTGGAATCCGGTGGACGGCGAGGGCCACCGGGTTCGCCGGGCTGCTCGATATGGCGTGGCGGGGCTTTGCGGCAGCCCCGCCGTTCGCCGTAGCATCAGAGACATGGCGTTCATGGACTACCGCGGCCGCAAGGCGCACTCCCTAGAAAATCAACATCTCCAAATCATTGTTACGGTCGAAGGCGGCCATCTCGCCGCAATCGTCGACAAGGCGAGCGGGGTGAACCCCTTGTGGTCCCCGATCTGGCCTTCCATTGAACCTTCCTCTTACGACCCCTCCAAGCATCCTCAATACGGTCTGAATTCAGAAAGCAAGTTGCTGGCTGGAATCCTCGGACACAACCTGTGCATGGATATTTTTGGTGGACCATCGGATGAGGAGGCCGCCGCGGGGCTCACCGTTCATGGGGAGGCGTCTGTCCTTCCCTACGACATCAAAGTCTCCGCTGATACCCTGACTCAGACCTCCGTATTCCCGGTCGCACAGCTTGGCTTCGTACGGACCATTCGCCTTGCCGCCGGGGCGCGCACGCTGGATATCACCGAAATTGTCGAGAACCTGAGTTCCGCTGATCGTCCCATCGCCTGGACGCAGCACGTAACCCTGGGGCCGCCGTTCCTCGAGAAGGGCAAAACGGAGTTCCGGACATCGGCGACGCGGTCGAAGGTCATCGAGACAGACTTTACCGGCGGGAAAGGCTACATGAAGATCGGTGCGGAATTTGACTGGCCCAACGTCCCGGCGCCCGATGGCAAGTTCGTCGACATGAGGACGTTCACCAAGCTGCCGGTGTCCGGCGCCTTCAGCACCCACCTGATGGACCCGAAGCGGGAGCAAGCCCACTTCACGGCTTGGAGTCCGACACACCACCTCGCTCTCACCTACCGCTGGAAGCAGAGCGACTTCCCATGGCTCGGCATCTGGGAGGAGAACTACAGCCGGACCTCGCCGCCTTGGAATGGCAAGTCGCTGACCCGCGGCATGGAGTTTGGCGTGTCTCCGTTTCCCGAATCCCGCCGCGCCATGATCGACCGGAAGAGCCTGTTCGGCGCCCCCGGCTATCGCTGGATTCCCGCCAAGAGCAAGGTAACCGTCCACTATGCGGCCGCTCTGGAACCTGCCACATCTGTAAACGCTGTGGGCCATTCACCCTGTTGAACAAGCAACAGTGCGAAAATCCGTAGATATGTCGAGAGGGCTGGATCCCGCTCGACATATCAAAGGAGGGGTGTGCCGTGCAGTACATGATGCTGATTTACCTCGACGAGAAAGCGCTCAGCGAGGCGGAGCGCGAAGAATGTTACCTGGATTCGGCGCAGTATGCGCACAAGCTGGAACAGGCGGGGAAGTACTTGCTAGCCGCCCCGCTACAGCCGGCTTCGACCGCGACCAGCGTCCGGGTTCGTGACAGGCAACCGCTCGTCACCGCCGGTCCGTTCGCCGAGACGCACGAACAACTGGGCGGCTTCTTTCTGGTCGAGGCCCGGGACCTCAATGAGGCCATCGAAATCGCCGCGCAGATTCCCGCCGGACGTTGGGGCACCGTCGAAATCCGGCCGGTGATCGAAGTTCCCAGCCTGCCGGAAAAATCACCGGCGCCAGCTGTCGAATCCGAACCCGCCCGTTCGACTTATTGAATAGGACCCAGGCGTCGGAGGGTCCACAGAGACGGCAACAGAGAGGCAAACAGATGAGTCAGGTACGTGTTTTGGCTGGTACGCGCAAAGGCGCGTTTATTTTGACCGCGGACGGCAAGCGCCAGAAGTGGCAGGTGAGTGGACCACACTTTGGCGGGTGGGAAATTTACCACATGAAGGCTTCGCCCGTCGATCCTAACCGCATTTATGTGTCTCAATCGACCGGCTGGCACGGCCAGGTGATTCAGCGCTCCGATGACGGCGGCAAGAGTTGGGAGCCGGTAGACAACAAGTTTGTCTACGACGGCGTGCCGGGCACGCACCAGTGGTACGACGGAACCCCGCATCCGTGGGAATTCAAGCGGGTGTGGCACTTGGAGCCGTCGCTCACGGATGCCGATACGGTCTACGCGGGCGTCGAGGATGCGGCGTTGTTTCAATCCACCGACGGTGGCAAGAGCTGGCGGGAACTGTCCGGTTTGCGCCAGCACGGCTCCGGTCCGCACTGGCAACCCGGCGCGGGCGGAATGTGCCTGCACACGATCATCCTCGACCCGCGCGATCCTGAGCGCATCTACATCGCCATCTCCGCCGCCGGCGCTTTCAGAACCACCGACGGCGGCAAGAACTGGCAGCCGATCAATCGCGGTTTACGTTCGGACTACATCCCCGACGGGGAGGCCGAAGTGGGGCACTGCGTTCATCATGTGGCGATGCACCCGGCACGGCCCAACGTCCTGTTCATGCAGAAGCATTGGGACGTGATGCGCAGCGACGACGGCGGAGACAACTGGCGCGAAGTGAGCGGTAACCTGCCCTCCGATTTTGGCTTTGTGATCGACATCCATTCCCAGGAGCCCGATACCATTTACGTCGTGCCCATCAAGAGCGACTCGGAGCATTTCCCGCCCGAGGGCAAGCTGCGCGTCTATCGCAGCCGCACGGGCGGCAACGATTGGGAAGCTCTCACCAACGGGCTTCCGCAGGCCGATTGCTACGTGAACGTGTTGCGCGACGCCATGGCTGTGGACCAACTGGATGCCTGCGGCGTCTACTTCGGCACAACCGGCGGCCAGGTCTATGCGTCGGCGGACGCAGGCGACACGTGGGCGCCCATTGTCAGAGATCTTCCTCCCGTCCTGTCCATCGAGGTTCAGGTGCTGCAATGATTCGGGTGGTGCTGCCGGCGCACCTGCGGACACTGGCGCGGGTAAAGGGCGAAGTCACCGTGGAGGCGGGCGAGACACCGACGCTGCGCTCCGTTCTGGACGCGCTGGAGGCGGGGTATCCGATGCTCAGCGGCACGATTCGCGCGCACGTCACACTGGAACGGCGGCCGTTTCTGCGCTTCTTTGCCTGCGGCGAAGACCTTTCCCACGAGCCGGCCGGCCGTCCGTTGCCGGCGGAGGTCGCTTCCGGCGCCGAACCGCTGCTCGTCGTCGGCGCCATTGCGGGAGGTTGACGCCGCTGGATCACATCCGGATCGATAAGTGGCTGTGGGCCGCGCGCTTCTTCAAGACGCGCTCGCTCGCCTCGCATGCCTGCGACCTGCGCCGGATTGAGGCCAACGGCCACCCGGTCAAGCCCGCCCGCGAGGTGAAGGTTGGCGACCTGCTGCACATTCGCAACGACTCCGGCGAATTTCAAGTGGAAGTCCTGGGACTGAGCGAAATCCGTGGCCCCGCCCAGGTTGCCCAAGCCCTGTACCGGGAGACGGAGGAGAGCCGCGCGCTCAGGCAGAAGGCGGCCGAAGATCGCAGGGCCGCGCCGTATTTTGAGTCGGCCTTCCATGAGGGCCGGCCGTCAAAACGCGATCGCCGGCAAATCGGCCGGCTGCGCGGACGCTAATACCGCCAGGAGCGCAAGTCGGCCCCTTTCGGTGACGCCTGCTCCATGCGGCGGATGATCTTGCTCACATACATCGTGTTGTAGCGCAGGCGCGATAGGTAGTTCGGCACATTGGGATCGCCATTCCAGCAATGCTCAAAGCGGTC
>JADZCI010000153.1 GCA_020851655.1 Bryobacterales bacterium
CCCGCCGCGGAGGCTGATACGGCCGCACTCAGAAGCCCGCCCGCTGCCAGACCGGATTCGACATCCTCGAATCGCGGCGCGAAGGTCAGATGGGCCAGACCGACGTCGTTGGCCGGGACGGCGACGAACGTGTTGCGGTCTCCATTCGGGCAGCCGGAGAGCGTCGCGAAGGGAAAGTTGAAGCGGTACGCGCGCGCGGAAGCACCCGGCACTGGATGTTGTACAGCTTCCCGTATTCCTGAAGAAAACAGTGAAGGTGCCGCCCCCGGCTGCAATGACCTTGACGACCTCGTCATTGGCACTGCCGATGTCGACGCCCACGCAGTCGCTGGCGCGGATCTCGGCGGACGAGGATACCCGCGCCGTGTACACTCCGGGCACGAATCGGCTCAGAGTGGCGGGTGCCGAACCACTGTTCGTCGAGACCGTGACCGGGCCATTCACACCGGTCTCAAGGCTGATGACGTTGCCCGACGCTGAGCACTCCACCAGGTAACTGGAGATGCCCACCATGGACGCGAGGCGAGAAGCGACGGCCGCGGCCTCCGTGGCTCCCGTCTTCGCGAATCCCGGCGCCGCCGCTGTTGACCAGCAAGTAGTGCCAGAAGTTAGGATCGTCCTGCCACCAGATGGCTTGCTCGCACGACGGCACGTCAGCCGCGCTGATGTTGTTAAGCAGACGCGTTGCCAGATTGCAGAACGCGATGGCCTCCGCCGGCATGCACGACCACCGCGTGCCCGTGACGTAGACGTAAGCCGTATCGGTCAGTCCGGGAGTAGCCGCGCCCACCAGTAGGTCGTCCAGCGTCTGACTGTCGCGATCGCAGATGAAGAAGCCGAAAGTGCCCGGAATGAAGCCGCCGGAGAAGACCTGCGCGTGGCTCATCAGCGGGGCTTCGTAGATGTCGCCGGTACCGGAGGTGATTGTCCGCTTGTCCCGTCCGGCCGAGGCGTAGCGGACACAATCGGCCGCACATTGCCCTCTTCGCCGGTGACGCGCAGGACTTCATTTCGAATTGGAGAGTCAGCCCCAAGAGGTCCGTCACCGGCAGAGGCTTCACGCGGAGGTGATTGAAATAATCATTGGCGTGCCCGGTAAAAGTCAAGAACGGGAGTGACATGGCCAAGTGTCCGCGAGAACGCTCGACATTCTGATAGCGCGGCATCCCACCGGACCGGGAAACGATGCCAGAAGCGTGCGCAACGTCAATCCTCGAGACGGCTCCGGCGGGAACACGGCGCAGCCCGCGCCAAAGAAGACCGCCGGTCCTCCGCCATTGGGGGGGAAAATGGTCTTGAGCTCAAGCCTTTCAGCCCGAGAGAGGCGGCAACAGGAACAAAACTCGAAAGGCGGCGTCTGAATGTTTGTGGCTGCCCAAGATGCTGCTATTAGCCGACCAACGTGATGGCACCGAGCGGCGAAAAGGCGTCGCGCTGGCCGGCGGCGGCAAGGAGGCCGTGATGCGCACCGCTTCCGCTGGACTCGCGCTGCTGGCCTTGCTGACAGGATGCTCCACGCGTCTGCCAGAGTCCGAGCGCGAACAGGCGGCGCGATTGCGAGCGTCTTACGCGGTGCGCCTCGCGGGCCACCTCGCCTCCATCGCGGCCGAAGAACAGCTCGTCGCCGAAACGCTCGCCTGGCTGAACGGAACCGCCGTCACCGCGCCACGCACGCAGGCGGTACGGGAAGCGCGGCACTGGATGGACCGCTGGGCCAAGGTATACTTCGTCCCGCGCTACATGCACCAACAGCTCCGCTACGACCATTACTCCTCGCCGCGCATCAAGGCGGTCCAGCAACAACTGCTCGACCACATGAAACAGCGTTACGTCGAGTTGCACGACTACCAGCGTTACGCCCAGCGCGCGTCTGAGTCCAGCATGCACAACACGCAGGCCGGACGTTTGCCGCCGCAACTGGTGGAATTCAGGCAGAGGCTCGAGGTTCGCGCCAGGGCGGCCGATCGCATCGGTCCGCTTCTCGCGACCCTGGAAGAGCGACCCGCGGGCGGATCATGATTTCGGCTCCAATGCAATCGACGATAATCAGGCGAATGCGCCTTTTGTTTCCCGCACTCTGTGTTCTGGCAGCGGTTGCGGTCGCGCAACTCGAGGATGCTCACGTTGGAATAATCGATTTCTACGCAACCGGCGGCCTGCAACCGCAACAACTTCATGCGGCCCTCACCATCCACCCCGGCGACAAGCTAACATGGCCCGGCACACGCGATCGGATCAGGGAGGACCTGATCAGGGCCGCCGGCCGGCCGTTCACACATTTCGCGCCTGTGTGCTGCGACAAAGATGGCCTTTGGATGTTGTACATTGGCTTCGGGGACAAGTCTGGAGACGTTGCCTTCCGGCCAAAGCCGGCTGGAGCAGTTAGGCTCGCCTCGGACCTGACAGCACTGTACAGCGAATTCATCGCCACCTTGCCCAAGGCGCTGAAGCACGCCGCGGGCACCCCTGAAGACTACTCGAAAGGCTACTCGCTCGCGTCGTACCCTCCCATGCGGGAGATTCAATTGCGGATGCGGGAAGCAGCCCTTGCTCACGAAGAGGAGCTGCTTCGCGTGCTCGCGGAATCCGCCGACGACACCCAGCGCATTGCCGCGGCGCATCTCACCGGCTACACGCGCCAATCCGCGCGCCAAATATCAGCGCTGATCGAGGCTTCGCGGGACCCTAACGACACCGTACGCAACAATGCGACCCGGGCTCTGGCAGTTCTCGCTGCGACACCCGTTTTCGCGCGGCAGATCCCGGCTGCCCCGTTCATCGCAAAGCTGAACTCGTCGATCTGGTCCGATCGTAACAAGGGCCTGATGCTTTTGACGCCGCTCACCCGTGATCGCAACCCGGAGGTGCTCGCCGAACTCAGAGCCCATGCCCTCCCCGCCCTCATCGAGATGGCGAAATGGCGGAATCCCGGACATTCCGCCGGTCCGATTCGTCTCCTGGGCCGCATTGCCGGGATTGATGAGAGGGAACTCGACAAGCAGGCGCAAACAGGAGATGCCGGACCGGTGCTGGCGGCAATCCGGAGGCAGCGGTAATCGAGCCGCGACTATGACTCTACGCGGCACAGACGCCTGCTGGAGAACTCCCGTTCCAAGCCGGTGTCCAACTCCTATGCGCCTGCTCGCAATCGCACTGCTCGCCCAAATCACGACGGCGGCCGCCGCTGAACCGCGGCCGCCTGTTGCGTTGTTGACCTTGAACGCGCCGCGGCCCTTGGCGTCACAGCGTCAGGCAGAGCTTTGAGTTCTGGAAGCGGCGGGGCACAGCAGGTCGACACCCTCTCTGGCGTGCATCTCAATCTGGGCGGGATCGAGATCAGGCCGCCGCTTTCTTTCGCGTTCGACATGAAGTCGCTCGGTTTCAAGGGGACGATTGACGGTATTCTGGGCTTTCCCCTGTTCGGTAAGTTCATTGTCGAGATCGACTACCCGGGCTCCCGTGTGCGCATTTTCCACCCGGATTCGTACCGCCCATCGCGGCTGGCTGCCGTCCTTCCTTTGCGCATGACTACCGGTCCCGTCGTGCGGGACAGCATACGCGTGCGCGGGAGAGCGCCCATCGAGGCTGACCTGCAACTCGACACGGGGAGTGCGCACATCCTGGCCCTATGCTCGCCATTCGTGGACCGTCATCGGCTACTTGAATCAGCCGATGAGTTAGTCCCGGGGACCACTCGCGGATTCGGGGGGGCCGCCGTTGACATCGCCGGACGCATCGAAGAAGTTTCGAATCGGGCCTTTCGCCGCCAAGATGCCGATCGTCCGTTTCGCGCGCCAAACCACCGGCCGTTTTGGGGCCGAGCGGTACTACTCCGCTAACCTGGGCGGTGAGTTCATGAGGGCCTACAAGGTCATATTCGATATTCCAGGTTCGCGCCTGTTTCTGTAGAAGGCGGAATAATTCCGCCCGGCCTGACTCTTCCAGGTCGCTTGCACGGACACCGCCCGGCTCAGTGACGTGTAGATCTTGCCGCTGCATTCGAACCCGCCATCCGGGTTCTTGGGCGCGCGGATGCGAAGATCGGCGTCATCCGCGATCTCGAGCGCGCGGCGCCGCGCACGCTCCGACAGGCCGCCCCACGCGTTTGCTTGGATGCGCCAGGCGATGCGGCGGAACAGGAACTGCTTGTGATTGGGACGCGATTGCTCGCCGAAGACTTCGCGGTACTTCTCTTTGAGTTGCGCCGTGGTCAAGCTGTGGAGTCCCTCGATCTCCTCACGGATTTGGGTTTCTGTCTTCATGGCGTTAACCAGCTGTCACATGAGGGCTCTCCGTCTCTGGGAAGTCAACATGC
>JADZCI010000154.1 GCA_020851655.1 Bryobacterales bacterium
GTTCGATGTTCTTGTCTTCTTCGATTGCGCGGCGGATGAACTTCATCTCCCAGCGCGGCTCGCCTTCGATATACAGGACGCGTGGCTTGCGCGATTCCACATTGACGACGCGGGAAACGGCGTTGTTACCCGCGTTCTCTTCGCCGTCCAGCAGCTCCACGCCCACCTGCAAGGTCTTGGCTCCGGCGGCGCCGGCGCTGAACACTACGGGCTCGGTTGCGGCCACGCCATCGGATTTCAGGGTAATCTCGCGCGAAGCCACCAGTTTGCCGCCATCCCGCACCACCAGTTTGGCCTTGCGGCCCGCAAACCCGGCTTGCCGGTACGACACCATGGCGGTGAGCCGGGAATCGGAAATGGCCCGCTGAGCGACTTCAACCCCCGTCACTTCCAGATCGTGCTGCAACTGCTCGCGCCCGATACCGATGGAGTGAATCGGAATGCGGTAGCGCCGGATATCGGCCGCGGTCTCCGTGTCGATGCCACCCGAATTGTCGGCGCCATCGGTGACCAGCACCACCGCGCCGACCGGTAACGTTGCGGCCTCCCCGACGGCTTGCCGCACGGCATCGCCGATATGCGTCGCGGCCTGGCTTCCCTGCAACGCGGCGGCATCGGCAATGGGTTCCAGCCCGGCGCCCATGCGGTACAGCTTGACCTGGAACTTTTTCCGAAGGGCGTCAATAAACTTTGCGTCCACCGCCTCGCGCGCCACGTCGATGCGCTTCTTGCCGTCCTCGGCGATTCCCATGCTTCTTGAATCGTCCAGGACGACCGCGACCATGTTCTGTTGCGACTTGAGAGTCGAGACGCTAAGCGCGGGTTGCCACAACAGCAGAAGAAGCAAGGCAAGAGCGGCGCTCTGGAGCGCCCAGATCACCGGACCTCTCCAGCCGGACAACAGCCCCTTAAAGGCATGCCGCCGCTGCCAGAGCACGGCGCCAATCAAAGCCGCGCCGGCGGCGATCGACAGCCACAGCAGCCATGCCGGCCATCCGCTCGCCAGCACAAATGTCCCCTTCCGGAAAACAGCCCAAGGATATTTGAAGAGGAAAGTGAACATCCGTGATTAGTGCGTCATTGAATAGATGATGTAGTTGATTCCGATACGGTACGCAAGCGAGGCGTACTTTTCGGGGTATTGCGGGTGATCCGCCCATTCCCAGGCGTCACCCAAATCCATGTTGTGGCAAATGGCAATAATGATGCGGTTCTGGTCATCACGCACACAACGCCACTTGGGGTCCACTCCATCGTATTCCCAGGTCTGACCCGTCGAGAACATCACGATGCCCGGCACCTGAAACCGTTCGTCCAGGTCGTAAAGCACGTGGAAGATGGGATCGCTGTTGTCGATGTCGGTGATGGGACGGTTCCCAATCACGCGGTTCAGGCTCGCGGTAAAGATCTCCCATTCAAACGTTCCATGAAAGTCGTCGGTCATCAGGAATCCGCCGCGATCCAGAAACTCTCTCAACTTTCGCGCTTGCGACTCCGGCAGGTCCCAGTGTCCGGCTTCCACGACATAGGTCCACGGGTAGTTGAATATGTCGTCCGAAACCAGGTCGACAACCTGTTCGACGCTCCGCGTGTTGATTCGTGTCAGCCGCCGGACTCCTTGTACAAACTGCCGGTCCGCCTTCGGATAATCCACCGTCCAACTGCCGCGCATCGCCCACAACCCGCTGGCGCGAACCGAAGGATACCGGACTCGCGCAAAGGTGTACTCCGTCTTTTCATTTGCGTCGGACGGAAGCACCAGCGGTTCGTCTTCTTCAAAGAAACTGCGCGGGCGGCGCTGCCACGCCGACAGTGCCGTGACCAGTGTAGTCAGCAACACGATGACAATCGTGATTGCTCGGCGCATCGGGTGGTCCCTCCTTGATGGTCTCATGCGGCAGGGGTCGTCAACACGCCCGGCAGCCCTGGAATCTCGCGGATAAAGTACTACGCTCCCGCTTGGATAGCGCTAGATTAACATGACGTGCGAGAACCCGTTTCGATTACAAGCCGAGGGCGTTAAAGTGAAACCAGGCCGCGCAAATTCCAGCCGCAGATGGTGCTGGCGCGCATCTTGTCGCCATCGGGGCCCGGCCAGTGTGTTTCGAGATTCACCGCGCCGGCGTAGCCGTCGTCCCGGAGCGCCTGAATCTGCCCTTTCCAATCGACGTGCCTCGTGCCGAGCGGTCCCCAAACCGGTTTGTGCCCTTCCATGTGGCAGTCCTTCGCGTGGACATGGCCGATCCGGTTGACGGGCAGTTGGCGGTATCCGTCCGGGTAAGGGCTCGCTTCGCCGGCGCATAGCGCGTTGGCCGGATCCCACACCAGCTTGATGTTGGGATGATCCGCCATAGCCAGCATCCTGGCGGCTTCCGATGATGTCGCTACGTTGCAGGCGTGCTCGTTCTCCAGCCCCACAGTCAAGCCTTCCTTAGCCGCCACGCCGGCCAGTTTCAATAAGTGTTTCGCCACGGCGTCCCAGGTTCTTTCCGGTTCCACCGTGCGCCAATACGAAAACACGCGAATGATCCGCGCCCCGGACAGCTTTGCGATGGCGACGGCGCGATCAAACAGCCGGTCCTGATCGTCATAGTTGTAGACGGCGTTGAACACATCCTGCTGGAACCGCGTATCCACGTCAGGACCGCCCGGCAGGACGCACTTCAACACCGGAGAAGACAGGGAGATGATCTTCATTCCGGCGGCGCGCACCAGGCCGGCGGCCCGGCGCACCTCGTCGTCGGTCAGCGCGATGATGTTCTTGCCATCCACCACGCGCAGTTCGGCATTGGTCATCCCGATCGCCTTCATGGCCGCCAGCGCGGCTTCCAGATCCGGCGAAAACTCGTCGGTGATGGCTCCAAACTCGATTTTCGGTGTCAACTCGCTTACGCCTCCACCATTTGCATTAGTGCGCGGATATAGCCGAAGGAAAAGGCGAACGCCTGCCGCCCGCCTTCGTCGCCCTCAATGTGCGGGACGTGGTCCGGCATCAGCATTCCGTCGTACCCCACTTCTTTATAAACCTTCAGGCAAGCCGGCATGTCGACGTCGCCGTCGTCGGGCAGGGTCTCCTGGAAATTCAGGAACCCGCCGCGAATATTCCGGAAATGCACGTTGAAGATCTTCTTGCGCTTCCCAAAGTAGCGAATCGCGTCGAGGATCTCCTTCTTCGGATTCACCATCCCCTCGGAAACCGTCCCCTGGCAGAAGTTGAGGCCGTGGTACGGGCTTTCCTTGATTTCGATGAACCGCTTCAAACCGTCGACATGACCCAGTACCGGGTGCACTCCCCGATACCCTTTATCCTTCGGCATGCCGGGGTCGTTTGGATGGCAGGCAATCCGCACCTTGGTTTCGTTGGCCACCGGCACCAACCTTTCCAGCAGGTACGCGATTCGCTCCCAGTACACGTCGGCGGGCACCGGACCCGACACCGGCCAAGGCTGGCTCTGATCCGCCTTGTCGTAGACAAACGTCGACAGCGTCGACCGCCCGCGCCCTTTCGTCCGCTCCGTGCGGACCACGCCCAGGACGCTGCAGTTATACTTTGCGCACGGAATGCCCACCTTGGCGCAGTTCCGCAGAATATTGCACATGTCGTCGATCGCGCGGTCGCGCTCCGGGCTCTTGCCCAGCATGATGCTCGGATACTCGGCGCGTTCGACGGAGAGCGAACTGAGCGGCAGCGGAATCATCTGCAACCGTATGCCGTACGACTCCACTTTCTCGCGCAAACGGCTGAGCGCCTCGACGCTGAAGTTTTCGTCAAACTTCCGCGACGGCAGCGAGCTGCAAATATCGTTCACACCGAACGACGACATCACCGCCAGGTCTTTGTCGGCGTGCGAGTGCTGCGAACCCAGCTTCATCCTGCCCGCGGGCGCCGGCGGCGGCGCAGCGGTGGCGGCGGCTGCCAGGGCCGGCATCTGAAGAAAAGATCTGCGTTCCATGTTGAGGCCGATTGTATCCAACCCGGCTGCCCGTTCACTCCCCTTGCCGGAAGTGACGCTAAAGGATTCCCTTCCCCTCTGCCAGGACCACAGCCCGGCCGCCCTGCACGTTTTGCACGCGGTCCTTGACGCCCGACGGCCACTCCACCTCCAGCGACTTCACCGAGGCGTCCTTACCCAGTCCGAACGTCACCGCCAGGTCGCTCGCCGAACAGTAACTTCCGCCGCTGCGCACCATCTGCCACTGCTTGCCCGACGCTGTTTCCACGCGCACGACGGCCCCGATGCCGTCGCGGTTCGACTTTGTCCCTTCCAAGCGCACGCGAAGCCAGTGATTCCTGGCCGGGTTGGCATCGTTCCGGAACAAACAAGCCGGGCCATGGTTGGTCGAAACGGCGATATCGAGGTCGCCGTCATTGTCCAGGTCGCCATAAGCGGCGCCCCGCGCCACCATCGGCTTCACCAGATCCGGACCCAGTTTCGCGGTCACTTCCTCGAACTTGCCACCGCCCAGGTTGTGAAACAGCAACGGCGGCTGAGAGAACTTGATCTTCGGCTGAACCCGTCCGATCTCCTCGTCAATGTGGCCGTTGGCCGAGAAAATATCCAGCCAGCCATCCAGGTCATAGTCGAAGAAGAAAACTCCGAATGTGAGACTCAGCAGGCTGGCGCGGCCTACCGACGAACGCGGCGCCTCGTCCACAAAAAGTCCCTTGCCTTCGTTGTGATACAGGCCCAGCATCTGGTTGGAGAAATTGCCCACCAACAGGCTGGCCCGCCCGGTGCGGTCGTAGTCCGCCGCGTCCACTCCCATCGCACCGCGGGCCACTCCGTCTTCTCCGAATGCGACGCCCGCGGCGACGCCCTCCTCGACAAACGTTCCGTTCTTCTGGTTGCGGTACAGCTTGTTCGGCTGTGTGTCGTTGGCCAGAAAGATGTCCGGCCAACCGTCGCTGTTGTAATCCAGAATCGTAATCCCCAGCGCTTTGCTCGTGGGATCTCCAATCCCGGCTCTGAGACCGGCATCTTGAAACTTGCCGCCGCCCAGGTTGTGAAACAGCCTGCTGGCCGTCCCTTTGTACGACTCCGGTGTGCAATACGACTTGCTCACGCCGTCAAGCGAACACCACAAGTCCCCCTTGGGCGTCCAGCGCACGTAATTGGCGACGAGCAAGTCGAGCTTGCCGTCCTTGTCGTAATCGAACCACGCCGCGCTCGTACCAAAATCGGCGTTCCTGATTCCCGCCGCCGCCGTCACGTCGCGGAACTTTCCGCTTCCCTCGTTATGAAACAGCCGGTCGCCTTCGAGCGCGGTGATGTAGACGTCCTTGCGTCCGTCATTGTCGTAATCGCCCACCGCCACGCCCATCGCGTACATCTCGACATCGAGTCCGCTTCCCGCCGTGATGTTCGTAAAGGTCCCGTTCTTGTTGTTGCGATACAGCGCGGACAGCGACTTTCGCCCCTTGGGCGCCCAGTCCTTGCTGTTCACCAGCAGGATGTCCAGCCAGCCGTCGCCGTCGGCGTCCAGGAGCGCCACGCCCGACCCCATGGTTTCCGGCAGCCACTTCTTGCCGGCGCGTCCGCTGTTGTGCTTGAAATCGACGCCCGCCGCCTTTGTTATGTCGGTGAACCGCGGACCTTGCGCCTGTAGCAACGCCGCCGCCAGGGGAAGCAACCAGATTTTCATTTCAGGGTCACACTCTCGTGCTCGTGAATCTGCTGCCGCTCGTTGTTGTCCTCAGGGCTCACCATGCGGCGCGTGAAGGTGATCGTTTGCGCGGACTCGTCCGCTTTGAACCGGCGGAACAGGCGTTCCTCCCGCGCCGCGCCCGCCGTGTCGCCCAGGCCCCGGTAGCACAGCATCAGGTTGTAGTGCGCCTGGAGGTCCTCGGGATCCACCAGCAGCACCTTGTTGAGAGTGGCGGCCGCGTCCTTGTATTCTCGCTTCAGAAACAGCACCCGCCCCAACTGGTTGAGCGCCACCCGGTCTCGCGGATACTTTTGCAGCACCACCCGCAGCGCCGCGGCGGCGCCGTCGTAGTCGCCATCGGCCTTCAGCACTTGCGACTTGAAGAAGTAAATGCGGCCCAGCGACGAATTGATTGACATCGCCTTGTCGATATACTGTTTGGCCGCTTCCGTTTCGCCTTCCTGAATCAGCGCTCTCGCCACGTTCAGCCAGCCGTCGGCGTATTCCGGTTCGGCCTCCGTCACCCGCTCAAACGCATACTGCGCGCCTTTCAGATCGCCCTGCAGCAGCAAGCCGATGCCCCAGTCGTTCCAGCGTTCGCGATCGGCTTTGCGCACCACCGGTTTCCATTCGGCCGCGCTGCCCAATTCCAGCTTGGCTTCAGCCGCCGCCAGCACCGTGATCGGCAGGTCCGGGATCCGGTCTTTGATCTTTCCGGCAACGTTCTTCGGAATGTTGGCCGGGTCAAAGCTGTACTGCCGGCTGTCGTAGTGGACGCTCACCGTCGACGGATCAGCGGCGGCCTTCGCTGTTCCGGCGTAGGAAAACTGCGTGTAGTAGTGCGAAAATTTCCGGTGGTTCAACCGCGCCGTCAGCGTGATCGGACCCTTGGCGTCCTTCGGAATTTTGACGCGGTAATGCGCCACATCGGCGGCGCCCGGCGGTATCAGCCGTACGTAGAACAGGCTCCGCGCTTGCCACGCGTTGCGCTTGTTGACGGGGTTGCCAGCCCCATCCAGCAGATACGTCCGGTAGAAGTGCGCACCGGGCTCCACCGGACCTTTGCCGCCGTCCTCCACGGTCCCGCTCCAGAAGATGGTCCTGCCCGTGGCGTCCTGGCCCTGCAATTCCAGCCACACGTCGAACGCATCGATCGTGCCGCCAGGAAAGAAATGTCCGATCTTGCGGGTGCGCACGACCACATCCACGCGCACGGTCGAACCCGGTACGAACTTCGCTCCGGCCCGGTCGACGGGCGCGGCCACCTTGCCCACCTCGCGCAAGAAGAACTGCCCGGTCTGCTCGCCTTCCTCGCCTACGGCCATCGTTGACGACAGCGTCTGGCTCTCGCTGGCGCGCCGCAGCATCTGAAGCCCAGGCGCCTCCTCGGCCGGCGATGCCGAGAAGATGTCCACCGAAATAAACCCCGACTTCAGAAACTCCTCGGTCGTCTTCAACTGCTCGCTGTCCTCGTTGGCCGTTGCGACCGCCGTGTTGGCCGCCGGGAAGCGGTGCGAGTGAACCATGCCGTTGCGAGCCGCCGGGTCCGTGGGAGCCTTCACCAGGGGCATGTGGCACCCGGAGCAGGTCGTCGATTCCGGCGGATAGTAGAACGACCGCGCTCCCTGCCCGGACACGCCGCTCGCCTGCCAGTTGTCGTAATCGTTGAATCCCCGCTGCCAGCGGTAGTTGTTCACCGGCACATCGAGGTGCACCTTATGGCACGCCGAACAGAATTCGGCGGAGTTCTTCATAAACGGCTTCATGAAGGTACGCCGGTGCGGTTCGGGATCCGTGAACGTCAGGTATCGCGCCAGCGAATGCAGGTAAGGATTGTGGCTCGACGCCAGGTCGTGCAACGGCGGGTACTCGATCGTGAATCCTCCGTTGCCCATCGACCCTTCGACGTGTGTGATCGAGTGGCACGACACACAGCCCAATCCGTTGAGAGCTTCCGGCGTATCGATCTGGTCCTTCATCGGAGTCTCAAAGCGCCCGTTGAAAAACACCGCGTGGTCGTGGCAGCCGGCGCACCACTTGCTGCCTTGCGTGCCCGAGATCTCCTGCATGTGCTCGATGGCCTTGCGGTAGAACTGGTTGTTGAACGACGAAAAGTGGTGCATCGACGAGTCCCACTGCTCGTATATCTCCTTGTGGCACTCGCCGCACATCTTGGAGTCCATAAAGAATTTCGAAGGGATCGTTCCACCGACATTGGTCTTTGACGACGATGGCCAGAACGGAGTCGCCGGCCCTCCGCCTTCTTCTTCCATCGTGACCGGCACGCGCAGGGTATTAGCAATCTGCCGGACGGGCGGAAACAGCGCCTGGTAGCCGAGCAGCCCCACGCAAGCCGCCGCGCCCGCGGTGAACGTCGCCGTGAGTAAGCGCGACCGGAAAGCCAGCACCACCAGCAACGCGCCGGCGAACGCGGCGGCAATGTGCGCCCACAGTACCCAGCGCATCGAATGTATGGCGCCCAATTTGACCAGGACTAAGCCGAGAAGCGCCGAGACCAGCAGCGGCGTCATAGCCCACTTCACGCGCGCCCGGAATTCCGGTGATGTGGCCAGCCACCACACAAACAGGACCGCCGCCAGCAAGCCCAATCCGATGTGCGCCAGCACATTGGTCATATAGAAAATCGCCGGCGCCGCGAACGCCGCCAGGTAGAAGCTGTTGACCAGCAGAACGAGAAACAGCAGCGCGGTAATCCGCGCCAGGCGTGTCCGCATCATGGGTTCGCCCCTATGCTCTGAGTTCCGGTTGTGGCCAGCGCGCGAATCAGCCGGAGTGCCGGCCTGGTGTTGTATTCCTTGCGATACTGATCCAGCGCCGGCGTGGACGGATAGGCTTCACCTGGCGGATAGGGGTACCCGGACATCGCGCGGAACGGCAGTGGCTCCACCGACTGCGAGTACGCGGTATTGGCATCGCGGTCTTTGGCCCAGCCATCAACCTTCAACAGGTAATCGCGCCGCCATCCCGGCTTCAAAGCCGGCAGGCGCGAGGCGTCAAACCAGATCCCGGCTTCGTCGCCGGAGCCCATGATCAGCAGGCGGTCGTCGGCCTCTGACAACAGTTCCCGCACCGCCCCATAGCGCGTGTACATGCCCGGCGTGGGGTTCCAAAACGACGACGCCGCGGGCATCGCATACAGGAACCGCTCCGGCTGCCTGCGCTCGGGATGAATCACGGCGCGCGAGAAGCCGCGGAAGTGCAAGTCCGCCGAAGCCGGCGCCAACGCCGTCATACGCGTTTCCGGAACGCTGCTGTCCTCACTCAAAAAGATCTCGTCCCAGAAGACGCACAGGTTGGTGACGATCCTCACTTCGCGAGACTCGGACAGGAACAAGCCCGTCAGGTCGACTGTGATCGTCTTCGGCTTGCCGTCCGGCATGCCCATGTCGCCGATCACCGTAACCCAGCGCCCGCCGGAATCCTTCACTTGCAGTTTCGGGGGCTGTAGCCCGGCAGCCGATTCCTGCGCCTGCGCCAGGAAGGTGCTGCCATCGGCCCAGTCCACCCAGCCGCTCAGCATCAGCACAGCCCGGTTGTCGCGCGCCACATCGCCGAAGTCGAGATCGAGGTGATGCAGGGCCGCTACGCCATTCATGTTTTGCGGAAACGCATCCGGATAACGCCGGTCCGCCCTCGCGACCAGCCCGGTGACGTCGCGGCCGCGATAGTCCGTCGCACGCACGGGATGCTTTGGCTGGGACGCGCCATACAACCGGAATTCCGGGAACGGCGGCGCTTTCCACTTCTCATTCACAAACACGGCGGTTGACGAAGGGTGATCCACCGCGATAAGTTGCACCCGGTCGAGGTAGGTCACCTCGCTCAACTCTTCGGTGATGCGCACTTCGAGCTTGCCGCCGCGCGGCTTGAGCGAGTCGCCCGGAATCGCGATGTACTCGTCGTGGTCCGTCGGGAAGTGGCGCCCGTCACCGGACGAGGCTCCCAGCGGGGCCACTCCCAGCACATCGGTGATGTACTCGAATTCCGTCCCGTTCCAGGTCCAAATGAGGGGGCACGAACCGGAAAGACGCTGGGCTTCCTTGTAGTCGTACCGCTTTGCCACAAGCTGCTTCATTTCGTTCTGAATCAGCCCGTTCGGCCAGGTGATGCGCACCGTATCGGCCCTGGGAATCGTGCGCAGCCCGAACAGCAGCGGCAAGCCGCGATAAACCTTCTTTTGATACAGCCCGCCCGCCTTGACCTCAACTTCCGAACCCGGCGCGAGCTTCAGATTCTTGATGCCGGTCAAGCCCACCCGCAGCCAGGAATTCTTCGTCAGCGTCGCGTTGGTGTATTTGCGCACCGTCCCGTCGGGCAGCACTCCGGCCAAGTCGGTGCGCCCGTCATTGTTGAAGTCCGCCGCCGCCCATGACGCTCCGGCGGGCAGCCCCGCGACCGCCTTCCCGGCTTCGAACCTTCCGGCGCCCAGACTCCGCGCGCAGAGGTTCGATTGCAGGAAATCCAGCAGACCGCGGTTCTCAAAGTCGGCCAACACAAATTCGTCGCCGGTCTTTCCGGCCGGCTCGGCGCCGTTGATTTTGCCACCGCGGTTGTAGGCCACCATCGCCCCACCCGAGGTTCGAAACACCACGTCGAGGTAACTGTCATTGTTCAGATCCGCGACCTGCCATCCACGCAACCCGGCGGTCAGCGAAGTCAGGACTTCCGGCTCATACCTTCCACCCAGCCGGTCGTGGTAGAGGACGGGTGGTTTGTCCGCGTAGGCGACGATCAGGTCCAGCGACTTGCTGTCCGGAATCAAGCGGAAGTTCACAGCCTCCCGCGCCTGCCCCGCCTGAAAGGGGAAGTCCCTGGTCCGGTCCGCAAATCCCGCTGCGCCTTGATTCCGCAGTAGCGTGCTCTGCGCGCCGAGCAAGAGCAGGTCCAGATCGTAGTCATGGTCGTAATCGAGCCACACCGCCGCTTCGAACCTCTGCTGTGGCAGTGCCGCATCCGCCTTGCCGAATGTCCCCTTGACGTTGTGGTAGAGCGCCGGACCGGCAGGGGTCAGCACACACAGATCCACCAACCCGTCGTTGTCGTAATCGCCGGCCACCACGCCAAGCACTTCCTTCAGCCGGCCGAGTCCTGATTCGACGGCTGTTGCGCCGGACTTGAACAGGAGAATCCCCGAGGAAGACCATGCCAGCAGGTCGGGCGTCCCATCGCCGTCGAAATCCAGCACCATCGCCGAAGCCGTCTTCGGGTCCACCGTGCCGGCGAGTTTCGCCGGCGTGAATCGCAAAGCCGGACCGGCCGTATTCTCCGCCGACAGTTTGTTGTCGATCACCTCATAGATTTCCGAGTACAGGCTCCATTCGACGTCTTCGGTGTTGCCCGACGCCTCCTGCTGCTTCTTGATTTCCTGAAATGCCGCCAGTTCCTTTTGCGCCTCCTCGCGTCTACCCGCCTGGCGGAAGGCGTTGAACAGTTGAAAGTGCGCCGCCGCGAGGTTGGGATCAAGCCGGCTGGCTAGCTGGAACTTCGCGATCGACTCCTCGTTGCGGCCGGCAAGCTTGTACAAGACACCGAGGTTGTATTGCGTGATCGGCTCGGACGGAACCAGCTTGCCCATCCGCTCGAACTGCGCAATCGCCTTCTCCGTCTCGCCCAACTTCTTTAACTCGATGCCGAGGTTGAACCAGGTGTGCGGCAGCGCGGGGTCCGCCTTCTGTACCGCTTCCAACTCGGCAATCCCTTCCTGGATCTTGGCCGCGCGCAACAGCGACAGCCCGTAATTGAGCCGCTCAATGTTTGAATTGGGTTTCAGCTTCCACGCCAGCCGGAACTGCTCGACGGCTTGCGCCTGCGTGGTCGGATTCTCGTAGAACGCTTTGCCCAGCGTCCGGTAGCGGGTGAGCCGCTCTTCGAGCGCGGCGTTCGTGTCGGCAAGCCCCAGCAGGGATGCGGACAAGCCCAGCAGCACCAACGCAGCCAACATGATGAGAAGCGAATCCCGGCCCCACATTGCAACTAGTGTGTGGACAGAGGGCGACCCTGGTCAATAATATCGACATACTAGTGCTTGCTCCTGGACGCGGCGCCCTGTTGCGGTGTGGCGGGCGCTGTGTGGGGGTTGACAAGCTGTATAAAAGATGAATAAAGTTGGCTCACCAGAAGGTGAGCCGGTCCCTCTTGTCGCACCGGCGTTCGCCGGGGATCTTTGTCGGATAAGGGGATACTTTCATGCAAAGCTGGATGCGCCGGGCCGTGCTCACCATTGCGCTGATCGTTGCCGGGTCAGCCAATCTCGTCTCGCAAAACGTTACTGCTTCCATTTCAGGCGTCGTCACCGACGCCACGGGCGCCGTTGTTCCCAACATCCCGGTCGTCGCAACAAACGAAGGCACCGGCGCCCACTTCCAGGCGGCCACCGACGGCAATGGCCAGTACTCCATTCGAGCGATTCCAATCGGCTCCTACACGCTTACCGCCGAAGCGCGGGGTTTCAAGCGGTTCGAGACCAAGGGCATTCGTGTTCAGGTGAACGAAGTGGCCCGAGTTGACATCAGCCTGACGGTGGGTGCAACTACGGAGACCATCACGGTGTCCAGCGAAGTGGTCACAGTTGACACCACAACGGCGGTCTTGAAGTCGGTGGTGGATCAGAAGCGCATCGAGGATCTTCCGCTGAATGGCCGGAACCCAACGCAGTTGATGCGCCTGATTGTTGGAACAGCCACGGACTGGCGCGCCGACACCACCTCAGGCACAACTTACCCCGGCGTGCGTGGAGGCGTCTCGGTAAACGGCAGCCGGGCCAACGCGACGAACTTTGTGCTGGACGGCGCCCAGAACAATGACCACTATTCCAACGCGCCCAACCCGATGCCGAATCCGGATGCGCTCAACGAGTTCAGCGTACAGACCAACAATTTCAGCGCGGAATTCGGGCGGCAGTCGGGCGGCATTGTGAACGCCGTGACGAAGAGCGGAACCAACGAGTTCCATGGAAGCGGCTTTTGGTTTATCCGGAACCAGGCATTGAATGCCGCAAACTACTTCGCGCCAATCGTGAACGGCCAAAAGAGGCAGGACGGTTTGAAGCGGAATCAGTTTGGCGCGACGCTGGGCGGCCCCGTGATACGGGACAGGACTTTCTTCTTCTACAGCTATCAGGGCACGCTGGAGCGCCGGTCTCCGAATCAAGTGGGCATCATCGTGCCCACGGCTGCGCAGCGGCGCGGTGATTTCTCGGCGCTGCTGCCGAAGGCGATCATCGATCCCGCCACCCGCCAGCCGTACGCCGGCAACATCATTCCCACAAACCAACTGAGCTCCATCA
>JADZCI010000155.1 GCA_020851655.1 Bryobacterales bacterium
GCATCAGTGTGCTCATGGCTTCTGACAACCCGTTTGGAGAAATCACCGGTGTAGCCGGGGACATCCGGGAGTTATCGATCGAAAAGGATGCGGAGCCGACAGTCTACTACCCTCACGCAAAGCTGGGCATGAGCGGCATGACGATGCTCGTTAAGGTGCACGGGAGTCCATTGGCGGTTGCCAGGAGTTGCCAGGACGCCGTGCACCGGCTTGACGCGGGCCAACCGGTATCCGCGGTTCGATCCATGGAGGAAATTCTGGGGCAGGATTTCGCGCGTCAACGCTTCAGCTCCGTCCTGTTGGCCTTCTTTTCGATTGCCGCGTTGTTTGTCGCGGCGATTGGCATCTACGGCGTCGCGGGGCACGCGGTGTCACAGCGAACCAGAGAGATTGGCTTGCGAGTGGCGCTTGGCGCCGAACCGCTGCGAATCGCGGCCATGGTAGCGGCCTCGGGCGCCAAGGTGATGGCGGCGGGCGTGCTCACGGGGCTGGCCGGCTCGCTCGCGCTGACCGGAATGCTGCGCAGCTTACTTTACGGAGTCGGTCCCCACGACCCGAAGACCTTCGCCGCCGTGTTCGCTGTGATGGTCTCAGTCGCGGTGGTTGCCATCGCCCTGCCCGCCCGCCGGGCCTTACGGCTTTCGCCGATGGATGCGATCCGTACGAGCTGAGCCGGAGCATGGACGCCGGAGAAGCCTATCTCGTCAGAGCGAGAACGCGCCGGGCTTCGCTGAGCAAGGTTTCCGGTTCCAGCGGCTTGCGCAGCGCGGCATCGGCGCCGAGGGGCCGCGCCATGCGCAGGTACTGGCCGCCGTGGACGCCCGAAATCGCGATGATTCCGACGTTGGGATAGTCGTGCCGCACCGCGCGGATGGTCGCCAGACCTTCCATGTCGGGCATGACCAGGTCAGTGACGACAAGATCCACCGGGTTTGTGCGCAGATGCCGGATCGCCTGCTTGCCGTCCGCCGCCTCGAATGTGTCGTATCCACCGCTCTGCATCACCTTGCGCAGGAACTGGCGCACCTCGTTCTCGTCGTCGACGATGAGCACTTTGGGTTTGGCGGCGGGAACGCCCAGCACTTCGCGAACTTTGGCGGCGAGATCGCCAGGTGAAAACGGCTTCTCAATGAAAGGCGCGCCGCCGGCCGCGTCTTCCGGCGCCAGGTCCCGGAACGGCTGTGAATAGCCGGACATGAACAATACTTTGAGTTCCGGCTGAATCACGCGAGCCTGCCGGGCCAGCTCGAATCCATTCATTCCGGGCATGACCACGTCGGAGATGAGGAGGCTCAGGTGGCGTGCCTCACAGATGTCGAGCGCCTCTGGTCCGCTCGCAGCCTCGATCACGGTGTAGCCTCGCGCTTCCAGGACCGCGGCCACCAATCTGCGCACTTCCTCCTGGTCTTCGGCGATGAGCACGGTCTCGCTGCCGCGGGCCGCTTCGAAGGCGCCCGCCGGAGCGCCCGCCTCCACCGCGGGGCTGACAGCCGGAAAGCAGACGTGAAACGCCGTGCCCCGGCCGATCTCGGACTCAACATCGATGACGCCTCCGCTCTGAGCCACGATGCCGTGCACTGAGGCCAGGCCGAGTCCCGAGCCTTGGCCGAAAGGCTTGGTGGTGAAGAACGGCTCAAAAAGGTGGGCCTTGGTCTCTTCGTCGATTCCCGTGCCCGTGTCGCGGACCGTCAACCTGACGTAGGCGGCGGGAGCGCCCGTTCCTTCGAGGGTCACATCAGACGACTCAAAGAAGAGGGCGCCGCCGCGGGGCATGGCATCCCTGGCATTGATGGCCAGCGTCATCAGGATTTGATCGAGTTGCTGGCGGTCCACCAGGACGGGCTTGACGGGTCCCAGGCGGTCCAGTGAGATCTCGATGGCGCCGTTCAACAGATGCGGAAGCATGTTGGCCGTTTCACGCACGACAGAGTTCAGGTCGAGCACTTCGGGCTGAAGCGTCTGCTTCCGGCCAAAGGCGAGCAGTTGGCGGACGAGCGAGGTGGCCTTTTCGCCGGCGCGCTGTATATGGCCGGCCGCTGAGTGGGTTGGATCCGACGCTGGCAGGCGGCCCAGAATAAGCGCCGAATAGCCGTTGATAACGGTCAGCAGGTTGTTGAAGTCGTGAGCGATGCCCCCGGCAAGCCGCCCCACGGACTCCATTTTCTGCGCCTCCAGAAGCTGAGCCTGAAGCCGCTCGCGTTCCGCCTCCGCCTTGCGTTGGGCCGTGAGGTCCTCGACAAACAGGACTAGCGCCGGCCCGTCGGAGAACCGCATGAAACTAAGCGCGACTTGAAGCGGGTAGCGGGCGCCACCGGCCCGGAGTCCCGCGATTTCGATTTTGTCCGCGGCCTCGTGGCCGTAGGACCGCAAACGAAACCAATTGCCGGCTTCCCTCCTGGATTCAGGCGCAACCAAGTGAGGCAACCGGATGCCGCGCAGGCTCTCCTCGGACGAGTAGCCGGTCAGCTTGAGGAATGCAGGATTGGCATAAGTGACGCGTCCGTTCCGCGACACGCAGATGGCGACCGGAGACTCGCTGATGAGAGTGCGGAACCGGGCTTCGCTCGCCCGTAATGCCTCCTCGGCCCGCCGGCGTTCGGTTACGTCCTGATGAGCCCCCGCGATGGCCACCGGCGAGCCGGACTCATCAAACAGGGTTTCATGGCGGACCACCATGTGGCGGACATCGCCGTCACGGCGGACTATTCTGCACTCCATTTGCCGGCGCTGGCTGCGGAGAGCTTGATTCCCGTAGCCGCTTGCCTCGGCCAGGACTCGAGGTACATCGCCGGGATGGACAAACTGCCGCGCGTACCATTCCGGAGTCATTTCGTAGCCGCCCTCGTCTTCCGCGCTGGTTCCACAGAGGGCGTAGAACCGGTCGTTGAAGATGAACCGCCCGGTGGCCAGGTCGAAGCGCCAGGGCACCAAGTTGGCGAGTTCCATCGTTTCGGCCAACTGAGCCTGGCTGGCGCGGAGCGCGTCTTCGGCGGCTTTGCGCTCGGTGATGTCGCGGGATACGCCCAGCACCTCCCGGACGCGTCCGTCGGCGTCGGTGAGCAGCGTGGTGACGGCCTCCGTTTGCACGATCGACCCATCCCGGCGATAGTGCTCCAACTCGTCCACTCGCATGCGCGCCGATTCGTCACCGGCCTGGAGCGCAGCCACCCTTTCCTGGAGCTGCCGCATCGCGTAGTCGAAAGATTTGGGCGTCAGCGCCTGAACTAGGCTTTGGCTCATCGCCTCGTCCGGCGAAATCCCGCGCATGCGTTGAACGGACGGACTGATATAGGTGATCCTGAGGCTCGCGGCATCGACAAGCCAAATCACATCACCGGTATTTTCCGAGATGAGGCGAAAGCGCTCTTCGGTTTCGCGCAGCTTCTGCTCCGCCCGGCGGCGTTCCGTGATGTCGGTGTGGGTTCCCACGACGCGCAGCGGCCGTCCGTCTGGATCTCTTGAGACCACTTTGCCGCGTCCGTGGATCCAGCGCCACGAGCCATCTTTACAGCGCATCCGGAAGTCGGCGCCATAGCTGGGCGTTTCCCCGGCCAGGTGCCGCGCCATCACGGCTTTTACAGAAGCGAGGTCGAAGGGGTGAACCAGCCTTTCCCAGTCCTCGAACGTATCGCCAACTTCGGGGTCCTCATAGCCGAGCATGGCCTTCCAGCGCCGCGAGTAATGAGAACGCCCGGTAGAGACGTTTGCATCCCACACGCCGTGCCCGGCGCCCTCCAACGCAAACTGCCAGCGCTCTTCACTCTCGCGCAGCAGGCGCTCGACGGTCTGCTGCCCGGTGACGTCCAGCAGAGCCAGGACGGCGCCCAACCTGTTGCCATCCGCATCGGAGAAAGCCGTTCCGTTGGCGAGCAGGTTACGGGTCTCGCCCCCCGGGACCGGGACGGAAAGAGGACTATTGCGGAGCGCGTCTCCCCGCAGAACGCTGGTCAGGAGAGATTCGCAGCCCGGAAACGGGGTGAACGGCTCGGCAGACGGGAGATGCCCGGCGCACCATTCCATGGCGGACCGGTTGACTAATGCCGGCTGCCCTTGGACGTCGCAGGCAATTACGCCTTCCGCCACGTTGTCCAGAACCGTGCGGATGAACTCCTTCTCGTGGCGCAGTTGCCGTTCCGCATCGAGGCGCCGGGCTTCCGCGTGAAGCTTCTCCAGGGCGAGAGACAGGTCTTCGGCTGCTTCTCTGAGGAGCGCAACCTCGGGTTGGCCAAAGAAGTCTCCCGTTGGCGCGTCCACACAGAGCATCGCCCACACCTCACCCTGGACGCAAATTGGCGCGGCGGCGCACGAGGCGCCCGCTTCGCTTGGCCGGTCGCAACCGGAAGGCGTTGGACTGCCCACAGCCGGCAACTTCGAGTGGAAGGCTTCGTCCATAACGGCACATCGCCACTGAGGCGGGCCGGAGGACGCCGGTTCGCCTTGTCCCAGCCAGTGAAGCCTCAGGTGTCCGCCGAGGCGTGTCACGGAACTGAGGCTGCCAACCAGTTGTTCCCGCGACTCCGCTCGAACGATAGCCTGACGAACGTGGCTGAGCAGCGCGCTCATGTAGCTGAAGCGAGCCTTGCGCTCTTCGCCGTTCTTGCGCTCGGTGACGTCCCGGAATATGCAGGCAAACTGGTTGTCCGCCACACGAAAGGCGACGACTTCGAAAACCTTGTCCAAGGACTTCTCGTGCTGCTCGATCAAGAGCGGTTCGCCGGTTTGAACCACACGGCCATAGGCCTCGATCCAGTAACGCTCGACTCCCGGAAGCGCCTCGCGAACGGTTCGGCCGACCACGCTGTGGGCCGGAATCCCGGTGATCCTTTCAAAGGCCGGGTTTACGCCGAGGAACCGGTAATCGGCGGGTGCGCCGCTGGCGTCGTAAAGGATCTCGTGCAACGCACAGGCATCGAACATGTGCGTGAAGAACTTGTCGTACAACTCGGAACCCGGATTCGGTGACGGCGTTGTGTTCGGCGATGACATGGGGAAGCAATCCGCGCCTGGCCAAGAACCGCCATTGCCAAAGCGGCTCGTCCACTAGACGGGATCCCGGCCGAACCCGCTGACACAGCGCGTAGACTACCTCCAGTATAGAGTAGGCTTCCCGCTTAACCTATAGAAAAGATATGCTCTTGGCGGATGGGAAATTATTTTTTGATAATGCCCGCCAGGGGACGGACAACCGCCCGGCCGCACAGCCCGACGCCGCCGTTGAGGAGCGCCCCGAGGAAGTTGTAGAGGACGGTGTAGACAAGGCGTTCATTCACCGGCTGGCGGCCCGGTAAACGGAAGTGTTGGGGCACCTCCTTGGCGATTTGAAGGACCACCGATTGCGGCAGCGGCTTTCCATGGTGGTCGGGGCGGTTGGAAAGATGAAACGGAGTCTGGAGCACGCCACCGGTGAGCCCGTCGACATAGTACTGGCAGCGCGAGAACCATCCCGTGTTGCCGGGGTCGGCCGCATCAAAGAGCAGCAGCGGGCCATCCCGCTCAGTCGCGGTGAGTTCCAGGCAGAAAGACCGCCCCAGGTCTTGCAGGTCGCATTGGAACCCCGCTTGTTCGGCGGCCTGGCGGACCATGGACTCGTCCAAGTCCAACATGACGTAATTGGTCTGCGTCGAACGGCTCAGTTGCATCCACCTCCAGTGTAGACCGGAGCGGTTTGGCGGGCGGCGCCGGCTTCAAGGCTGTTCATGGTAGGCTGCGCGTGGCCGCGTGTGGCGGTGCGCGCTCGCATAGACTTCCTTGATCTTGACACCGGTTGCCGCGAGCGCAATAGAACCAGCGATGAGCAACGGTACCGTGACGATGAAGAACATGACCGCGCTGAGGCTCTTGGCGGTTTGCGAATCGACCCCCAACATGTTGTGCAGAGCGGTGAACGCGGCGGCGTTGAACAAGCCCAGATTGCCGGGCAGTCCGGGAATCACGGTGCTGAGGCGGATGACCACCAGGACCACGGCCGAATCGGCAATGGTCAGATCGACGCCATAGCCGCGGATCATGGCGTAAACGGGGACCAGTTGAAGCCCGAGGTAAACAATGCTGGCCAGGATGGAAAATCCGAAGGAGGGTGATTTTCCCATTACATGCACGCCTTCCACCACAGACCGGAGAACTTCAGAAAAGCGGTGGCGCGTGACCACGTGATGGGCAAATCGTTTGTTGAAAACGGCAAAAGCGACCAGCCCACCCAGCGCCAAGACGATGACCGCCAGGCCGTAGCCGCCGTATTCGACCGGCTGCGGCAAGTCGAGCATGGCCGCGATGGCGGTGAATCCGAGTACCAGCCAGAGGCCATCGACCAGACGTTCGATCAACGCCGAGGAGAGCACCAACGAGACCGGAATCCGGTTCCAGACGCCTTGCAGATAACAGCGAATGATCTCGCCGCTGCGGAATGGAAGGACTTCGTTGGCAAAGAGTCCGACATAGATCGCCTGGACGGTGCGCCACAGCGGAAGACGGGCGATGGGACTCAACAACATGTTCCAGCGCCAGGCCTGAGAAACGTACACCAGAATGTCGGCACAGACCGCGATGACGATCCAAGCCCAATGGATATCGCGGAAACGAGGCAGTTCCGCCTTCCAGTTGAAATCGTGATAGACCCAGAGCAGGCAGCCGACAGAAATCGCCCAAACGAAAGCAGATCCGACCCACGACGGAATCCGGCGGCGCCCCCCTCCCGCTACGGGTGAACTCATTCTCATCCCAATGATAGCGTGCGGCTTGTGTTGGCGCGGAACCGCCGCGCTGGAATCATCGAGTGCGCCGCCCCGCGCCGCGATGGTTGAGCTAAGCTGGTAATTCTGAATGGGTTCCCGCGCGAGCACGAGCCGGTCTAAACGGGCGTCGACGCCTTCCCTCGATGATCCAAGCCTCTATGTCAACCGGGAACTGAGCCTGCTGGCGTTCCAGTGGCGGGTGCTCGAAGAGGCTCAAGACGTGTCCAATCCACTGCTGGAACGCGTCAAGTTTCTGTCGATTGTCGGGTCCAATCTCGACGAATTTTTCATGGTCCGCGTGGCCGGACTCCAACAGCAGTTCAAGGCCGGAATCATCGAAGCCAGTTCGGACCGGATGACGCCGGCGCAGCAGTTGGACGCGATTAATGCCGATTACCAGAGGCTGATTCTCGCGGCGCACAAATGCCTGACGGCGCTACTGGAGGAACTCGCCCACGAGAACATTCACCTGGTCGATTATGCGGAACTGAACGAAACGCAGCGCGCCGCCGCCGACCGTTACTTTTCCGAAACGATTTTTCCTGTTCTAACGCCGCTGGCGTTTGATCCGGGCCGGCCGTTTCCTCATATTTCGAACCTCAGCCTGAATCTCGCTGTTCTAATTCGCGACCCCGGCGGAGACGAGCATTTTGCGCGAGTGAAGATTCCCGAGATGTTGCCGCAGTTGGTGCAGCTCGAAAAACCCATCCGGAAAAATGCGGGAGTGTTCACCTTCGTTTGGATCGAACAAGTCGTCCGGGCCAACCTTCAGCAACTGTTCCCGGGCATGGAGGTACTCGAGTCGCACCTGTTCCATGTCACGCGAGACGCCGAGATGGCGATTCAGGAATTGGAAGCGGCCGACTTGTTGGAATCGGTTGAGGAAGGCGTGCAGGCGCGGCGTTTCGGACAAGTCGTGAGATGCCTGATTCAGCCGGACATGCCCGACCGGATTCTGGAGATCCTGAGGGAGAACCTGGAACTCGATGAGTACGATCTGTTCCGCGTCGAGGGTCCGCTGGGGGTGAGCCGGCTGCGCCGCTTGCTGCCGGTGGAGCGGCCGGAACTCAAGGACGCGCCCTTTGTGCCGGCGACGCCGGCCACGCTGGCGGAAGATGACGATCTCTACGCCAGCATCCGCAAGGGAGACATCCTGCTCCACCATCCCTACGACTCATTCGAGCCCGTGGTGGAGTTGCTCCGGACCGCGGCCCACGATCCCGCTGTGCTGGCCATCAAGATGACCTTGTACCGCGTGGGGCCGAACTCGCCGGTCGTTGAGGCGCTGCTGGACGCCGCCGACTACGGAAAACAGGTCGCGGTCCTGGTGGAACTCAAGGCGCGGTTCGACGAAGAAAGCAACATCGAGTGGGCCAAGCGGCTGGAAGACAAGGGCGTGCACGTGGTTTACGGCCTGGTAGGGCTGAAGATCCACGCCAAGGTGGCGTTGATTGTGCGGCAGGAAGGCGAAATCATCCGCCGTTACCTGCACCTGTCTACGGGCAACTACAACGTGGTCACCGCGCACTTGTACACCGATCTGGGGCTCCTGACGTGCGACCCGGATCTCGGCGCCGACGCGACAGACTTGTTCAACGTGCTGACCGGTTACTCGGCCAAGTCAGACTACCGCAAGCTGCTGGTGGCTCCGACCAACCTGCGCGGCCGGCTCGAGGCGATGATCCGGCGGGAGATCGATCATGCGCGCAACGGGCGGGAGGCGCGGATCGTGTTCAAGATCAACGCCCTGATCGATCACCGGATTATCCGGCTGCTGTACGAAGCCTCACAGGCTGGAGTGCAGATCGATCTGCTGGCGCGCGGGATCTGCTGTCTTCGCCCGGGTCTTGCGGGCATTAGCGAAAACATCCGCGTACGCAGTGTGGTTGGCCGGTTCCTGGAGCACAGCCGGATCTTCTATTTCTTGAACGGGGGCGCCGAGGAGGTGTATCTCGGTTCCGCGGACCTGATGCCGCGCAACATCAACCGCCGCGTGGAGGTGTTGTTCCCGGTGCTCAAGAAGCCGCTGGTGCGGTATCTCAAAGAGAAAGTCTTTTCCGTCTATTTGGCGGATAATGTCAAGGCCCGAATCATGCAGCCGGACGGAAAGTACCGGCGCGCCGAAAGGCATGGGGAGCGGCTGGTAAACGCCCAGGAGACGCTCTTGAAGAGCCGCTCGGCAACATTGACCCGGCGTTAGAGCCACCGATGCTCGAAAACGTAAATCTGCGGCGGAAGTTGCTCCGCGCGGAGTACAAGGCAATCCTGCCGCGGTTGCAGCGGCGTCTGTACGACCTGGAGAAAGCCTGCTGGGATCACCGCATCTCTTCGGTGATCGTCTTTGAAGGCTGGGATGCCGCGGGCAAGGGAACAGCCATCGCGACGCTAACGCAACGGCTGGACCCGCGCGGCTTCCGGATGCACGCCGTCGCCCTGCCCCGGACCTACGAGCAGCAGCATCCGTGGCTGTGGCGGTTCTGGTTGCGGGTTCCGAATCGCGGCGAGATGGTGATCTTCGATCACAGTTGGTATGACCGGGTGCTGGAAAAGCGCGTCGAACGGATGATCCCGGAAGCGGGCTGGCGGGCGGCTTTCCGCGACATTGTCGAGTTTGAGCGGATGCTGGCTGACGATGGCGCGGTGGTCATCAAGTTCTTCCTGCATATCAGCAAGAAGGAGCAGAAGCGCCGTTTCAAGGAACTCGAAGCCGATCCGCTGGAACGCTGGCGGGTGAGCGGCGCCGATTGGGAGCGCCACAAGAAGTACGACCGGTATCTCACCGCGGCCGAGGAGATGCTTGAATTGACGGAATCGGAGTTTGCTCCCTGGACCATCGTCGAAGCAACGTCGAAGTGGTTTGCACGGCGCAAGATTTTTGAGACCATCATCGGCACCCTCGAGGCGCGGTTGGGAGACGATGCGCCGGGAGAAGACGTGTCGGCGGAGGCCACCAGAAAAGACTCCGACGTTCGCGCCGCGATGGAATCGCTGGACAAGAACGGCAACAACAAGCCTCAGAAGCGGAAGGCGCGCTGATGCTTGAAACGCTCAACCTCGGCGCAGTCATGGACCGCAAGGAGTACGCCAGGCAACTGGCGCGGCGCCAGATTCAACTGCGTGAACTGGGCTACCAGGTCTATCTGCAAAAACGTCCGGTGGTGCTGGTCTTCGAAGGGTGGGATGCGGCGGGCAAGGGTGGAGCCATCAAGCGAATCACAGAGCGGCTCGACCCTCGTGGCTACATCGTGTACCCGATCAGCGCGCCGCAAGGCGAGGACAAGTCGCGGCACTACCTCTACCGGTTCTGGCGGCGGCTTCCGGAGAAGGGTCAGATCGCGATCTTCGACCGCTCCTGGTACGGACGCGTGCTGGTGGAACGCGTGGAAGGCTTCGCCAGCGAAGCCGAGTGGAAGCGGGCGTACAAAGAGATAAATTCTTTTGAGCGCCAGCTTCGGGATTTCGGAACGATCCTGGCCAAGTTCTGGATCCACATTTCGCGCGAAGAGCAGTTCCGGCGCTTCGAGGAGCGCAAGCAGACGGGCTACAAAGCCTGGAAGCTCACCGAAGAGGATTGGCGCAATCGCGAGAAATGGGGCGCCTACGAAAAGGCCGTCGAGGAGATGGTGCTGAAGACAAGCACGCGGACCGCTCCATGGACGTTGGTGGAAGGGAACGACAAGTACCACGCCCGCGTGAAGGTACTGAACACCCTCGTTGACCTGATGAGCCGCGAACTGCGCTGCGAGCCGGCGGACCCGCTGGACCGGTCTCATACCAGGAAGGGCTGAGTTGGCGGCGGTTGCCGGTTTGGAGCGCTAGACTCTTCAAGGAGCAAAGAGGTCATGGACAACGCGAGAGTGTTCAGAATGACGTTCGCAAGCGTCTACCCGTATTACATCGCCAAGGCGGAGAAGAAGGGCCGTACGAAGGAGGAAGTGCATGCCATCATCCACTGGCTGACGGGCTACGATGAACCGGCGCTTCAACGGCAGATCGGCAAGAAGGTTGATTTTGAGACTTTCTTCGCCCAAGCGCCACGGATCAACCCGAACGTCTCCAAAATCACAGGCGTGATCTGCGGTTATCGCGTGGAGGAGATCGAGGATAAACTCATGCGGCAGATCCGTTACCTGGACAAGCTGGTGGATGAGCTGGCCAAAGGAAAGGCAATGGACAAGATCCTGAGGAAGTGAGCGGACGCGGCGAATGGGCGGATCACAAAGGGGGCTGAAGGTTACGGCGTTCGGAGCGAGAGGTTAGAATATGGAAAGCTACTCTGTTCCTGGTGCCAAGCTGTCCTCAGTGTGGAACGTCATTGGGGCCCGGCGAACCCGCCGGATCGTGCCCCAAGTGTCTGATCCGGGGCGATCTCGATAGTTCGGCTGAGGCGGGCGAATCTGCAACCCAGACCACCGTTACCTTGACCGCGGCAGCCCGCGATGACGACTTCGGGCGCTACCGGATTGTCCGGCCGCTCGGCCAAGGCGGTATGGGCGCCGTGTACCTGGCAGAGCAGCTTGAACCCATTCGCCGCAACGTGGCTCTCAAGGTTGTGAAGCTCGGCATGGATACCGCCCAGGTGCTGGCCCGCTTCAACAATGAACGCCAGTCGCTGGCGATGATGGACCACCCCAATATTGCCCGGATTTTCGATGCGGGCGCGACCGGCAACGGGCGCCCGTACTTCGTGATGGAGTACATCGAGGGGGCGCCCATAACCCAGTACTGCGATCGCAAGCGCAGGACCATCGGGGAGCGGCTCACCCTATTCCTCACGGTCTGCCGTGCGATCCAACATGCACATCAGAAAGGCGTGATCCACCGCGACATTAAGCCGTCGAACGTGCTCGTTGCCGAGCAGGACGGCACGCCTGTGCCCAAAATCATCGACTTCGGCATCGCCAAGGCTACCGAGAATTGGACCTTAGAGAACGCGCTGCTCACGCAGTCCGGCCAGATGATCGGGACGCCGGAGTACGCCAGCCCGGAGCAGGCTGACACGATGACAGGAGTCATCGATGAGGCCTCCGACGTTTATTCGCTCGGTGTGCTGTTATACGAGTTGCTGATCGGAGCCGTACCGTTCGACACGAACCGGCTTCGCAGCGACGGTTTGGCGGAAATGCTGCGGATCATCCGCGAAGAGGAAGCCCCGCCGCTGCCGCGAAAGCTCACCTCGATGGGCGCGGCGGCTACCGGCATTGCCGCGAGCCGCCGGACTGATCCGGACTCCCTGCGCCGCGTCGTCGACGGCGACCTGAACTCGATCGTCATGAAGGCGCTGGAGAAGACGCGGGAGCAGCGTTATGCCGCAGTGTCGGACCTCACGGCCGATATCGACAGGCACCTGGAGCACCGGCCAGTGCTGGCCTCGCCGCCAGGCAGGCTGTATCGAGCGCGAAAGTTTCTCCGCAGGCACAGGCTGGCAGTCCTCGGCACGGCAGCGGCATTTGTGTTTTTCGCGCTGAGCGGCGTGACCGCGTGGTCGCTTGCGCATCGCGATTCGGCGGCGCGGCCAAAGCTGACCGGGAAGGACACGATTGTCCTCGCGGAATTCGACAACCGGACGGACGATCCGGTTTTCGACGACACGCTGCGTCAGGGATTGTCGGTTGAGCTTCAACAGTCGCCGTACCTCGCCCTGATTTCGGACAGAACGGTCCAGCAGACCCTGGCATTGATGGGACAGCCCAAAGGCGCCAGGCTGACGGCGGCAATCGCTCAGCAGGTCTGCGAGCGAACCGGCAGCGCGGCAGTCCTGGATGGCTCGATCACACGCGTCGGAAGCCAATACGTCCTGGGACTTCGCGCGAAGGACTGCAACGCGGGAAATACCTTAGATCAGCAACAAGTGGCCGTCACGCGGAAAGAAGAAGTCCTGGACGCTCTCAGCGAAATGTCGCGGAAATTTCGAACGAGAGCGGGCGAGTCGCTGGCAACAGTGGAGAAACATTCGATACCGCTCTCCGAAGCCACGACACCGTCGTTTGAAGCCTTCAAGGCCTACAGCACCGCAATGAAGTCGAGCCTGTCCTCCGGGAGCTACGAACAGGCGATACCCCTTTTGCTCCGTGCGATCGAAATCGATCCCAACTTCGCCATGGCGTACGCGCACTTGGGGTTTGACTA